>JBEIEK010000213.1:0-10495 GCA_040382995.1 Planctomycetaceae bacterium
CTCCCCTGGGAGGGGAGAGGGGAGCCAGATGTTTTTTTCAGACAGCCAATGCCATTGGATGGACCTTCTCCGCATGCGGGATTGCCGTGTCGTAGTCTGCGGTACGACGTCATGCGACTTAATACTGAGTGTCCGTTTCGCAGAGCGAAACGCGACGATTCGCAGCCTTACTTTTTCCGGCGTTGATCGCGAAAGAATTCCCAGATTCGTTCGGCGCCTGAGAATGACGTGATCGGCTGATTTCCCTGTCGCCGAGCCCGCGTTCCGGGCCAGCCATGGCCGCCGGCGGAGTCGACGATGGAGATCGTTTGGGCCCCGTCCGCACCTGCTTCGTGCACGGTTGTCGTTAACGTGCCCTGTCGCTGCACCTGGGGCGTTGCAGCCGACCGATTGGACTCCACCCAGAACTCAACAATCTCCGCGAGGGGTTTGTAGGGAGCCTCCTGAGCGCGACGCACCAGCGGATTGCGGCTCATGCCTCCCTCCAGCGGCACTTCCTCGTCCTTTGCTCCGTTGATCATCAGGATTGGCAGGGGGACAGCCGGCCGCTGGTCAAAGGTAAACATCGCGGACACAACCGGGGCGATGGCTGCCAGTCGCTCGGCGCGGGCCACCGCATACACGAAGGTCATCATGCCTCCGTTGGATCCGCCCGTCATAAAGATCCGCTCCGGGTCCGCGCCGTGCTCACCAGTCAATCGATCGATCAGTGCATCAAAGTAGGCGATGTCATCGGCGTCCTGAACCTGTCGCCGCAGCAGATAACCGGTGTTCCACGCATGCCGCTCATCCCCCGCGATGGATGTTCCTTCAGCATAGACCACCATGAAGCCTTCCGCTCTGGCCACTCCGTCGAAGCCACTGTTGGCCCGCATCACTGCGGCACTCCCCATGCCACCGTGAAGCACCAGCACGGCAGGTCGCTTCGTTCTGTCCGTCGGAGCATTCACCACCACCGCGCGACGCTGCTGTCCGCCGACCGTCAGTGACAATTCGAAGTCCGCTTTTTTGGAAGGCGTTCCCGCGACCGCACCGCCACCGAAAACCTGACGATGGAAGCTCCAGTTGTCATCGCCCAGCTTTTCAATCGTGGCCAGCGGATTGTGATCCACCCCCTCCAGCACTGTCCACGTGTGCGGAATCCCCAGCCGTTGCAGGTGCTCGTGAAATTCCACATTCACCGGATAGGTTTCGTCCTGATCCCCACACACCTGACGAATCACCGAGTCCCTGCTGATGGCTGCTGTATTCTGTTCGGCAAGCCGCCGCGGACTGACGCTCCGAAAATACTCCTGGTCCCCGCCGTACACCTGCAGCAATACCTCCGCAGCCCGCTGTCGACCAGCCCGCGGAGCCTGGATCAGTTCCGCCTGCAGCGGTCCGCCCCCCATGATCGATACGCCACGAAACAGTTCCGGATACTTAAATCCCAATCGCGCGGCACCATAGCCACCCATGCTGTAGCCATCGAGGATGCGACCTTCACGCGCAGCCACTGTGCGGTATGTTTTGTCGATGTGGGGCAGCAGTTCCCGCATGATGACCGTCTCAACCGGTGCCGAACCGTCCTTCCAGTCCACATACATGCCCTCGACGAGTCCATTGACGAAGACAATCAGGCAGGGTGGCAGCTTCCGGGCTTCGATCGCCGCGTCGAAGCGCCTTGCCACCTGCGGAATTCCGGCGAGGCCCCCGCCGGAACCATGCAGCCAGTACACCACCGGAAACCTCCGCTCGGGCTGACTGTTGTATGCTGCCGGTGTGTACAGGTGATAGCTCACAGGTGACTTCGCTGCGGCACTTTCGAACGTGTGAAACGACACACGCGGGGCGGGAATTTCAGGCGTGACCCACGCAGGTTTTGCAGCCGGCGGCGATGGCTGGTCTGAAGTCTGCGCAGTGATCGGAGTGCACATGCCGAAAATCGCCAGGCAGATGACTGCCGGTATCTGAACGGACTTCATGGAGTTGCTTTCTGTTGAGTCTGACCCGCCCCGGTCCGGGGATGTCGCTGAAAAAATTCCCACATCAGATCGTTGGCTGAAATGTCCATCGTGGATTCGCCCAGTCTGTCAATCACAGGTCGCTGCCCTGGCCATGTGTGGCCACCACCCTGAATCTCAATCAGTACCACTTCACTTCCCTTCCGGTCCCCGGTCCAGGTCTTCCGTGTCACCAGCATCCCGTCGGCGGCCTTGTCCGGGAGCTTCACTGTCTCGGGTTCAGTTCGACACCCATTCGCCTGCACCCAGCTCTGCAGCGTGTGCTCGACGGAACGAAAACTCGTAATCCCGTTTCGCCCCAGAAATCCTTTCCCGAAACCACCCAGAAACGGCGCGAACTCATCCTTTGTTCCGTGAAAGTGCATCACCGGTACGGCACGGCTGTTGCGAGGCTTCTCCAGCATCAGCGGTCCACCCACGGGTGCGATAGCGGCGATGCGATCGGACAATTCTGACGCCAGATAGTGCGCCATGATCCCACCGTTTGAAAGCCCGGTGGCGAACACGCGATCAGCATCCACGCTGACCGCTGTGGCCAGATCATCCAGCAGAGCCCGCACGAAGCCGACGTCATCGACATTGTTGTCCAGAGCATAGCCGCAGCACTCGCCCCCGTTGAAACTCAGCAGCCTGTCGCCGAACCTGCCGGTGCCGAAGGGATACACCGCGATAAAGCCCGCCTGCTCCGCTTTGGCATTCATGCCACAGAGCTTCATCATGCCATCCGGATCACCGCCCCCGCCGTGAAACACCAGCACCACCGGGGTTGCCTTGCGGCCATCATAAGACTTCGGGATGTAAATGCGGTATTTCCGGTCACGGTTTCCCACGCGAAGACTTCGCGTATGTGTCCCGGGACCCGGCTTGCCAACCTGCGGCTGTTCATCCGCCGGAAGCGCGAGTACCAGCACGAGCAGCAGGGCGGCTGTGAGCCAGCCTGGCAGCAAACGGCCGGCGTTTGCTTTCGGCTGAATTGCTTCGTTCATGGGTCCTCCGAATGTTTTTCCAAAGTCTTCTTCATCGTCGGCTGAATCGCCACCATCATCTTCTGCCAGAACTGATTGTCAAACTTCGACTGCGTCATCGGCTTCCGCAGCCTGCACTCCCCGCAAACGTCCTCGCGGATTCTCGCCCAGACGCATCACCACCAGCCCCAGACTCGGCACCACATAGATTCTCTGACCGCCCCTGCCATTCGCAGAATCGAAAACTCACGCACGCCACGCATCATCCAACCCCGTCACAACATTCGCCAGCCGCCCATGGCGGAGTGCTTGTCATTGACATCACTCTGACTGTGGTGTAAAGACGACATCATGATTCGAACCCAAGTTCAATTCCCGGATCCGCTCTACCGGCGACTGAAAGAAATCGCCGCGCAGCAGGACTGGTCGCTTTCCGAGGTGATGAGGAAGGCAGCTGAGCACTTTATAGAGAGGTTTCCGGTAACTGCCACAGATCAAGCTGGCTGGCAGTTTCCAACCCTTGATTGTGGCGGAGATTTCCTGATTGATCCCGCCGCCGTTTGTGCGGAGGTCGACACCATCGAGCAACGGGGCAATGCGTGATCGTTTCTGCCGACACCAATCTTTTTCTTTACGCAGCCAATCCGGATTCGTCGCACCACAGCCACGCCAGACGATTCTTTGCCCAGCATGCAAATGGAACAGAACGATTTCTTGTTTGCGGATTGGTACTGATTGAGATCTACATGCAGCTTCGCAATCCAGCGATGTTTGTCCGTCCTTAGTCTGCCGGTCAGGCTCGTACATTTTGCGACAGTCTCAGAAACAATCCGAATTGGGAATTTGGGGATTACGAACCAGCAGTCGCTGACGCGTTGTGGCAATGGGCCGGTACAACAAATTCCGGGTTCCGTCAGATCATCGATGCCCGACTGGCTTTCACGCTCCGCCATCACGGTGTCACGCACTTTGCGACGGCCAATGAACGCCACTTTGGCGAATTCGGATTTCAGAAAGTCTGGAATCCGCTGGTGCCGGACTGAAATTGTCATTGTTCGACAAGGCCCCACGACTGAGGACTATCACTGGGCATGGGGCGGGGCCTTCGGGGTGACGAACAAGCACTGACAGCACAGATCTAAGTAACAGGATTTGTCCCACAGAGTTGACATTTTGTGGGACGACGGCTAGCATGTAGCCGGAGGTGTTTTCATGGCTGAAGGCGTCAATGTCAGGTTTTCAGGTGAACTGCAACGGTTCATTCAGGAGCGAACGGGCGAATCCGGGGTTTATTCGTCTGCCAGCGAATACATTCGCGACCTTGTGAGACGCGACTACGAACGCGAAGAGGACCGCAGGTGGCTATGGCTGCGAAACGAACTGAAGGCTGGTCTGGAATCGCCGGAATCTGAGTTTGAAAGCCTTGATGTGCAAAGCCTGATCGAAGAGGCCAGATCGCGGAGAGCCGAGCGTGGAAGTTAAATTCCGTGCCGCAGCAAAAAATCGGCTCCTTGAGATCTGGGACTTCACCGCACGGACATGGGGCGAATCGCAGGCGGATGAATACATCCGTGGACTGGTTGCTGCAATTCGTGCAGCCGCAAATGCTCGAAATCGATGGAGACCCATCATGGATGTGTTTCTACCGGGCATTTATGTGATACGTTATCAGCAACACTTCATTTTCTTTCGAGCGCTTTCTGGAAACATGATCGGGGTGATCAGCATCCTGCATGTGAGCATGAACATCCCGTTGCGTCTGAAAGAGGATATCGAGAAAGATGCTGAAAACTGAATGATCGCAGCCAGTAACCTCGTGATTCATCAATTGTTTGTCAAATGCAGCGGACAACCCACTCACCTCCCCATCAAACCCGACAGCCGCCGCAGCTCCGGCAGACTCAAGCTCTCACTGCCATCACTGTCCAGTCGATCAAAAATGGTTGTCGAGGCTGCCGGATTATCGGGAAACCCGGTCCGCACCTCCTCTCGTGTCACACTTCCGTCGCCATCCGCATCCAGTCGGCGAAACAACGCATCCCCGATGTTCGGTCCCTCGGCTGCCCGTCCCCCAAATGCATTCCGCAGAGCACCTCGCAGGCGACCACGCGATGACAGTGGATTGGGATCACCCGGCACAGCTCCGGGAACCACATACTCCACGTAGCCCAAATGCATTTCGTCAAACGTCTGCGGTCCCCAGCGGACTTCTGTCGTCGGATCCGGATTGGCGGGGTTGCCGCTGCTGTTGTCGTACCATGCAGTAAACTGGAGCGTTTCGCCGGCTCGCACAGTTAATGGTTCTGCGTAACGATACAGCAGTTGCCAGTTGAAGTCGTAGTGCGGAATATCAAGGAGTGTGCAGGACTCACCGTTTGAAATGAGTTCATATCTGGCTGCTTTTCCGCGCAGGTGCATGTGAGGCAGAAAGGCCAGCACCTGCACGTCCTTCGGCAGATTCTTAATGCTTCCAACCACCGGATGATTATCAGCTCCCGCTGGAATGCGGAACCCCCGATTGACAATCCCGGCAACGCGGATTTCGTGCTGCGGTTCCTGTTTCGCATACACCAGCCCGATCCGCGTGCTGTCTTCGGTCGCCGTGCCGTTGGGCGTGTAGTGCATCTGGAAACGCAGTCGAGCTCCTTTGGGGATGCGTTTTGCATAGCCGTCGGGATAGACGAGTGTGCTGTTGCCGGGAACGTAAATCCCCCAGTACCCGCCGCGTTCGTCCGCCGCATCGTCCCGCGGACCATCGGCCTCATCCGCGCCCTGAACGAAGACCAGCACGTGATGCACAACACTCGGATTTCCAGGTCGCACTTCAATTGCCTGCACCCAGTGATCCTGGTCCAGCTGGGTGTCGACAAGGATATTCTGGTAAGGCATCGTGCCGGTGGCCTTGATTGGTACCGGCTGAGCGAATTCAAACACGGCATCCGGCTGACCAATCAGCCAGCCATCAGGAAATGTCCTGGGGGCCGGTGATTGCCGCGGATCGCCGGCCGGAGTGCCGCGGTCCAGCCAGGTCAGCAGCTGCTGTTTTTCTGCAGCGGCCAGAGAGCGATCGTTTATCCACGGGGACTTTGCATGCGCATCCGCCGCGAACCACGGCGGCATGCTGCCTCGATTCACAACCTCGCGGATCATCGGGGCGTGCGCCACCGCGTCCTCAAACGTGTCCAGTTTAAACGGCCCCACGCCGCCTTCGCGGTGACATTCCACACAATGCCGCTGCAGGAGCCTGGCGATCTGATTGTGCCACGTGATCTCAGTCACCGCGGACGCAGCGGGTTTGGGTTCGAGCCGGCAGCCGGGGGCGTCGGTGGCGGATACCAGAATCGGACGCCGCTCCAGCGCCGCGTTGAGCGCATCCCGCAGATAGGTGCGGCGGGGCGCGTCAAGCGAATAACCAAACCCGTACTGATCGTCGATCGCCCCGTGATACAGCACCGTGCAGGCGCCATCAAGCACGAAAATGTCCGTCGTGGAAGTGGCCCCGAGGTGACCTGCGAAACTGGAGTCTTTGTCGAAGACGTATTCCATCTGCGTTTCAAACCGCGCTGCCGCAGCCTGCATGTCCTGAGTCTCATCAGCAGCCACACTGTTCACCAGAATGAACCTCACCCCCCGCGGCGCAAAGTCCCTGTGAAGCTGCACCAGTGTGGGCAGGTACCTGCGACTGAGCGGACAGCTGGTGCTGGTAAAGGCAATCACCGTCAGCCCGGACTCGGACACATCGTGGAGTCGCCCTGAACTTCCGCCCAGGACGGAAAACTCAAAGTCCGCCACATAGCGACCAATGCCGTGCTCACCAGGAACCAGCACCCGCGGTCCCTGGCGAAGTGAGATTTCCGGGGCCTGCTGAAACTTGCTGTCCTGCTGAGCATTGATGCGTCTGGCGACGGCCATTGCCATGCACGCCGCCAGCAAACCGGCGATGCTGAGTGCCAGTAATCTGCTGCGAATCATCTGCCTGACTTTCTGATCGGCATATTTGCGAACAACCTATTCCCTCGGCAGCGTCTGGGCATTCCCCAGCCACTGCGCGGCGCTGGAACCAAACCAGCTCACAATCAGCGCTCTGCGGTCACCGATATCGGTTTCCGTACCGAACACCTCACCCGACGGCGACAGATGACCGAGCGGCCCGTAGAGCGCTGTGTCGGCGGCACGGGATTCCACCAGCCTGAATGTGGTTACGGAACTGATCCGTTCGAGTTCCCGTTCCAGCACCAGCCGTCGAATCACACCGGTATCCCGATCCACCTCGATCACCGCCCGACGCAGCGGACGATTGCTCCACTGCCGCCGCGGCGTCGCCGTGATCACCCTGAGACCTCCCGCTTCGTCAGACAGTTCCAGCCGGTAGTACCGCAGAAAACTGGCCAGCAGAGTCTCCAGATTCAACGTATAGAGATCTCCGATGTAACGCAGTGGTAATCCCATTTCTTCCGGATTGACCACCACCGCCTGGCGATCTCCCAGAGTGATCCAGACGGCCCCCTGCTGGTCGCGTCCCCACACCCAGTCGCGCTGGGCCTGCATCTGCACCCAGAAGCGATCACCCTGAGTGGCCACGCGGACGTTTCGCGGGAGTTCCACCAGCTCTTCCGCAGGCGCGCCACGACGAACCTCTACAAGGTAGATCCGTTCCACCGTGGCCGCATGCGTATGGATGGCAGCCTGCACCAGCTCTGTTGCACTGGCCATGGCCCGCTGCTGACTCTGCTGAAAAAACCAGCCCACCACCGCCGCCAGCAAGGCGACAGCCCCCAGCCATCGCCGACGGCGCCCCCACGGCCGCGCCGCAGCCACAGACGGAGGCGTCTGCCGAACTGCCGCCGGGGCTTCCGGGGGCGCCGGGCTGTGGGCCACGGAATCCACCAGAGCAATCAGGGGTTCCTGGCCCAGCTGTTCCTGCAGCAGCACGTCCAGCAGCAGCTGATCGACCAGCTGCGAGCGCAGGGCGGGAGCTTCAGCAATCAGCTCCGACAACTCCTGTGCCGCAGACCGGGCATCGGCATCATCAAGCAGCTGCGACAGGAGCTGGGCAAAGCGCGCATCCGCAGTCATGTGGCACCTCCCGACTGCAGCTTCGATTCGATGCACGCCTGGAGAGCCTGACGGATGCGAAACAGCGTCTGGCGGACGGACGTTTCCGGTCTGCCGATGACTTCGGCGATTTTGGCGATGGCGTGCCCGCTGGTGTAGCGAAGTTCGATGAGCTGCCGCTGGGGGGCCGGCAATCGCGCCAGGCATTCTTCAAGTGCTTCGCGGCGGCGATCGACGGCAGCGAGCTGCTGCTGGGCGAGGTCGGCGATTTCATTGAGCAGCAGTTCGTCGAACACCAGTCGTTCTCGACCGTGACGGCGGAGGTGATTGAAGACTTTGAAACGCGCAATCTGGCAGGCCCAGGCCCAGAAATCCGTGCCCGCCCTGAAGTCGGCCGCTTTTTCCCAGAGCACCGTGTTGATTTCCTGCAGGACATCGTCGATGTCGGCCGCGGGCACCAGCAGACATCGCACCAGGCCACGCAGACGAGTCTGGTGGCGGGCGATGAGTGCGACGATTTCTGCGGGATTGGCAGCGGACATACACTGCTAATGTCGCAGGACAGGCAAACATCAACAGCGATGGCAGAAAATTTTTGCAGGAGTTCGGAAAACTGGCGGAGCTCTGGCGGATCAGCCTGCATGCCGACGTGACTGACCGGCCTTCCACACTCAGCTCTGCCAGGCCTTTCGTCCCCTGCGGTGCCAGTCGAGGCCACCTGTCGCAAAGTGGGAACGGGAAACACTTTCCACTTAGCAGTGCCATGCACTTTTGCCGCCTCATCAGGTTGCTCAGATGCGCATGAAACGCGTTGAACCAGGGTCTTAGCCGGGGACCCGGGAACCGGTCATGGCCAGGCCTTCGATGTCTTTCACCATGCCAGCACCATCGTCAACGCAGGTGACGGATGCGACCAAATTCATGGTCAGGATTTGAACTCCTCCAAACAGATCCACTACTGAATGGCTCAGTATAACCTGGTCGAGCATGCTCCAGCCATACGGCCCCCGACCGCTCCTGTCATAGATGGTTCCAGGGGGCCCGGGTGACAGGTCCCCCAGGCAGCTCCACATCGGATTGTAGTAGAGATCGTAGTCCTGATCGAGATGGCGACGAGTTCCGGCTGCCGTCATTGCCGAGCCCCGCGTTATCGGGCTGCAATTCCCGAGTTTCCAAACACCATCGTGCGCGGTGAATCCGAGGAATAGGCAGGCCACGCTGGAAGATCCGCTCCGCCGGGTGTTCCATCGCGCATGAAGGTCACCCAGTATTCCAGCATGGCAGCACTGATCAGGCGGCCCTGCTCCGAAACAAACGTCCATCAATCAGCGGTATGACGGACAGATCCAGCTGGCGCATCGCCCCCACACTCACCGCCAGCTCGCCGCCCGGCACACTTCGCAGCTCTGCTGGAATGGGATTGGGGCCCAGTCCCAGCTGTTTGGCCAGACGAACGCTGGCCGCCACCGCTTCGGCAAGAGTCTGGATATTCTGAATGCCACCGCTGCTGTGTCCGGCAATGAGCGTCGAGCATATCAAGCAGGCTGTAGCCGGATAAGCGTCCGTGAGCGTTCCGGGAGTTGTTCGAGGCAGGTTTGCAGGGCTTCACTGCGTCGCGAGCTGCCATCGTGACGATCGACCAGCCGCTGGGCGTACTGTTCGTTCCGTCGCCAGCCAGTGCCGCGTCATTCGTTCACGGACTTCAGTTTCACGGTTCGTGCTCATGGCACATCTGCCGCGGAAGACCGGGAAATGTTAGCTGAAAAATCGCGTCAATTTCCCGGTTTCCCGGGGCTGCAGTGTGTCGATCAGTGCGCTGAGCGGGTGTGACGGCAGCGGTCGCCGGTTCAGCGAAGGTTGCCGACAAGTCGATCGAGCACAAACTCGAGCAGATTCGTGGACTGGTCGAGTGAGAGCGTTCGGGGGGTGCGGCGGACGGTGATTTTGGGTTGTGGTTTGGCGGAGTAGAGGCCGTTGTTGCCGCCGCCGCCATTGACGACGCTGGCGGCCTTCACGGTGACAGCTTCCCCAAGTGTGAGTTCATCGTTGGCGGCGCCAAAGTTGACTTCAAGCCGATTGACAGAGATGCGGTCAAGGCTGACCGTGGCCGCAGTGCTGCTGCCGCGGATGACAAGGTTGCCGATCGCGGTGAAGTTCTGCAGTGCCAGCGACTCCGCGTCACTGAAGTTGGTATTACGGGCAGACCGGATGTTACTGGCAACGATCGTGTCGACCCCGCCTGCCGCAGCGATGCCGGCGCCAAGGTCAACCGAGACGCTTTGATTAACCTTGAGATCAGCATTGTCCACCTGGAGCACCAGCGAATCCTCACCGGGACCCGGATTTACCACGATGTCACGGACAACCGGTGCCGCGTAGGGCATGATGACCAAAGGGTTTTCAGGGTCCGCGTCTGTGATCTGTGCTGCAAGGAGTTGACGATGTTCCAGGGATTGGATTTCCCGCGGACAG
>JBEIEK010000214.1:0-10448 GCA_040382995.1 Planctomycetaceae bacterium
CAGCAGCGATTTATGAAATGTCTTTGCTGCTGAGGGAAACGAATCGCCTCACGGAAGCTGAGCCGCTCTCGCGCCGTGCACTTCAGATGCATGAACGCAGCCGTGGACCTGACCACGCCAGTGTCGCGAGTTGCCTCAACAACCTTGCAGAATTGTTGAGAAGTACAAACCGACTCGCGGAAGCTGAGCCGCTTTATCGCCGCGCCCTGACGATCGATGAACGCAACTATGGCCCCGACCACCCCTGTACTGCTATTCGCCTAAACAACTTGGCAAATATGCTCCAGGTCACAAACCGACTTTCTGAAGCTGAGCCACTTTATCGCCGGGCGCTTGCGATTCAGGAACGCAGTTACGGGCCGGATCACCCCACCGTCGCAACCAGCCTTAACAACCTTGCCAGTTTACTCGAAACTATCGACGAAGTCGCCGCAGCAGAACCGTTATGCCGCCGTGCCCTTCTTATCAGCGAACGCAGTTACGGCCCCGACCACCCCACTGTTGCCAGTTGTCTCAACAACCTGGCCAATTTACTCTCGTCCACCGATCGTCTGCCCGAAGCAGAGCCCTTGTATCGCCGTGCCCTGCAGATCCATGAGAGAAGTTACGGTGCGGATCATCCTGAAGTCGCCACCGCCCTCAACAATCTCGCCGGATTGCTGTACTCCACGAATCGCCCGGGGGAAGCAGAGACGCTTTCGCGCCGTGCGTTGACGATTCTAACGCGTTTCAGGATTCAGACGGGGCATTCGCATCGCTGTTTCGCGGTCTTCAAGGGCAACTATCAGAGAATCCTCGAATCCCTCGATATCGATGCAGCCGCCAGGAAGCTGCGACTGCGGGAGGTGGAGGATTCAACAGGCAGGGAATCGTCGGCACAGCCAGACAACGGTTGAGTTCAGCGGCAGCCGGGCTATTCCAGATGATCGCTGGCCCATCGCATCTGACGTGAATGTGGATTCCACTGGACCGCAGGCATGAGACCGATACCGCAGGCCTGAATGCGGTTTGGGCACCGGGTGTTGTCAGGCATGTAGCGGAGTGGGTACTCGGGATGGGCCCGCTCGTGCCCTCTCCCTGACGGCCGCGGCTTGCGGTGCGTGTTCTCCGCTAATCCCTCAGCCCGTAGCGAACAATGCACCACAGCGCCTGAAAGCCGTCCTTCCAGCCGATCTTCTTGCCTTCGGCGTACGTGCGTCCGGAATAGCTGACAGAGATCTCGTAAATCCGCAGTTTGCGGCGGGCGACGCGAGCTGTGATTTCGGGCTCGAAACCAAATCGTTTCTGAACCAGCAGCGGCGTGATCTCGTCAATCACCGGCCGACGGAAGACCTTGTAACAGGTCTCCATGTCGGTCAGATTGAGATTCGTGAAGCAATTCGACAGCGTCGTCAGGAAACGGTTGCCCAGATAGTGCCAGTAGTAAAGCACGCGGTGTGCCTGGTCACCCAGAAAGCGACTTCCAAAGACGACGTCGGCCTTGTCAGCGATGATGGGCTGCAGAAGTCGCGGGTATTCGGCCGGATCATATTCAAGGTCCGCGTCCTGAATGATGACGATATCTCCCTGAACCTGCGCGAATCCGGTTTTCAGCGCTCCACCCTTGCCCTGGTTGACGTCGTGAAAGAAGACGCGAATGCGGTTGAAGTCGTCTGCGCCGCCTTCTGCCTCCAGCGCCTTCAGCACGTCCCGCGTGCGGTCTTTGCTGCAGTCATCGATCAGCAGGATTTCCTTGCGAATCGGCACGGCCCGTACGCGGTCCACAAGAACGCGCAGAGTCTTCTCCTCGTTGTAAACCGGAATCACCACGGACAATCGCAGGTCACCAGGAATCGCGTAAAAGCCCAGCGCCCGGCAGGCGGATTCGCCAAGTGTCGCCGTCTGACGCGCGTACCACTCCGGAGACCACGGACGGAATGCATCGGTGGGACCATCAGAAGTTGCGGAAGAACCGGTCGTCATGGGTGGGTCCGTAGATCAGGAATCGACGGCAGGCACAAAGGCACAACCGCCTGAGTAAGCTTCTTTGCGGCAGCCGTCACAGATGCAGGATTTTCCCCGTACAGCAACTGCGTCTGCAGTACGGGTTGCCGACCACCAGTCTGCAGCGGACTTGTTCGCTCGCCCCTTACACCGCAGCCGGAGAGATGGCAAGAAAAATCCGCTTCGATTCCTGGGACGCTGGCCGAAACGTGGCACCACGCCCCGTAAAATCCCTCTGGCAACCACCGTGCAAGGCTGAGCGCCAGTCGCCCCATGGTTTGCCGCCCGTTGATATCATGTGCCGGCCGCAACCAGTACCGCCCCGCGTGCTGCAGCAGCATACAGTCAATTCCCAGCGGACCGCGGAAACCCAGTTTTCCTGCCGCAGTCGCCACGCGGCGACCGTGGTCGACTGCCGGCTGCCACCAGTTGGAGAAACCTGTGTCGGTACCCGGGCAGCAGCCTGAGCCGCCAATCAGGCTGCCGCGATATTGGCCGGGGGAATCGGTCAACATTTCAGCGGCGCCGTCGAAGGTCACACGCAGCTGCCCAGCCTGCTCGTCCACCGTCCACTGCAGCCCGCATTCCCGCAGCCGGTGAACCCACGGTTCCACGCAGACCCGTTCAGAATTCTGCAGTCGGCGGGACAGCCAGCGCGACTGCTCAGCACTGAGCTCCCGCCCCTGACCCAGCAGTCGATTCCGCGCTGCATGGCTCAGATTGGCCTTGATCACCCAGCGGTCCGACTCAGATATGGTCAGTTCCTGCAGGGCCGCCAGAACCTGCTGTTCCGAGTCACACAGGCGGCTGAAGGGGCGTTCCATCCTGTCCCCGTCGGCCGAAAGCATCACGTCGAACTCAGCCGCAAACTCACGCGTGTTCACGCGACGAATCGCCAGGATGTCCGGGGCAGACTGTGGCAGCCCGAGCAGGTGCAGAAGTCGCACGGCCGATGCGCTCCAGCCCCACGGCGAAAGCTGCCAGTCCCCCAGAGAAGACGCTCCCTCAGCCACTGCCAGTAACTCCCGCAATTCCGGCAGCGTCAGGTACCGCGCGTGCGTCAGACAGTCCGGAAGTCCAGCGGCCTGCGGTCGTCCGGAAGGTTCCACCAGAACCACATCGCCGGGGGCCGCCCTGAGTCCAATCAGAACCGCCAGCTCCTGCGCAAGCTGCTCCAGCTTTGCCGGCAGTGCTCCCTGCGTTCCCTCCAGTTCCTTCTCAAACGTCACGTTGGGAAAATGGATCACGGGCATGGCTGCAGAATCCGCCTTGCAGCTTCCGGCCTTCCTGCTTCCTCCAGCACCGCAGCGGCCTCCTGCAGCGCGGCATTGCAGGTGGCGGGATCAAGCGGAGCAGTCAGAGGCATCCAGAGCAGGCAAACGGCGGCGCGATCAGCATCCCCCAGCTGCCGCCAGGCTCGGCCGCAAAGAAATTCTCCCGGCCCACGCATGGCCCGACTGAACTCCCCTATCCGCTCCTGCAACCGCTCCACATCGCTGACTCGCAGCGTCTCCCTGTTCGCGATGGTTACCCGCCACAACTGCAGCTCAGCCATTCTTACAAGGCCCCCACGACCGTTGCGGCGCAAATTGAGCAGTGCTGCGGCGGCAGCATCAGAGTGCTGTGTGTCGAAAAGCAAAGCACTGGCTGCCGTTAGACGCCGCGCGGCCGATGGTTCCTGCAGCTCAGCCAATTTGCCCGGATACCGCTTGTCTGCCGGGAGTCGTTCGTCCCAGACCAGCGGCAACTGCAGAACATGCCGGGAATCCGGATCGGTCGCCAGAATTTCTTCGACTTCCCGTATGCCCGCTTCCCACGCACCCAGATTTCGGTGACAGGCAGCCAGCTCCGCACGAATTTCCCGCAACACCCAGGGGCGCGATTCCACCGCGAGCGCCGCTGTGAGATTCACCAGCGCCGCTTTCCATTCACCCGCCTGCATCTGCTTCAGCCCTTCCGCATAGCCTGCCGGATGCGTAAACCGCAGCTGCCGCACATCACGCAGCGGGACCGGCCTGAGCACTCCGCGAGTCCGCAGCAGCACCGATTCCCCCGCCAGCTCGCTGATCACTCCGGAAAGCACCGGCGGTCGCCCCAGCAGCGGCGCCGCCAGCTCGACTTCATCTCCGCCAGCCAACACAGGCGGATCAGGTTCGTCCGCTGAATTCGCCCGGACCCGCACGACAGGAAGCAGGAGCAGTGCGACCGTGAACAACAGCGTCAAACTCCGCGTCATGGATCCGCCTCGAGCAGCCGTTTTGTCAGCGCGTTGAGGAAGACCTCCTGCGGATCACAGCGTTTGGCGATGCGTCTGAATTCGGCCATGCCCGGATGCCGCGGCACGTCCGCAGCGTTTTGCCACGGGAACCATTTGCCCCAGTGCGGTCGCGCTTCGCACAGGCGACCAAGAGCCTGAGCGAGGAAAGCGGCCACTTGCAGAAACGCATCACGCGGTTCGGTGTAGGTGATCAGACTGATTGAGTACCAGTCGTCAAAGCCCCCGGCAGACATGGAGATCAGCGTATCGTCCGGGGCAACGCGGCGAATACAGATCGGGTAATGGTGTGTCCATGTGCCCGAAAGGTGCTCCAGACGCCCCAGCAGGTCTGCTTCGGCCAGCCTTGCACGGACCCGCGAATCCAGCGTGTGCAGGCGATCGTCTGCCAGTCGCAGCACTTCCTCGACAATCAACAGCGCTTCCGGCAGGTGCTGGCGGCGGACAAACAGTTCCTCTTCAAGATGCTTAAACAAATCATGCTGCATTGTCAGCTGACGATCACTGCGATCCGTCACGCTGAGACGTGAAAAAATACACCACGGAAGGATACGGCGATAGAGCAGCTGAATGGCACGACGACTGGCGAAAAACCTGGCTGTGATCAGCACACACAGGTGCAGACCGATGTCCATCAGAATGAACCAGTACAGGCGATACAGGTCAGCCAGCAGACGATTGCCCGCAGGTGCCACACGTCTCCGCTGAGCATAGATCTTCCATGAATGCGGAATCAGGAAGAATTGCTGCAGTGGCCATTCCGACTCCTGCTCAAGTGCCTGCTCCAGCCCCCGCAATGGCAGCAACTGTTCGCAGACGTGATACTGCGGCACGGTCGCGAAGGTGACTTCAAGTATCACCCCCAGACATCCCAGCGAACAACGGGCAGCGCGAAGTTCCGGACCGCCGGCAATCGTCATGATCCGCGGTGTCCGGCCATCTTCTTCATAACATGCCACCCGCACTTCCTTCACGAAGTGCGACAGGCTGGAACGGCCGGAACCATGAGTTCCCGTGGAGATGGCACCGGCAACCGTTTGAGCTGTGATCAGACCGACGGAAGGGAGCGTCAGGCCGTGATCGTTGAGTGCTTCGAGCACCTTCCAGATCGGGCAGCCACCCTGAGCCCTGACAACGGTGAGTCCGGCTGAGTGAATCACGCGGACGTCCGACAGGTGATCAAGCAGCAGCAGCACGCCGTCGGTTTGAATCAGCGGGCTCCAGGCATGCCGGGAACCGCACACACGCACCTGCTTTGGGTGACTGGCCAATACTGCCAGCACGTCCTGTTCGGTTGCTGGAGACACATAGCGCTGCGGCCGGACTTCGACGTTACCGCCAAAATTGCGAATCACGACGCTGTCCATTCAGACACTTTCAGGAGGCATTCAGCAGGGATGTGGCCACGGGGCGAATTCGGTCGAGTGCGGACTGGGTGAGTCCCGAGAGCAGTGGCAGCTGGCGACCGGTGTCGGCGATTCCGGCCAGCGCCACCGCTTCATGGAGCACACGAATGGGGTTGATTTCATTCCGCAGCGTTTCGAGCGGCAGGAACACGCGACGAATGGCTTCAGCACGGTCGTAGTCGCCGGACGTGATGGCGGCCAGCATCTGCTGCGAGAGCCCGGGATTGACGCAGACACAGCCGGAAGTGTAACCGTTGAGCTGAAATTTGGTCATGTGCACGAGTGCCGGCTGTTCGCCGATACCGCTGCAGATCAGTCGTGGGTCCACCAGCGACACCAGCTTTTGCAGGTAATCGTCAACGGTCGGGTCCGTGCGGACGATGGCGTATTTAATGAATGACACCAGCCCATCACGCACCAGCTCGGCTGCGCCTTCGGGGCTGATGTAGCCTTCTTCCTTGATGTACAGCACCGCAGGACGGCCGATGACTTCGACAAAGCGGCGAAAGCCGGTCATCAGGCCGGCTTCGGTCATGATGGCCCTGGTTGGCAGCACCATGACTGTGGGGAAGGATGTGGATTTGAGCACATCAGCCTGGTCCATCATCAGCCCGTAGGCCGGGCCGACGGAGGGAATCACAGCGGTGCCTGCGGCGGAGATTTGTTCCAGCATCTGCAGGAGTGCGGCGTATTCCGTGAAGCGGACGTTGTAGAGGTTGGCGTTACCGCCGTAGAGCAGCATGGAAACGCCACCGCGTTCGAGGTGCTGTACGATGCGGCGATTCTGTTCGGGACAGATGCGTTCGCGAGCGTCGCGGGCCAGTGGTGGTACCGCAAGGACGGAGGAGCGGAACTGGGCGGGCTGGATGGGAGTGGTTTGCATGCGATGGGCCGGAAATCCGGGCGGCAGGTGCCTGCCGCCCGTGGAGAGTGGATGGAAGAGAGAGATTTCTGAGCGGCTGTTTACCAGATCTGAATGCGATCCTGCGGAGCCTTGTAGAGCTTGTCGCCGGGCTTGACGTCGAAGGCTTCGTAAAAGGCATTCAGATTGGTCACGGGACCGTTGGCGCGGAAGGCGGACGGCGAGTGGGGGTCGATGAGCAATCGGCGAGCCATCTCGTCGTCGCGATACTTGCGACGCCAGATCTGCGACCAGCCGAGAAAGTAACGCTGGCTGGGTGTGTAACCATCAAGCGTTTTGGAGGGGCGACCTGCAAGTGAGAGCATGTAGGCTTTGTAGGCGATGGCCATACCGCTGAGGTCGGCGATGTTTTCGCCCAGTGTCAGCCGTCCGTTGAGTTTGCGGCCGGGGAGTGCTTCGTAGGATTCGTACTGGGCCACCAGTCTGGACGTCAGCGCCTCGAAGGCCTTGCGGTCGTCGTCAGTCCACCAGTTCCGCAGGTTTCCATCGCCGTCGTACTTGCTGCCTTCGTCGTCGAAGCCATGGCTGATTTCGTGACCAATCACTGCGCCGATGCCGCCGTAGTTCACGGCGTCGTCAGCGGTGGCGTCAAAGAACGGTGGCTGCAGAATGGCGGCGGGGAAGACGATTTCGTTGAGGCTGGGGTTGTAGTAGGCATTGACAGTCTGCGGCGTCATGCCCCATTCGCTGCGGTCGACGGGCTGATCGAGACGATCAATCTGCCGCTGATGTTCGAAGGCGCGTGAGCGGAGCAGGTTGCCGATGAGATCATCGGAGCGGATTTCCAGCTTGGAAAAGTCGCGCCAGACATCGGGGTAGCCGATTTTAGTTGTGATTTTTCCAAGCTTCACGAGCGCCTGTTCGCGCGTGGCGGCGGTCATCCAGGGAAGCTGGCGGATGCTGATTTCATAGGCCTTCATCAGGTTCGCCACAAGTTCCTGCATGCGTTTGCGGGATTCGGCGGGGAAGTGCCTGCGGACGTAGAGTTGTCCGAGCGGTTCGCCGAGGACGCCAAAGTCGCCGGCTCCGGCGCCGGAGGTCGCGTCGACGGCTTTTTTCCAGCGGGGCTTTTGAGCCGGTACGCCGGAAATGGCCTTTTCGTGGAGTTCAAAATGTGCGTCGACCCAGGCTTTGGGCAGGTATTCGGCGGCTGCATCCAGCAGACGAAAGCGGGCGTAGTGTTTCCAGGCATCCAGACCGGCAGCCGATGCCACACCCCCCAGCTTTTCGAAGTAGCTGGGTGTCACCACATTGATTTCGGTGATGTTGGGGACGCCGGAGGCTTCAAGGAAGGGTTTGAGCGGAATGCCGGGGGCGATTTGATCCAGCTGGGTGGTGGGGCGAAGGTTATAGCGTTTTTCGGCGTCGCGAAGTTCCGTCCGCGACCACTGGATTTCAGCGAGCGCAGTTTCCAGTTGCATCACGGCGTCGGCCGCAGCCGGACCGTCGTCGCGACCGGCAAGCTGATACAGCCGGGCGATGTAAGCCTGCAGAGCCTTGCGGGCGGCGGCGTGGTCTTCACGCTGAGTCAGGTAATAGTCACGGTCGGGAAGCGTCAATCCGCTCTGAATGATATGGCTGAGGTAACGCGAGGAATTGCGGTCATCAACGGAGACGTAAAAGCCAATCGGCCCGGGCAGACCCTGAACACCGCCTGCACCAAAGTACCGCGCGATCTGTTCGGGGCTGCTGAGTTCGTCGATGGCGTCCAGCTGTTTGCGGATGGGGGTCAGTCCCAGCGCGTCGATCCGGGCTTCGTCGAGGTAGCTTTTGTAGAAATCACCGACCTTGCGGCTGATGTCGTCCGTGGGATTTTTGACAGCGTCTTCGATGATCGCACGAATGTTTTCGCGGGCTTCATCGTCCAGACGCGTGAAGGATCCGTAATTGGACTTGTCCGCAGGAATGTCGGTGGACAACAGCCAGCGGCCGTTGACGTGCAGAAACAGGTCGTCCTGGGGGCGGACGGCTTTGTCGAAACCATCCGGATCAAGACCCGAATGCGGCTCGTCGGCGTGAAGCGGCGACGAGATCAGAGCAAGCAGACAACAAAGAAAGCCGGGAAGTAAGCGAGACATGTGCTGGTCCGGGATGTGCAAAGAAAGTTGGCAGGCGGGCAGGATCGCGGCGGGGATCATAGACAAAAGCTGCGATCAAGTCCCGCATGCTGCGAGGGAATTCTGACGAGCCATTCAGGTACTGCGAACACCATTGACGATGTTGGGAAGCGGGCGGCCTTCCACGGCGGCAACAGCCAGACCCGCCGCGGTTTCTCTGAGCCGCCGCACAGCAGGTACACTGGCGCTGGCAATGTGTGACGCCAGAACCACCTGCGGCAGGCTCAGAATCGGGTGCCCCGCCGGGATCGGTTCCGGGCTGAACACATCCAGAGCCGCAGCAGAAACATGGCCGGACTGGAGCGCCGACACGAGTGCCGCAGGATCGATCAGATCGCCGCGCGCCAGATTCACCACGATCACACCGGGTTTCGTCAGCTTCAGCGATTCGGCGTTGAGCAGTCCGCGGGTTTCGGGAGTGGACGGACAGTGCAGCGTAATCGCATCCGCGGCAGCCAGCAGCTCTCCAAGAGCTGCCGGTTCACCACCATGATCGTGTATCACGTCCGCCGGAACCATCGGGTCGAACACCAGCATCCGGCAGCGAAACGCCCGCAGCCGCAACGCCACCTCGCGACCAATCCGCCCGAATCCCACCACTCCAATCGTCATGTTCTTCAGCGTCTGCAACCCCGCAAGCGGCGTCGCCAGTCCCCAGCTGCCACTCCGCACGTGCAGCGCATTCGGAACCACCTGGCGGGTCACCGCCAGCAGAAACGCCAGCGTGTGGTCGGCGACCTCGTCGATGCAGTAGTCCGGCACGTTGCAGACCGGAATCCCCCGGTCCCGAGCCGCCCCAAGGTCCACATTGTCCACTCCGATGCCATACCGCACAATCGCCTTCGCACGCGACATGGCCGAAATCACTTCGGCATTCACCGGGGCAAACTGAGTGATCACGGCGTCGGCCTCAGCCACCAGTTCCCGCAGCTCCGCCGCAGACCGACGCTCCTTCCAGGCAACCACCCGATGCCCAGCCCCCTCAATAATGCCGGTCTCAATGTCAAGGTCAGGGAAGGAGTAGTCGGTGATGACGATGTTCATGAAAGAGCCTTTGAAAGTTGAAAATACGTATCACAGCCGCCGGGCGGCAGCCCGCGGGCAAAGAACCCTGGCAACGCGCGGGGAAGTGAACAATAAACAGTGGGACGTGCGTTTTGTAGCCGCCAGGCACCTGATGGCGTTGAAGTTCTTTCCATCGACCGCACGCCACAGTGCGTTCCTGTGACGCGATCGGGCCGCGGGATGTCAACACGCAGGCCGCACCGAAAACATCTCAGCTGGCCGCGGCTGATTTCCTGCAGCAAACAACAGAGACCCGGCACCCGACGAACCCCGGCGGAATCCCTGTCCAGAGTGTCACACACACACCAGGCGACTTCAGCAGGGCCCACAATCGCTCAAACCGCAGCCCACCTGTTTTCAGTATTCAAACTCGCGCGCCACGCTGCGCGTGTCGCTGGTGGCTTGAATCGCAGAAAATCGCAACAATCGCAGAGTCGCAAAGGGAAAAGCAAATCGCAGAGGGAAGAGGGCTAAAGGGATAGAGGGCAAATTGTTACTTGGTCCTGGAGAGACGAATACCAGTGAAGTTGAACCGGATAACGTCCCTGCCCCGGACCGAGCAGCGGGAGTACCCGGCATAGATGCTCCAGGAGCCCCCGCGAACGCAGCGAGCTTCTGTGTCACTTTCGACACGCTTTTGTTCTCGAATAGAACCTTCATATTCATTTCCCATCCACTCC
>JBEIEK010000215.1:0-10405 GCA_040382995.1 Planctomycetaceae bacterium
CCCGACCCTGTTTGATCACTCCACAGCTCGGAAGATCCGCGACCGGTTCAGACAAGTGACGAACGAGGATCTGAAAGCATGGATCGCTGAAGCAGGGCTTTGTAACTCGACCCAGGCACGCAAGGTACGGGCGGCAAAGGACGGCAGGCGTAAACAACGAGTGACCATGGTTTAACACCGTTTCACCATCCCAGCTTCGCCCTCCCGGCACCGCCTGAAGGGCGTCAGTGAGATCCGGGGCTGCAGGAACTGTACAACGGACTGGAAGTCCGTCGTACAGAACAGCGGGTAAAGTGACTCAGCCTGTGGCGGCCTTTGGCAAAGAGCAGCTGGTCGATGTGGCCGGGCGGACCTGATTCCACGGCATCCGCGCCAGCATCAGTGCCATACCACAGGTGTCGGTGATTCCCGCGAACATCAAACCAGCCCCCACAAATGCGGACAGACCAGCCCACCACGGGTGCACCGTGAGCGCCAGCACGGCACCGGTCAGCACCAGCATTCCCGCCGCGATTCGCACCTGCCGCTCCAGCGAAATCACTTTCCGCCCACGACTGACCGGCAGGCCCGCCTGGTCCCACGCCAGCGTCCCACCCTCCACGTTCACCACATCCGCACAACCAGCAGCCAACAACTTCTCACACGCCTGCCGGCCCCGACTTCCGGAACGACAAATGACATACAACGTGCGACCCGACTCGCGGCCCGACAGAATCCGGCGGCAGTCCAGATTCTCCAGGGGTTCATTGCGAGCCGTGACCGCGTGCACTTCCTGAAACTCCATCGGCGTCCGCACATCGATCAATTCGATCGACTCGCCCGCCTGAATTCGGTCCTGCAACTGCTTTGGTGAAATCGTGCGAACAGTCATCTCAATGCTCCCTCAAAACACGTTCAATCGGTCCCTGTTGAATTTGGTCCCGGATTCATTTCTGCGCGATCACTTCAGCAGCCGGCTGCACTCCGAAGCGACTTTCGATACAGCCAAGAATATTCTTCAGGTGAGGCTCTGACACCTGGTAAAACACCTGACGACCGGAACGCTGACTGTCCAGAAACCCGCACCGCTGCATCAGCCGCAGATGCTCTGATGCCATGGCGCTGGGAATTTCGCACGCTTCCGCCAGTTGCCCCACAGTGAATTGCCCCTGAAGCAGCATCTGAATCATCCGCAGTCGATGCGGGTGAGCCAGCGTCCGCAGACATTCAGCGGCCTCCTCCAGAGCGTCCAGTTTGGTCAGTTGCATGGTTTTCGCAGTCATCACGAATGCCTCCATGTGCTAATATATCGTCATGTGTCGATCTGTCAATAAATTTGATTCCGGGAAAACAGGTGGCGGAGGGGAATTGGCTGGGCACCGGCCGGGGAGTGGCCTGCGGCGGTCTACAAAGTGGCACAAATCTCATCGGACTGCTAGGATTCGTGGTTGGGTTTTTCAGACGAGACTGGATTTCCGCTCCCTGACGGTCGCGGCTCGTTTTTACCCACGAAAGTGCGGGGGTGCTGCAGTGGCCGACCATCAGCTGATTCGTGCATCCGCGGGCAGTGGCAAGACGTACCGGCTCTCGGGTCACTTCCTGCGGCAGTTGTTCCTGAAGAATCCTCCGCAGACCATTCTCGCCACCACATTTACTCGCAAAGCAGCCGGCGAGATTCTCGGACGAGTGCTCACGCGGCTGGCGAAGGGTGCGGAATCGGATGCCGAAGCCGCAAAGCTGGCGGCGGCCCTGGAACTTCCACAATTCACCGCCGTCGACGCCAGTGAACTGCTCACACAACTGACGCGCAATCTGCACCGGCTGCGAGTCTGTACGCTAGACAGTTATTTTCAGCAGGCAGCTCGCAGCATGACGCTGGAGCTGGGGCTGATGCCGGGCTGGAGCATCGTTGATGACCATCTGGATCAGGAGCTCCGGGAACAGTCCATCGATGCCGTGCTTTCCCAACAGCTTCCCGACGATGCTCAGAACCTGATGCACATGCTGGCGAAGGGACATTCCAAACGCAGCGTGCGGGATTTGATTGATTCGACGATCAGCGACTTTCATGAACTTTTTCAGCGAACGACCGAAGCTGCATGGCAGCTGATTCCGGCCGGTCAGCGGCTGACGGACGCGCGGCAGCAGTCCCTGCTGCTGGCGATGCCCGCTGTGGAGCTCACCGACAAACGCTTCATCAAAGCGCGGGATGCGGACATCCAGCGTTTTCTGGACAGGGACTGGGATGGCTTTCTTTCCAGCGGCATGGCCGTAAAGGTTCTCAGCGATGAATGTCTGTACTACAACAAGCCGATCAGTGACCCGTTGTGTGAGATTTACCGGGAGCTGAACCGGCACGCGGCCGCCGAACTGCTGCAGCGCTGGTCTCAGCAGATGCAGGCCATTCGCAGCCTGATTGCTCGCTTTGACCGCGAGTACACCAAACTGCGAACCGACCAGGGCTGGATGCGTTTCAGTGATGTAACGCGGGTGCTGGCCCATTCCGCCGCGGCCGACGGCGAACGGCTCAATTTTCGCCTCGACAGTGCCCTCCGCAGTCTGCTCCTGGACGAATTCCAGGACACCTCTTCGGATCAGTGGGCCATTCTGCGAAGGCTGACGGATTCCATCGTCGCCCAGGGCAACCGCGGCAGTATCTTCTGTGTGGGTGACGGGAAGCAGGCGATTTATGGCTGGCGTGGCGGCGTCGCTGAAATTCTGGATGCCGTCGCGGCTGCGGTGCCCGGCATTCAGGAAGCACCGCTCAACCAAAGTCGACGCTCTGCACCGGTCGTGATGAACACCGTCAACCGCGTGTTTCAGAATCTGCATCAGCATCCGGCCCTGGGAGAACTGCAGGAAGCCTGCAGCAGGTGGTCAGCGAAGTTTCCGGAGCATTCGACCGTGCACACAGAGCTGCCCGGTCGCGTCGAATTCCGCTCGTCACCGCGCTGGGAGACTGAAGATTCGCAGGACCGAAAGGGCCCATGGTATCGCTGGGCGGCCGAACAAATTCAGCAGCAGCATCAGCGGACGCCCGGTGCGACCATCGGCGTGCTGACACGGGACAACAAAGCGGTCTCCTGGCTGGTCTATGAACTCACCCTGCTGGGAGTGCCGGCCAGTGAAGAAGGGGGCACGCCGCCGAAGGACAGTCCTGCGGTGCTGGCCGTCATGTCGGCGCTCCAGCTGGCCTCACATCCGGCCTGCACCGTCTCGCGCTTTCACGTCGCCAGCTCACCGCTGGGCGCCGTGATCGGACTAACGGATTGGGAGGACGACGAGCTGGCGGTCACTGTGTCTGATTCGCTGCGACGGAAACTTCTGGAGGACGGTTACGGCAACACGCTGGAAGCATGGGCGCGGGCGATTGACGCCGACTGCAGTGCCCGCGACCGGCTGCGGCTGTCGCAGGTGGTCGCAGAAGGCTGGTCCTTTGAAGAGCTCGGTTCACTCGATCCCTGTGACTTTGTGCGGCTGCTTGAGCAAAGTCGTTTTCAGCGTTCTGAGCCAGCTCCGGTGCGTGTAATGACGGTGCATCAGAGCAAGGGGCTGGAGTTTGACATCGTCGTGCTGCCGCAGCTGGAATCAAAGCTCTTCAAGCCCCCGCAGGCTGCATGGACCGGACCATCGCCGGCGGAGGCACCGGACCGCGTCTGCATCTGGGTCAGCAAAGAGCTCAGATCCATCCTGCCCGAAAACCTGCAGGACGCTTTCTCTGACACCACCGCACGAATGGTGACGGAGAGTCTGTGTTTGTTTTACGTCGCGCTGACGCGCGCCCGTCACTCGTTGCTGCTGCTGACTCAGCCCATCACTCAAAAAACACTCCCCAGCACTTTCGCAGGGCTGCTGATGGCCACCCTGACGAACAGGCAGCAGGCTGGTGAATCGGAACTGCTGTTCGAGGATGGCCCGGAGAACTGGAGCGAGCATTTGCCTCAGTTCGCAGTGGCACCGGTGGCTCAGAAAACTTCGCAGCCTTCCACAAGGCTGCCGGCTATCCGGCTGGCGAAGCCGCTTGACTGCCGGGAACGCGGTCTGCCCCGTCGGACGCCCTCACAGCACGATCGAGTGCCTGCACCTGTTCAAGTGGCCGCAGCGCCGGCGGTTGCTGCCGAGACGTCGCAGGCCCCGCGCGGCGCGCGGGGCCGCCGCGCTGCGGCGGCTCCCGTGACTGCCGCGTCAACCGCGGGGGTGGCCGTCGATCCGCGGCTGCGGGGCATCGTGTTTCATGCCGCGTTTGAGTCGCTGGAATGGCTTTCGGATGCGGAAATGCCGGATCCGGCAACGCTCTTCACAAGGCTCCGGCGGCAGATTCAGGATCAAAGTCTGACAGCCGTGCTGCTGCAGCGACTGCTCGACGAATTCCTCGAATCGCTCAAACTGCCCGCAGTCCGCCACATTTTCAGCCGGGATGTTCTGGGTGGCAGTCCACAGCTGTCGGCGTGGTGTGATGCGGTGCGGGATGGTCGAGCGGACGTGGTGGTGGACCGCGAGCGTTCGTTTGTGCGGATTCACAGCGGTGCGCTGATTCAGGGCACGATTGACCGGCTGGTTCTGGTTCGTGAGGGTGGCCGCGTGGTGGCCGCTGATGTCGTGGACTTCAAGACCGATCGCATCAGCGGTGCACCTGACGTGTGGCGTCGGGAAAAAGCCGCGCACTATGCGGGGCAGCTTGAAGAGTACCGCAGTGCGGTCAGGCACATCACGTCCTCTTTGAAGCTCCCCGTGAGTACTCGATTGCTGCTGATCGAGGATGCCAGCATCCTCGACGTGCCGGGCACGTGAATCAGACCAGTTTCCAGCCGGCGCGGTAATCGCGTTTCAGGAAGCGATCAGCGGCCGAGGTATTTGTGACGCGCATCTCGGCCGCGTTCCATTCCAGCTTCTGTCCGGCACGGTAGGCGACGTTGCCGAGGTGATTGGCTTCGGTGAGCCAGCCGGCGTATTCAAAGTTGCAGGTGGTTGGTTCACCGGTGCGGCAGGCATGGAGCCATTCTTCATGATGACCGCGGGACTTTGGAATGAACGGTTCCGGTCGCGTGAAGTCCTTGAACGAGTCTTCGGGCAGCAGCACGTGGCGCCCGTAGTCAGAGAGCAGCATGCCCTTGTCGCCCACGAAGAGCACTCCGCTGTCCCACGCCGGAATCTTTCCGGTCGTGAGCAGTTCCGGTTTGTGGCTGCCCTGGTACCACGTCAGGTTGACTTCCGGCTGATCGCCTGAGGCTTTGTATTCGTACCGCACGTGCATGGAGGCCGGGGCCAGTTCCGGGTGTGGTGGTGGCCCGAAGGCTTCTATGGTGCTGGGGGCCTTCAGCTTCAGAGCCCAAAAGGCAAGGTCAACCCAGTGACTGCCGAGGTCGGACATGGTGCCGTTGCCAAAATCCCACCATCGATACCATTTCGGGCCGGGGAAGTAGACGTTGTTATAGGGACGTTCAGGAGCCGGTCCCAGCCACAGATCCCAGTTCAGACCTGCGGGGATGGGATCGGCGGTGGCCGGCCGGTCTTCCACGTGCACAATATCGCCATTGCGTTTGGCGTCTTCGGCGGACTGCAGACCCCACGCACGACCGACCCAGACATGACATTCGGTCACTTTTCCCACAGCACCGGTCTGTACCAGCTCGACCACACGACGGTAATTGTCGCCCGCATGAATCTGGGTGCCCATCTGCGTGGCCACTTTTGCCTTCGCAGCGGCTTCGCGAATGATGCGCGCTTCCTGCACATTGTACGTCAGCGGTTTTTCGCAGTACACGTGTTTGCCCAGCTGCAGTGCGGGCAGGGTGGCAAAGGCGTGCGTGTGTTCGCAGGTACTGACCACCACAGCATCAAATTCGGACGCATGATCAAAAATACGGCGAAAATCGATGTCCTTGCGGGCGTTGGGGTGAGCAGCCGCGGCACGGTTGAGATTGTTCTCGTTGACGTCGCAGAGTGCTGCAATGTGTTCCGACGACACCGACTGCAGATTGCCACCGCCCCGACCGCCACAGCCAATCACGGCGATTCGCAGTTTGTCCAGCGATGATCGCGACTGCGGTGCGGCGCCCAGAAAAAGTCCGGCGGACAGGGCCGTGGACTGCTGCAGGAAACTGCGGCGTGTGGTGGAATTTTGAGCGGTGGGCTGCATGGCGGAGGTCCGATGAGCAAAGGTGGGTGAGGCGGGAACGTTCAAAGTCTGATTTGAGCTCGGTGGGAAAGCAAGTCCGGAACAACCCCGAAAACTCGAGGAGCCCAGCAGCTTCCCGCGATCTTTCATTTGCCCCCTCCGGAAGTGTCACGGTAAACTGGCACCACGCCGGGAATCCTCGGCGCGTCCCGTTCAGCTATGGAATGCCCCCAATGCCCGGGCTGCGTCAGTCAATCACCGCACTCGCCTGCATCATCACCCTTGGATGCTTTGCACATCCTGTCTGCGCAGACGACAGCAGTGAATTCACCGCGCGGATTCTTCCGTTGCTCAGCACCCGCTGCGGTCGCTGCCACAATCACGAAGTGCAGCGCGGAGGTCTGGACCTGTCCTCGGGCCCCGCACTTCTTCGCGGCGGCGAATCCGGACCCGCTGTGGCTGTCAAAGATCCGCCTGCCGGACACCTCTGGCAACGCATCTCAGCCGGTGATATGCCTCCGGAAGACGAACCACCACTGACCAAAGACGAACGCCAGCTGCTGCTCGACTGGCTCCGGCAGGGCGCTCCCGGCCTGCCCGTTTCCGATCCGCAATCTGCTCAGCTGGATCAGCATTCCGTCCAGCCCACGCTGCTGCTGCGCTGCAAGACCTGTCATGGCCCGCAGCGCCTGGCGGGCGGTGTGGACCTGCGGTCGGTGGCGGCACTGCTTCGGGGTGGCCCCCGCGGACCGCTGGTGATTCCCGGTGACCCCGCTGCCAGCCCGATTCTGCAGCGAATCCTCAGCGAAGCCTGTCCACCTACAGAAGAGCTGCTGCAGTATTTCGTGAGGCGACCGGATGAAGCGGAAGTCGAGCGACTGCAGGCGTGGATTGCTGCAGGCTGTCCCCAGACCGCAGACCAAACCGCACGACAGTCGGAAGCTCAGGCTGCCACGGAAGACCCACTGGTCACCGCCCGCGACCGTGAACACTGGGCTTTCCAGCAGCCGCAGGGCGACCCCAACCACGGCTCGATTGACGACTTCATCCACCAGCAGCTGCAGACAGCCGGTCTTGACTGGTCCCCCGAAGCCAGCCGTGAAGTGCTCATCCGCCGCGCCAGTCTCGACCTGATCGGTCTCCCGCCTTCCCCGGAAGACCAGCAGCGCTGGATGGAATCAACAAACCCCCACTGGTTTCCTCAGTTCATCGACGAATTGCTGGCATCCCCACACTACGGCGAACGCTGGGCGGTGCACTGGCTGGATCTGGCGGGATACGCGGATTCCGAGGGCGGAGTTTCCAACGACCCGATCCGTGAAGACGCATGGAAGTACCGTGACTACGTGATCCATGCCTTCAATACTGACAAACCTTATAACCAGTTTCTGCTGGAACAGCTGGCCGGTGACGAACTCGTCGACACAGCTCGTGCGGAACAGGTCACACCGCAGATGGTCGACAATCTGACGGCGACCGGTTTTCTGCGGATGGGTGTGGATGAAACCGGTTCACGAACCATGAATTTCGTTCCGGAACGACTGGGTGTCATCAACGACGCGATCACCGTGGTTGGTTCCGGTCTGATGGGGCTGACGATCGAATGTGCCCGCTGTCATTCCCACAAGTATGACCCCATCCCTCAGCGCGACTATTATCGCCTGAAGGCGGTTTTTCAGGGCGCATTCGACGAACATGACTGGCTCACGTTTCGCAATCGCACGCTGCGTCTGGAAACGCCCGCACGACAGGCGCGAATTGCTGCCACCAATCCACCGCTGGAACGTCGGCTGAAGACACTCCGCGCAACGCTCAAACAGGCCGAACAGCATCTGCTGCTGACCCTGCTGCAACACCACTATCCTCAACAGTCCGCCTCCGATAACCGGGCCACGCTGCAGGCTCTGGATGTGGCGGACAACATTCGTTCGCTGGGCCAAAGAGAACTCGTGGAACGTCTGCAGCGCGTTCAGGTGCTGCCCGATGATGCTCAGCCCGCTGCGGTGCTTGATGCCCGCAGGTCACAGCAACAGCTGGAACTGGAAATCCATCGCCTGCGGCAGCAGATGGAACCGACCGACACTATTCGCGCCCTCTGGGATCGCGGCGACCCGTCGCCCACATATGTGCTCCGCCGCGGCGAGTATACTCAGGCGGCAGGTCCCGTGGGCCCCGGTGTGCCCGCCGTGCTGAACTCAGGCCAGACCCCCTTCAACCCGCAGCCACCATTCCCTGGCGGCACACCTAAAACCGGACGACGCCTCGCCTTCGCGAAGTGGCTGACCGATCCCCGACATCCCACCACTGCCCGCGTCTTCGTGAATCGACTCTGGCAGCATCATTTCGGCGCGGGTCTGGTGGTCACGCCGGACAACTTCGGTCGTCAGGGTGCACTGCCGTCGCACCCGCAGCTGCTCGACTGGCTGGCACTGCGATTCATGCAGGACGGCTGGAGCATCAAAAGCCTGCACCGGCTGATGCTCACATCACGCACCTGGCGCCAGTCCAGCACTGTGACGCAGCAGCATCAGGAACGTGATCCCCAGAACCGCCTGCTTTCACGCATGCCCCTGCAACGTCTGGATGCCGAAACGCTGCGTGATTCACTCCTTGCAGTCTCCGGCCGGCTGAACCCGGAAGCCGGTGGCCTGCCCGATCCGGTGCTGGTGGACAGTTCCGGTGCCGCAGCCGTGCTGCCGCGTTCAGATGGCAACTGGCGGCGCAGCATTTATGTCCTGCATCGACGCACAGAGATGCCAACTCTGCTTTCAGCCTTTGACTACCCGGTGATGGGACCCAACTGCCACGTCCGCAGCATCTCCAGCACCGCATTGCAGCCACTGCTGCTGGCCAACAGTGCCGAACTTCGGGAACTGGCCGTTTCGTTCGCCTCACGAGTACAGCGGACCGTCGCGGACACTGATGAAGATCCGGTCGCCACCGCCAGCCGGATGGCCCTCGGGCGTTGGCCGACCGAAGAAGAACTGCAGGCTGGCGAAACCGCACTTGAACAACTCACCGCGGCCTGGTCCGGCGATCGCCAGCGGGCATTGGAAGTCTACTGTCACATCCTCTTCAGTTCGGCGGCCTTTCTGTATGTTGACTAGCGGCAATCAGCGCGATGCAGTGCCATCGACAATGCAGGCAGAGGCTGTCTTTCCCCGCCGCGGACTCTTCGCACGTACATCCGGCGGTCTGCTGGGTGCCGCACTCGCGCAACTGCTCAGCGAAGACAGCGTCACCGCTGCGACCACGGACCACACGGGCTCGACAGGCGGTCCTGCCACGCTCCAGCCACGGCCTCCCCATCACCCTCCCAAAGCGACTGCGGCAATTCAGCTGTTCATGAATGGTGGCCCCAGTCAGATGGATCTGTTCGATCCCAAACCCGTGCTCAACCGCATGGACGGGCAGCCTTTTCCCGGCAACCGCGAGACGCTGGGAAATCAGGGCACGGCAGATATCGGAGTGCTCATGGGAGGACGCTATCGCTTTCATCGCCATGGTAAAAGCGGTCAGTGGATGGCGGACGTACTCCCGTGCACGGCTCAGTGTGTGGATGATCTGTGCATGATTCATTCCCTCTGGACGGAACATCCGAATCACGACAACGCGCTGTACAAAATTCACAGCGGTCGGCTGTTTATGGGGTATCCAACACTCCCGGCATGGGTGGTGTATGGACTGGGCTCAGAAAATCAGAATCTGCCCGCGTGGGTGGTGCTCACCGACCCGCTCGGCCCGCCCAAAAACGGAGATCGCAACTGGACTTCGGGCTTTCTGCCGCCTGTGTTCCAGGGCACTCCGCTTCGCGCCACAGGCTCGCCGATTCTGAATCTGCGACCGCAGTATGCACAGCCGGATGCGGTCACTGCAGCCGCACGACAACTGCAGCAGCGACTGGACGAACTGCATCGCCGCGATCGGCCGTATGAACCCAACCTTGATGCACGGATCGAAGCGTGGGGACTGGCTGCACGCATGCAGCTGGCCGCCTCCGAGGCGCTCGACCTTTCTCAGGAAACGCGTGCAACACAAGAGCGGTACGGCATCGGGGAAGAGCCGACGGATTCCTATGGACGCCGCTGCCTGCTTGCCCGACGCCTCGTGGAACGTGGTGTGCGGTTTGTGCAGCTGTTTATGGAAGAACAGCCGTGGGACAGCCATGCGGATCTGGAAGCCAACCACGAGGCGGTCTGCCGTCGCACCGATCGACCCACAGCCGCACTCCTTGCGGACCTGAAGGAACGCGGACTGCTCGATTCCACACTGCTCATCTGGGGAGGCGAATTCGGCCGCACCCCGACC
>JBEIEK010000216.1:0-10361 GCA_040382995.1 Planctomycetaceae bacterium
AATCCGTTCTCCTGAACTTCCTTCTGCATGGCCTGCATTTTGTCGACCATGACGCGAGCTTCCGCGTCGCTTTTTTCGATTTCAGCGGACAACTCTTCGCGCATGACCTTGAAGCGGGCGTAGCCCTCAAAGACCTTCGCCATGTCGATCAGGCCCACGCGGCTGGGGGCACGATTCTGAGCGGGAGCAGCCGCCGGGCGGGCAGTCGCCGCCGGACGAGCAGCATCCTGGGCAGCGGCCGAGAGCTGTGTGGCTGCGGCGAGGACGGCCGCGAGGGCAATGGAAAGACGTTTCACGTTAAAGGCACTCCTTCGCCAGTCTGAAGCCCCGAATTCCATATGGGGCAAAATTTTTCAATGCCGGCACAGTTTTCCGGCTGCGCACCACTGCGTTTTCTCAGACCGCGGGCTGCCGGTCAAGCCAAAGCCCGGTAAAACCGGGACTGGTTTCAGGGAAGTTTACCAGGCTTGCAGCCGACAGCGGCAAATGTTGCCAGTGATGGTTCAGCGTGACAGCGGTAACGACTGTGTGGCTGGTGGTGATCTGGTGAATCAATGCCACAGGAGATTTAGATTCCTGCCCAGGGGTTGCTCTGGAATTCTTCTGAGGGATTTTGCAGAATGCAGGACTTGTGAATTCACTGGATCTTCGTGGTTCTTCAGGAGGACGAACATGGCTGGCCGAATCGTAATTCCCCGGGTAAAGGTGGGAGACACGCTTTATCGTGTGGAATGGAGGCAGAACGATGCGGTGGTCCTTGAATATTCGCTGGTCTCGCAGTCACCCGGTGCCTTCGTGGTGAAGGGACCCAGTGGCAACGAGGAACGATTTGCCGGTAAAGAGTCACTTGCTCAGTTTGCACTCGATGAAGCAACGGCGGTTGAGCGTGCTTTTATCTCGCTGGCTGGCAAGGTCGAGGACAAGGAAGTGAAGCCACTTGACGCCATGCGTCAGACGTCCATGCTTGCAAAACTCCTGTAATTCACAAAACCTGCTTCCCCCGCAGGAATTGGACCCGCGAAGTTCCGTTGGTCCGGTCGTTTCCCCCAACGACATCCGCACCAGGCTCGATTGCGGCCCTGAAAATGCCCGTTGAGTGCTGTCGCTTTGCGGCTAAAAATGCCGATATGTCAGATTACCGGCAATTCGCGCCGGCGCGGTGGTGTTTGCCGCTGCGGTGGGTGATGGAACGCCTCTCGCTGAAGTGTCTCTCTGGGGAAGTCAAGATGAGCAGGCGTTTCTTTGCTGTCGCTCCTTCTGTGCTGATTCTGCTCACCGCTATGATCCTGTCGATCATGCCTGTTGCCGGTCAGGATGCCCTGCGAAAAGCAACTGGAGATCGCGGATTTCGGGCCATGGAGGCCGGTCGGTACGAGACAGCGGAAACCCTGTTTCTGGCGGCTGTTAAGGCTGGGAACCGGAATGGCAGCAGGGACGCGGCCGCCGTGCACAGCCTCCGGGGACTGGGGCTCGTACGGCTGCATCAGGGGCGGTATGCCGAGGCTATCGATCTGCTGCGGCAGGCGGTGCAAATGGCTGAGGGCAGCGAAGGTCCGTCCACCAAACTCGCCGCCGACGCCATTCATGATCTGGCCTCCGCTTATTTCGCCGCCGCGGACTATGACAATGCTGAAGAGTTGTATTCAGCGGCCCGGGACCTGCGTGAGGAATTGCTGGGGCCCGGTCACCCGGATGTCGCAGCATCACTGAATAATCTGGCACTGCTCAGCGGGGCTCGCGGTGACTACGAAGAGGCACTGACGCTGTACGAAGAAGCCTTCAGCATTACCGGCCGAGCGCTCGGACCAGACCACGCCGAATCTGCCGCCATCCTGAACAACCTTGCCGGCTGCTGCTGGGCGCTCGGACGGTACGATGACGCCACAGCGTTCGTAGCAAGAGCACTGAAGATACGTCGTGATGCTCACGGCGAAGAACATCCCCTGGTTGCAGCCTGCCTGAACCAGGAAGCAAGGATCCTGAGGGCCCGCGGCGACTATGAAAATGCTGAGCAAACCTGCAGGAAAGTGCTGCAGATCGAGCTGAAGTATTTTGGGGCAGATCACGTCGAGGCAGCATTGCAGCGACGGGCACTTGCGCTGATGGCTGCCGTTGCAGAGCGGCAGGACGAGTCTGGAGTTCTGTTGCAGCAGTCACTGGATGTGCTGCGACGCCAGCCGAGGGGGGCCGGTAGTGTGGATCTGCGGCCTATGACTCGACGTGGACTTGAGCTGGCGGATGAACAGCGGTTTTCTGAGGCAGAAGCAGTCCTGAGCCATGCGTGGAGAATCAGCGAGCAGCAATACGGGCCAGATTCCCCGGAGTCCCTGAGGCTGTTGCGGCTGACTGCGGACGCCATCGGTGCTCAGGGAAGATCGGAAGAACGCCTGGTCCTGCGGGCATGGGCGGAAAGTTCCTACGGCGGCCAGAGAACCCTGAACGTCGCCAGACAGCCGCGCAATGCAACAGAGCCACCGCCATCGAGGTAGGGTTTATGCGGACAAGGAAGAGCGACTGAAGGGAATCGAACCCTCACCAGGAGCTTGGGAAGCTACTGTGCTACCACTACACCACAGTCGCGAGTCTGAACGAAATCGCCGCGGCAGCAGTGTATCGGCCTTTTCCTGCCTTGCAATTGAAGGCATTCGTATGCATCCGATTGCATCCAATTTCCTCCGAAGTGGTGAGTCTTCAGGCCCGAAAATCCTGGCAGACCACAGTCCGTGCGCCCGCATAGCACTGTTCTACCCGGGCATGAGATAATCGGCAGGATTTGCTGCGGACCCAGAAATCCTCCCATTCCGTCACAGGTGCGAACGGCCCAAGCCCAGCAACGGTCGCGACGGCGCCTTGCCGATGACGTAAAGAATGCCGCAAATCGGCACCTACTTGCGGGGAGCGGGGGAAATGCAGTTGTCCATGAAGACCGCTGTCAAGCCCCCCGAGACAGCGGCGTTATCCTTGATTTGACCACAGAGCACTCAAACGCCCCAGCGATCTATTGCATTTCTCTTGGTGGATTTGCAAACTCTCGCGAATTCGTTCATGATCTGCGGCCCCCCCCAAGAAAATCGGCATGTCAGAAATCGACCAGAATCCCTACCATCCAGGGATAGTTCCACCATCCACGACGCAACAACTTTCCCGAGTTCTTTCGGCGCTGGAAGAATTTGATGGAATTGGCCCTGATGGTGAAGTAGTGAAGTACTCCATTGCTGCAGAGGCCATCCACCCTTTGTTGCAGAATCGTCTCTGGGTGAAAGTGTTCGAGGCCTTTCTCGTGCCGGACATCGTTCAGACGCCCCTCAGGATTTGGGAAGGATTGAACCGAGAAGGAACTGAAGATTTGCTTTGCATTGCAGGGGTTCCCTCTCTTGAATTTGCAACGAAAAATTTTCTTGATAATCAAATAACGTTGCAGGAGGATCGAGTTTTTCTCGCATTCTGCAGCAGCCAATTCGTAGTTTCCAAATGGAGATGGGAACCAGTAGACTCGGACGGGTCTGGTCTTCCCACAAGCCATAACGCAAGGTTTGGGAGAGAGATATGGTCACGCTAGCCGAGCTCGCCATAACAATCAACGACTCTGTTAATACAGACTGCATTGCTGAGCCCTTCCTTGACAAATTGACCGATTCACTTGTCTTCTACGCGAAAGACGTGGACACCTATGCCAACCGCCTGAACAATCGCTTCACGCTCTTTTTGGACGCCAATGACGATTCACTGGTTGGATTCGAGATCAAGGGCTTTTCGCACCTGGTCAGGTTCATGACTGAGTTCGACGTGTTTGTCACAAACTCGACGGTAAGGCTGGAGCACTCGGTTGTTCTTGCGATGCGGCCGGACGACTTTTCAACCGCCCGACCGGACCGTGATGGGTCAATAGAGTCTATAAAACTGCTGCTGCGACGTTCGAATTTGAATGAACGACGCGTCAACACGGATAGCCTGTCGCTTTGCGATGCGAGGTAGACCACAATTCATTGTCAACTGGAAACGGCACGTTCACATCGTGGTCGCACGGGAATCAGTGTTTGGCCTGCTGAGCAATTGTTGAGCCGTAAGGGTAATTCGCGGGTGGTATTTGGCGATGCGACTTACGCCACCTCTGGACGCGCTGGGTTTTATCGAGACTGACCATCAGGCGATTTTGCCAACTTCCTGTCGCTTGATGAACTGCCCAAGTCGGGGCACAGCAAATGAGTATTCCCCGTGGCGGTTCTTGTAGATAAGTCCCGCGTGATCAGCAATCCAAACATTTCGTTGACATGGCTGGATACAAAGGAATTCTGCAGCATCTCCTTCGACTTCTCGACCACTTCCTTCACCGTGAATTCTTCGTCTCAGTTGTTCAGGTGAGAGACCGCGCGAAGCAACTCTCTTTGTCGATGGGTTGCCCGCGCCCAACGCCCAGCAAAAAAATCCGTGTCCAATTTTTGGGGGATGTCTGCTACGAACACTACCAGCGGTTTCCGTCCCTGTGACGTGCCCAACGCCGCCTGCTAGTCCCAGGGGCTCGACATGCGGCGGAAATGTCGGTCGGTGCCCGGTCTGGTGACGGTCACACGAGCGCTGGTTTGTCCGGTTTTTCCCAGCAGAAGTGCGATCAGCAGTCCGGCGAGGAATCCGCCGATGTGGGCCCACCACGCGACGCCTCCGGCTTCACCAGCGCCTGCGGCAAATGACCCCTGAAACAACTGGATCAGGAACCAGATCCCAAGGAAGACCGGTGCTGGGATCACCATCAGGTGCAGAAAGAAGACGATCGGCACGAGGGAGATCACGTTGGCATGGGGGTAAAGGAACAGATAGGCGCCCATGACGGCCGCTACGGCGCCGCTGGCGCCGATCGTCGGGACCGTTGAAGCAGGGTCTGCGGCATAGTGGCAAAGGCTGGCAAAGGATCCGCAGGCGAGGTAGAAGCACAGGTAGGGCAGGTGCCCAAGCCGATCTTCGACATTGTCGCCGAAGATCCAGAGAAACCAGATGTTCCCGACCAGATGCAGGAGGCTGCCATGGAGGAAGATGCAGCTGCACAGCGTGGCCCAGACGGGGAATGGCGACGGTGGGATCTCGAGACGCGTGCGGAGTTGCTGGATTCCGAAAGGGGTTTGGATTTCTCTGAGGTTTTCGATTACGAGCGGCCGGTCAGGCTGCTGCAGTCTGGCTGGTATGAGCGAGAAGCGGAAGATCAGCGAGTCGTTTGGATCGAGGACCTGCAGGAGGAAGGTTGCACAGGCGCAGAGAATCAGCAGGTAGTTAACCACCGGCAGATGGCGGGAGGGAATGTTGTCGCGAAGTGGGATCACGGGATTCGGGCAGATATCAGGCGGTGCGAGCCACTGGACGATGAGGAGACCTGGTTTCGGCACTGGCATCGACATGGTCTTCCACCGCGACAGTCAGATCAGCGACCGGGGTCGAGTCGGGCTGGAGGCAGCGGGCCGCGTGCGATCGGACGCGACGGTCGTATTCTTCGGTGTGCAGCAGGCGGGCGCTGTTGTGGCGAGCCCCTCGGGCTATCCAGAGTTGTGTGCCGCTTCCAGCCAGTTGCTGCAACCGACGGGCCACTGCTGTGGAAATGTAGGAATCGGCAGAACCGGAGATGAGCAGGACGGAACGGGATTCGAGGTGGTGGACTTCGTCTTCGAGGTGCACATAGTGGCAGTTGCGGCGGCGTTCGCTGAGCGCCATGACTCGCCGCAGCGTCCCGGAAATATGCCACTCGGGGAAAAACCGAAAGAGACTTTCAGGCACGTACAGTCCTGCAAAGCGATCTGCGAAGAACCGCAGAGTGGTGATTGTGCCAAAAGCGCTGTCCGCGATGACGCCACGGATGCGGTGATAGCGACAGGCGGCCAGCAGTGCAGCCACACCTCCGCGACTGACACCGAATGTGATAATTGGCAGGGTGCTGAGCAGGTGATGCGAGCCGATGAATTCCATGGCTGCGGCCACATCCTGCATTTCGTATTCCGTCATCCAGTGACTGGGAGAATAGCCGGAAAGCGCTTCACTTTCGCCCTGATTGCGAAAATCAAAGGCGAGAATGACATACCCCTGTTCGATGAGGGCCTGGCAATATCGATGGGCAGTCCAGTGATTGCCGCGATGTTCGGGAAGGAAGAGTACGAGCCCCGGTGGATCGGGAAGTTCTGCATTAATCAGTGACCCATGGAGCCCGAGGCCGTCTGCCGCTTTGAAGGTGATGGACTGTGCGTCAGGCAGGGGGGTGCCGGGGACGGCATTGAATGCGGGCGGTCGTTCAAAGTGATCGCAGATTTTGGGGATGAGCACGCGCTGGATGAGCAGCACGTCGGCGAGTGCGATTGTGAGGACAAGAGCGAGGATAACGAAGAATGCCACCGGGGTGGTCTCCACGGGTGTTTGCGGCAGTCCGAATCCTTCCGGGAGAGAAAGCCTTTGTGGGGGCGGGATTCGGAGGGTTCCTGATGCAACCGCGCGGCAGCGTTACCCTTCGAACTGTGACAATATGAGGGCTACATTCTGGCCGCCAAATCCAAAACTGTTGGAGAGGGCCGCTTTAATGCGTTTTTCCCTTGGTTGATTCGGGATGTAATCAAGATCGCAGTCCGGATCCGGGGTTTCGTAGTTGATTGTCGGCGGGAGCACGCCGTCACGGATGGCAAGCAGGCAGGTAATGGCTTCGACAGCTCCGGCGGCGGCGATGAGGTGTCCCATCATGCTTTTGATGCTGGAGACGGGGGTATTTCGAGCATGTTCGCCGAGTCCGCCTTTGACGGCCATGGTTTCGATTTGGTCGTTGACTTTGGTGCTGGTGCCGTGAGCGTTGACGTAGCCGATTTGGTCAGGGTTGATTTGAGCATCTTCGAGGGCCATGCGGATACAGGCGATGGCTCCGCGTCCTTCTGGGTGGATGTCGGTGATTCTGTAGGCGTCGGCGGTGGAACCGTAGCCGCGAATTTCTCCGTAAATTTTAGCACCGCGGGATTTTGCGTGGGCGAGTTCTTCGAGGATGAGCATGCCAGCACCTTCTCCGAGCACGAACCCGTCGCGGTTGAGATCGAAGGGGCGGGAGGCTGTGCGGGGTGAGTCGTTGCGTTCGGAAAGAGCGGTGAGCAGGTTGAAGCCGGTGACACCGAAGGGGTGAATCATGGAGTGGGCGCCTCCGGAAAGCATCAAATCCGCTTCGCCGCGGCGGATGATTTCGGTGGCTTCTCCGATGGCCTGACTGGAGGCCGCGCAGGCGGTGAGGCAATTCAGGTTGGGGCCCTGAGCATTGAACAGTGCGGAGAGGTGGGCGGCGGGCATATTGGGTTCGAGTTCGAGTTCGAACCGTGGATTCATGCGATCGATGAAGCATTGGGTGAAATGCCGGAGATCAACGTTGCCGCCGCGGGAGGCCTCGGAGACGAGCGACATGAACTGAAGAAAGTTCTGCTGGCCTTCTCCGGCACCGAGGTAGACGCCGAAGCGAGCGGGGTTGAACCTCGGATCGGAGTGAATCGCGGAGTCTTCGACGGCCTGTTTTGCAGCGGCAATTGCGAATCGCACATTTCGGCCGGCATCTGCGAAATCCGCGGGGTTGTCGACCTGAGTATCGAAATTGAAGTTTCGTACTTCAGCGGCAAATCGGGTCGGAAAGCCGGTGGCGTCAAAATGGGTAATTGGGCCCACACCATTGGCACACTGCAGTTGTGCCTGCCACATGTCGGGGGCTGTGTTGCCGATTGGCGTTACAGCACCGATACCAGTCACCACCACACGACGCTTGTCCATAGGTCACTCCTGCTGCCCCGGAATGGGATCAGCCTTCGCCTGCCTGCCGCCCATCGCCGGCTTTTCCGACGGTGAGTATATCCAGGAGGTTCATGCGGAACACGAAGTTTTTCTGATCGATCCGACTGAATTGTGGATCGTCACTTTTAAGATGTGCGAAGACGATCTCGGCCGAGGCGACCGGGCGATCACCAACGGTGGCCTCAACGGTTGCGGAACCGCCTTCTTCGCGGGCATCCAGCAGTTGAGCGGTGTAGATGATCTGATCGCCTGGGCAGGCCCAGCCGTGGAAAGTCACCTTGGGGATTTTTGCGAGGATTACGTTGTAGGCGAACTTGAAATGTTCGCCCAGCAGGATGCCCCCGGTCTGCGCCATCCCTTCGATCATGAGCGACCCCGGCATGACGGGGAAGCCCGGGAAGTGATCGTGCAGGTGCTCTTCCGCAAGCGACACGTTTTTCACGGCGCGGGCGAGTTTCCCGGACTCAAACTCTATGAATCGATCGATCCAGTACCAGCGCATAGTGGGAGCCACCCAGAGGAAATCAGGCAACTGTGTCGTAAACTGCCGTGCCGACAGACAATCGCAATTCACAGCTGCGAACGATGCAGGGTTGGAGGAAACCGGGGGTCTGGACCGCTGTGTGCATTGGCAAGGGCGACAGCGAGGCAGGCCGGAGCCCCCTGTCCGGTTATTTCACGCGGGCCTCGATGAACCGACAGATCATGCCCACAGTGAACAGATCCCAGATGCGGGAGACGGCGGGATCGCCGGCGAAGGAGTCGATGTCGGCATGGGGCATCCGGCGACGAAGTTCGGCGAGTCCTTCAGGGGTGACCTTTCCGGCGACAACGAAACCTGAATCGGCCGAAGCGAGGTTTTCGGGGAAGAGTTCACCACGGGGGATTTTGATATCGAAGCATTTTTCGAGGCGAAAAACGATATCGAGAAAGTCAATTGACTCCGCCCCGAGATCACCCATCAGCGTTGCGGTGGGAGTCACTTCATCATCGTCGACACCAAGTGCATCGACCAGAGTTTCCCGAACTTTTTCCAGAATTTCATCAGAGGAAGGCATGGACCGTTGTCTCCTGAGCCTGCGTTTTTCAGAAAACGCCGACTGCGGCCGCCAGAAATAAGAGCGGACTGCCCAGGGATGGCGGCATTCCCAGGGCAGCACCCAGATATGTGAACCGACACAGCACGAAGACTGTCAGGGCTCACGCCGCTGCATCCATATCGGAGCCATCCCCCGGCCACGAAATGCATGCCACTGCGTTGTATTGTTGCGGGAAATCCAAAGAACTTCCAGGCCAACCGGGGGTGAAGAACCGTTGGGCGTGGTTTTTAGTGGATTCGGGACTGTCGATCCTGCAGCGCCCTACATTCCTCCGAGCGTCAATCCGCCGTCGACTTTGAGTATCTGGCCGGTGACGTATGAGGCTTCGTCGGACGCGAAGTAGAGCACGGCGGACGAAATATCGGCGGGTTGCCCGAGGCGTCGCACGGGGATTTTCTTTTTGATTTCGTCTCCCGCTGCATTCACCACGGCGACTGTCATGTCGGTTTCGATGAACCCCGGAGCGACGGCGTTGGCCGTGATCCCGCGCCGCGCGAGTTCGGTGGCGATGCAGCGAGTGAAGCCTTCCACGCCCCCCTTGCTGGCGGCGTAGTTGGCCTGACCCGGATTGCTGGTGTCCGCCGCCACGCTGCTCATGTTGATGATCCTGCCGTACCGCTGCGACATCATCTGTCGCGTCACTGCCTGGCAGAAATTGAAAACGCTTGTCAGGTTTGTATCGATGACATCCTGCCACTGCTCTGACGTCATTGTAGCCAGCAAACCATCGCGGATGATGCCCGCATTATTCACAAGAATATCCAGTCGCCCCCATTTCTCCACCACGGCCGCCACAACCTGATCGGCGGCCGGCTTGGAACGCACGTCGGCCTGAATTGCCCAGACCTCACAGCCCTCCGCATTGAGTGCAGCGGAGACGGCTTCGGCGGCGGCCGAATTTGAGTTGTAGACGAAGGCGACTCTGGCGCCGTTGCGAGCGAGCGATTCAACGATTGCGCGGCCGATGCCGCGGCTGCCGCCGGTCACCAGTGCGATGCGACCCTTGACTGTCATGGGAGGAGCCTTGAGGAAATTGGGGAGAGGGTGAAGTGTCGGAATTCTGATGGATCCGCAGAGAGGCAGGGAACGTCCCGCCCGAAGAAGCCGGCCCGGTCCGCTACGGCCGGCCAGTGAACTGTCCAGTTCCATCCACCTGCACAAGGAGGTCTTTGAGAGATGCGATCAGGCGATCATCGTTTTCCCGGAGCCCGGGGTTCCGGTCCGCCAGGTTTTGCAGGGAGAGCGTGAGTCGGGCACTGACGGCTGAACGGCCTTCAACCGTGCCCGCCACCTGAAACTCGGGTTGCTGCGGAGTACCGCCACGGTAGGTTGCTGCAATCACCAGAGTCTCACCGGGCTTCACGAAACCGTTGAACCGCACAGCACGCGCCTGGTGCAGCAGAATTGTGCTGTAGCGGAAGTCGTCCGTGACCCGCGACAACCATGCACACGTCTGCACCATGCACTCCACCATGA
>JBEIEK010000217.1:0-10347 GCA_040382995.1 Planctomycetaceae bacterium
CCGCGGGGCTACGATCGGCCCCGAACTGCGACTCGACGGGCCGCTGAACAGCGAGTGTTTCAGGGAATCCCGTCCGGTCCCGAATCAAAGCCTCAGTCCAACGCCCCGCGGCGCGGCACCCGCTGGAAGTCCTCGCTGTAGCGTCTTTGCGGCGGAACTCCACTCTGAGAACCTGCGTTGCTCGGGCAGATCGGGAAGACTGCTCTGGACAGAATTTTTCACGTTTGGTAACTTCTCCGGCAGAATCTGCAGCAAGGCCCTGCGGGGCTGTTGAATTTGCCGAAGTACAAACCAGTTTGTGCACGGTCATTTGTGTGGTTCTGCCGGGCTTCGCGGAGCGGAGCGGGCGTTTTTCTTCACAGTGCAGGAAACCGACAGGATGTCCAGGTTTTGCTCACCAGCGCTTGCCGCTGCCACCGTTCTGGCCGGAATCACCGGCTGCATGAACCCTTACTATAATCAGCCTTATCCCGGTCAGCAGGGATACGGTATGCCGGGAATGATGGCCCAGCCCGGAGTCATCACGGTTCCCCCCAGCAGCAGCACTCCACAGCCCCTGGGCAATGGCGGTTCCACGTTTCAACCCGACACCGCTCCGAAGGACGACTTCGATAAGGACGGTGGAGACGCGCCCTTCTTCCAGCGTAATCAGGACGGTGGCGGAGTGCCTCCGGCGCGTGACCCGGGTGCCGCAGGCAGCGGAACCGGAGGTGGTACATTTCCAGTTGACAACAACTGAGCAGCAGCAATCGCGTGCCTCTTTTTCAGGCAATTTGCGTCCGTTGGATTGGCTGGCTGCCCGATTTCCCGTTAATTTAGGGTCTGGGGGTGTGAGAGCCAGGGAACTGACGGGGAGTTTGCCATGCGTCTGCTTGCGGTCTGGGACGATGAGACGGAAGCGGAGTTGATCCGCATGTACCTTGGCGTGGACGACGCCGAGGTGTGCCTGACGACGCAGGTGGATGAATTTCTCAGCCTTGCTCAGGCCCGCAGCGACTGGGATGCCATCCTGCTCACGACAGCTTATCCAGATCACGATCGGGCACTCGAAATCTTCCAGCAGGTGCGTGACTGGCATCCGGGAACGCCAATTGTGGCTGCCAGTCAACCGGGCGATGTCTACAGGCTGGCAACCTATCTCACGTCCGGTTTGCGTTCTTATCTGATCCGGGACGCCAACGGCGACTTCATGTTTTTGATCCACGCGGTGGTCGTGGGTGCCGTGAGGCAGGTGGAGGCGGACCGCGAGCGACTGGTGGCTGAGAAACTGCGGCGTGAGATTGATTCCGTCCGGCAGCTTCAGGAATCGATCATCCCCCAGCAAATCTCCTGCCCCCTGAACTATTCGATTGCGGCGCGTTACGAATCTTCGCAGATTCGTGTGATTGGTGGCCAGCCGGTGACGATGGCGGGTGGCGATTACTACGACGCATTCACGCTGCCGGATGACAGTGTGATTGTGCTGGTGGGCGATGCATCGGGCCATGGAATGAAGGCCTGCATGTCAATCATGACGATGCACACGATCATCCGCATGATTCGTTATGATGAATTCCGGGACCCTGCGAAGTTTGTGGCACATGTCAATAATGTGTTGTGCAACCAGCAGCTGGTGCAGAACGAAGGTGGCTTTATTACGCTGCTGTACGGGGTCTTGAATCCGGCAACGGGTGAATTTCGCTGGGCATCGGCCGGGCACCCCAATCCGATTCTGCATCGTCTGGCAGAGGATGCATTTGAAGTGTTGGGAAACGATGGGTCGACGGGGCTGCCGATCGGAATCCTGGACGAAGTCGAATATGAGACGCAGACTGCGGTTCTGCCGCCAAAGTGCCGCCTGATGGTGTATACGGACGGGATTGTCGAGGCTTTTCCGACGGGCGCCAGCCAGCATGAAGAGTTTGGACTGGCGGGTATTCAGAAGACCCTCAGCGACTGTCGCGAGGCAGCTCTTGACCAGGCTTTGGCCCGGCTGTTCGACGACTCCCACGCGTTTACTCAGGGGCAGGGACGGCACGACGACACGTCGGTGGTGCTTGTGGAACGCAGCTGACGAATTTCGGGTGCAGCACACTGATGCATCAGCCGATGCATCAGCCCGCCCATCAAATGGCATCGCCAATAGTCATGCCAATTGCGTGATCCATATCCAGTGCCGGTGTATTTGAGACGGGCTTGCCGACGATCACCGCGGGGACCCCGGCGACCGTGCAGTGTGGCGGTACGCTTTTCAGCACCACACTGCCGGCTCCCACTTTGGCCCCTTCGCCGATTTCCACATTCCCCAGAATCTTTGCACCGGCTCCGATCAGAACACCGCGACGGACCTTGGGATGGCGGTCACCGGTGGCCTTTCCGGTTCCGCCGAGAGTGACTTCGTGCAGAAGCGACACGTCATCTTCGATGACGGCAGTTTCCCCGATTACGATGGATGTGGCATGGTCCATCAGGATCCCGCGTCCGATTCTGGCGGCGGGATGAATATCGACACCGAAGACTTCAGAGATGCGATTCTGCAGGTAGACGGCGACGATTTCGCGTCCCTGTTTCCAGAGCCATGCAGCGACTCGCCACGCCGACAGTGCGTGCACGCCTTTCAGAAAGAGCAGGGGCACGAGGCAGCATTTGACGGCCGGGTCGCGTTCCTGAACGGCCTGAATATCGGCACAGATCGCCTGAGCGATTCCCGGGTCACTTTGCATGGCCTGCTGCATGACATCCCGAAGCTGCATGGCGGGCAGAGTTTCGGATGCGAGTTTGCCGGCGAGGTGAAAGCTGACGGAGTCTTCGAGGCAGCGGTGGTTGAGGATGGTGGCATGCAGGAAGCTGGCGAGCATGGGTTCGGCGGCGGCTCGGTCGGCAGCACGACTGCGAATGGTGGCCCAGAGTTGTGTGGCGTCGAGTGTGGCGACTGGAGGTGTGGTTGCGGGTGGCTGGGACATGGCAAGCGAGGAAATTCAGGAAGACGCTGCGGACAGGCATGCGGGGAACACCCCCGAATCACCCTGAGCCACTCGGAAACTGGTCGACGGCGAATCAAATGGTTATCATCTTATTCGGAAACAGCGAGCCCGTCACGGTTGACGAGCCGGAATGCCAAATGAATTTCAGGGGCTGCCATCATGAAGTCACTCAACGGTTCCGTCCTGTCGTTTGCCGCCGGAGCACTGCTGGCGGCCGCCGTCGCCGTGCTTGTCTCCCCCAGACCTGCTCAGGCTCCAGTGGCCAGTGGCAACGACAAGTTTTCCATGGTGACTGTCCCGATGCTTGAAAACGGCGTGCCCGAAGGTGTGTTCGTCCTGAACAACCTTACCGGTGCACTTGTGGGCGGAGTCATCAACGAGCAGACCGGCAAGTTCACTTACCGCTACCTGCACAATGTGGCTGTCGATTTTCAAACCGGCAACACTCCGGATCCTCGTTACTGCATGGTGACCGGTCCTGCCAACCTGCGATCCAGCGGTGGTTCACAGCCGGCCTTTGGAGTGCTGTACATCGCCGAACTTTCCAGTGGTCGCTGCATCGCGTACGGGTTCCAGCGTCCCACCAGCCGCAATGCCGGAGCGACCATGCCACTGGCGATCCTTGATGCCTTCCAGTTTGCCGATTCGATTGGCCAGTAATTTCAGCTGCGGAGTGTGAACATGACCGTCCCCCGAATGTTGCTCTGCCCCGTCCTGCTCAGTGCTGCAGCCATTTTCTTCGCGGCCCCCACAGCTGCACAACAGAAGACCCCCGGCAAAAACGCGCCAGCCGAAAAAGGCGCGAAAACGCCGGCGGCTGCTGATGCGAAAAAGGGACCTGCCGCCGCTCAGGTGCGAACCGCCGGTCAGGACGGCGTGCAGGACCTCGTCCTGCCCACCGTCGATGGCTGGGGACTGCATGCCACCTGGTACCCGGCCACCGGCGGTCGCGAGTCACCCGTGGTCATTCTGCTCACGTCCACAGACGGCGCCGAAAACAAAGACGCGCGAAACCGTCGCGTCTGGCAGCCCATCGGAACAGAGCTGCAGAAGGCGGGCTTTGCAGTGATCGCTGTGGACCTCCGCAAACATGGCGACAGCATCCCCGCAGCCGCTGCTGGTGCCGACGCACCCGCCCTGAAAACGCTCCCGGCCGATTACGCCCTGATGGCCGGCAACGACCTTGAGGCCGTCAAGTACTTCCTGATGGAACAGCACCGCACCGAGAAACTCAACATCCGCAAGCTCGGCATTGTGTCCATGGGCTCTTCCGCCATGGTGGCCGCTGCCTTTACCATCGCTGACTGGGCCAAAACGCCATTCCCCGACGCAGCCACCGTCGAAATGCGCACCCCCCGCGGCCAGGACGTGCGGTCACTCGTGATGTACAGCCCCAACTCCAGTGTCAAAGGCATCAATTCCACCGCCGTGCTGAAAACGCTGAAAGGACTCCCCGTCCCCGTCTACGTGGTCGCCGCAAAGGACAACAAGGACGACCTGCGAAATGCTGAAAAGGTCTTCCAGGCGGTTGAACTGAAAGGCGAGCAGTTCAAGGAATCCAGAAAGATCCTGCTGGCTCCCGGTACCACACACGCCGAAGCCTTCCTCGAAGGGCGACTCGCCGAAGCCACCTCCAAAGACCTCCTCGATTTCCTCTCCAAAAACCTCGTGTCCCTCGACGCCCCATGGCGAGATCGCACGGACCGCCGTGTTAAATAACGCCTTCAGCAATCCGGAGCTCATCATGACAGACAGTCACAGCCAGGCACCAGTCGGCATCTCACGCCGCACGGCACTCAGGGCAGCCGCTGCGGTCACGGCCGCCGCGACCATTCCCGGCTCCGCAGCATTCGCCAGCACCGGCACCGAACTGATCCCGGCTGTTGACACCCACCAGCATCTCTGGGATCTGACCCGGCTCACTTTGCCGTGGCTGAAAGGCGCCCCCGACATCCTTCGCCATAACTACGGACTTGCGGAATATGCTCAGGCAACTGCCGGTCTGAACGTTGTCCAGGCCGTTTACATGGAAGTCGACGTTCGACCGGAAGACCACGTCCTGGAAGCTGAAACGCTGATTCAGATCTGCCGGTCCGGCACAGCCCCGACGGTCGCAGCCGTGATCTCCGGTCGCCCCGGACTGCCCACGTTCGACCCCTACATCAGGAAGCTCAGCAAGTCCCCCGAAATTCGTGGTGTGCGTCAGGTCCTGCATGCTCCTGATGCTCCGCAGGCCATGTGCCTTGAGCCACAGTTTGTCAAATCCGTCAAACTGCTCGGCGAACTCAACCTCAGTTTCGACCTCTGCATGCGTCCCACAGAGCTCTCCGATGGCCTGAAGCTCGCAAAGCTCTGCCCCGATACTCGCTTTGTCCTCGACCACTGCGGCAACGCTGCTCCAGCCGCCTTCCTGCCCGAATCGCAGCGTGGCGACAAACCCGCTGCTCACGATCCCCAAACCTGGCGCGACGACATCAAGGCCCTTGCGGACTGTCCCAACGTGATCTGCAAGATCTCCGGCGTGATCGCAGCGGCCCCCGCAGGCGTCCCCTTCACGGATTCGCTGGGCCCCATCGTCAACCACTGCCTTGATGCCTTCGGCCCCGATCGCGTGGTCTTCGGCGGCGACTGGCCCGTCTGCCTGCTCGGTGGCTCTTACAAGGACTGGCTCACCACCCTGCGAACGCTCATCGCCGGTCGCCCAGTCGAACATCAGCAGAAACTCCTGTACGCCAACGCCCGCCGCTTCTATCGGCTCCCGGAACCCGCTGCCAAATCAAACTGAAGGCTGACTGCCATGCCGATTCAGTTCCGCTGCCAGTACTGCAGGCAACGGCTCGGGATTGCTGATTCCCGAGCCGGTGCGGTCGTCGACTGCCCGGCCTGCGGGAGGAGTCTGCGAGTGCCTGGCAGGGACGACGGTGCAGCGGGAGCGCAGGGGACTTCAGCAAGGCCCGAGGCTGACCCGCAGCTGCAGTCTGCACTGCAGCTGCTTTCTGCGATCGGCCCGGGCACACCGGCCGAGACGCCCCCGGCGACGATTCCCATTGCGTCCGTTCACAAAGTCGTACCGCGCAAGGCTGCCAACGTTCCGGTCGCTCCGGGGAAGCATGCACCTACAGGCGCAGACGCCGCGACGATCGCTTCTGCGGATCCATTGAAGGAACTGGCAGCACTCCCCGTCGCCGCCGTGGAAGACCTGCCTTTGCTGGCAGAACCGGAATTGATCGAAGACATGGCTGGCGCTGCTGAAGTGCCAGCGGAAGCTGCGAACAAGGCCACCGCAGAGACACCCGCCGTGGCCCTTTTCGATCCCAATGCTGCACCCCTCGCTGCTGCCCTCGCGGAACTTGCCGCCCAGCCCCACCCAGTACCACTCGCACCACCCCGATCCGCTCTGCAACGCACCTTCCCGATCCTGATTCCGCTCCTCACCGGACTGCTCATGTTCACCGCTGGCTACCTCACAGGCAGGTCCGGCAAGTCCGGTTCAAGTGACCAGCCGGCGGTGCAATCGCAGCCTGCCGCGGTTCCGGACACAACAACGCCTCCCGAATCCGTAGCTCCGCAGCCGGTCGCTGCCGGACAAATTTCCGGGATTGTGCAGGCGACGGGTGCGGATGGAAAAACAACTCCCGATGCCGGGGCGCTCGTGATCATCGCTCCTGCTGACAACCCCAGCGAGCTGCGGATCGATGGGCGTTTCCTTCGCGATGCTCCCGACACTCCGGGGCGTCTGGCGATCACTGCGGCACTGGGGCAACTGGGAGTCAGCTTCACGCATACTGCGGCCGACGGTACCTTTTCGCTGCCGCTTTCCTCCCCCGGCCCCGGTCTGCTGATCGTTGTCTCTCGCCGCAACGTTCGCCCTGCTGCAGCACCGCTGCCTGCTGATGTGGCTGCAGGTCTGAGCGAATGGTTCACAGCCCCGTCACCCGTGACAGGCCGGCTGCAGACGGTTGTGCAGAACATCACGGCACCTGGTGATGGATCCGGCGTGCGGCAGAATGTGACCATTCCCGCGATGTAGCGCGGCATACCGATCGATGCCACGGCGTCAGTCTTCAGAGGAATTGTTCGTGAGTGTCGCGGAGACGTTGGGTTGACCTACGAGATCCCGTAGCGACGGCACTTGCTGAAGAACGTGCTGCGGGCGAGGTTCAGGCTGCGGGCGGCGACAGCTTTATTACCGCCGGCTTTCAGGAGTGCATCGCGGAGCAGTTGTTCTTCTTCGGCGGCTGGCAGTTGAGCAGTGACGTCGGTGGTGTTTGCGTTGCCAACGGCATCAGGATGCTGGCTGCGAGCGCTGGATCGGGCGCGTCGTGCCAGACTTCTGATGGGCCGCAGTTCACCCGTGAGGGGCGCCGGGGATAGCGGGGACAGGCGTGTTGTGGAAGTCTCTGCGTTCCTGCGGAGTTCCGGCGGGAGATCATCAAGGGAGATGATTTCACTTTCGGCGAGCACAACAGCGCGTTCGATGACATTTTCGAGTTCGCGGATATTGCCCGGCCATGAGTGCTGCTGGAGGCATTCGAGTGCGGCGGGGTCAATCTGGCGGATTTGTTTGTGCGTTTTGCGTGCGGAGCGGCTGAGGAAGTAGAAGACGAGTTCCGGGAGGTCTTCGCGACGTTCGCGGAGTGGTGGGAGTGTCAGAGGAACGACATTCAGTCGATAGAAGAAATCTTCACGGAACTGTCCGCGGCGGATGAGTTCTTCGAGGTTGCGGTTGGTGGCGGCGATGAGTCGCACGTTGACTTCCACACTGCGGTCGCTGCCGACGGGTTCAAACTTCCGCTCCTGAAGCACTCGCAGGAGCTTGACCTGAGTTTCGAGCGGCACGTCGCCGATTTCATCGAGGAACAGGGTGCCTTTGTGTGCGGCCTGGAAGCGACCGGGTTTATCGGCATGGGCGCCTGTGAAAGCACCGCGGACGTGGCCGAAGAGTTCACTTTCGAGGAGTGACGGGGAGAGGGCAGCGCAATTGACGCAGATCAGATTTTCAGCCGCGCGGTCACTGTTGCGGTGGATGACGCGGGCGAGCAGTTCCTTGCCGGTGCCGCTTTCACCGCGAATGAGCACGGTGGAGTCACTGCGGGCGACTTTGCGGACCTGATCGAGCACGGTGAGCAGGGCGTTGCTGGCTCCTCGCACGCCCTCGCGATCAAGCTGCAGATCACCCTGCTGTACGGGATGCTGTCCGGCGTCTCGCTGGAGCATTGTGAGTTCGGCGCGGAGGGCGGTGAGCTGCCGCTGCTGTTCGGCAATGTTCTCCATTTTTGATTTGAGTTCCGCGTTGAGGCGCGCCATGGTTTGGTTCGCCCGGGAGCTGTGCAGCGCCAGAACGCTCATCTGAGCCATCGCCTGCAGAAACGCGAAGTCCTCAGCGGAATACGCCAGCCCCGATTCGCGCCGGCCAAGCAGGATCACTCCGTGCAGGCCGTCGTCACCCACCAGGCGACACAGCAGCTCAGCGCGGAAGCTGTGCAGCAGTTGCTGGGCGGCGTCCATCGAATCCCGATTGATGGCTGGCAAACGCGGGATCACGGCGGAATCAGACTGGATTTCGCGGAGTCGTTCTGCGGGCAGCTGAGCTGGCGCCTGAATGGCGCCGCGGCTGCCAATCAGGCGAAAGGTGCCGTGCCCGTCACGGACGAACATCAGGGACCACGACGATGCCATCACGTCGGCACAGGTTCTGAGCGTCAGTTCGGCCATGGCGGAGGGATCGGCGAGGTATGCGGCGGAACGGTTCAACGCCTGCATGGCGCGATCAAGCTGGTACTTCTCGCTGAAAAAACGCCGGTCGACAACCGCCTGCAGACGGTCACGCGCCCAGAGACTCAGGCCAGTCGCCAGCAACAGGATCAGAAACAAGGAGATCTGCTGGGTTGTTGACGAATTCAGCGGCAGGCTCCAGAGGTGCGCCATCACGCCACCGCAGGCCAGAACCACTGCAATTCCACCCGAAACCAGCAGCGACATGGCAACATACCGCCGGCTGCGGTCATCCACGTCCTCCGCCAGCATCAGCCGATCCCGCAGCATGCCATGGGAATAGGCGGCCATGAAAAGCATGCTGGCTGTGAACATCGGCAGCTGAGCACTCCCGAGAGCAAAGTCGACTTCACGGAAGAATGCCAGAAACAACGTGTACCCAATCGGCACGGTCGCCAGCAATGCCGCGCAAAGGATGGCCACCACCTGCCGACGCTCGCGAGGAGTACTGCTGCTGAGCAGGCAGCGCCCAAGGCGGAACACCGTGGCCGCAAAATACAGCGAAGCAATCCCAATCGCCGCCTGCACCTGATGCCGCAGTGCCGCCAGTAGTGTGTTGGCCGCCGCTGCCGGGGTCTGCAGCGAGATGCTGCCGCGAAACAGCAGCTGTGAAATCGCCCCCAGCTTCTGCAACACCGTCAACTCACCCGCAGATGAGCGACCGTTCAATGCCCAGCCGGACCAGTACGTCAGCACAATCAGCAGACTCACCAAACCCATCGGCAGGTAAACCGCCACCGCAATCCTGCGACGCCAGTCCCGCAAACGATCCGATTCCCGCGGAAACGCAAGAAAGAAATCAAGGATCAATGCCGGCAGTAAACCGGCACAGATGATGAATGGCACATTCAGTAACGGATTGCCAACCAGCATCCACCAGTGAAATCCAGGAACAAATGCGCCCATGGAAAAGCAGCACATCAGGCAGAAGGCATAGGTCACGCGGCTGGATGGCCGATACCACCACGAAGACATCGCCAATGCCAGAATGCTTAACTGGCAGCCAAACCAGACAATCGTCATCGAGATCTCTGCGATTCGCACAGGACGCACCGGCAGGTATGCACGCTGAGGAAGCGCGGGGCGGCCCGCTGTGGCGTCGCCCGAGATATAGATGATCTCAACCAGTCGACGCGACTGCCCGGCAGGATCCCGCGAATAAATCTCTACCAGTGGCGGAACCTTCAGTTCACGCGGATCAGAACCCGGGGCCAGCTGGCCACCCGGGGGAATCTTTGCAAATCGCAGCCCCTGCAAAGCCTGTGCAAAATCGTAATAGGTGGAAATCGGCTGACCGTTCAGGCTCAGCAGGCTGTCGCCGGGCCTGGGGACCGACGCCAAATGCTCCCCCGCCGCGTCCTCGTACCGCCGAATCTCGATCCCGGAACCTGCCCGCGCAGATTCAGGAAGCAGACAGCGAATGCCAACGTCCGGAAATGTGGCGACATACCACAGCACCACCACGCAGTACACCACGATCAGCGTCAGACAAGTGCCCAAAAACACTCGCTGATCAATCGGACTGCTGACTTTTGACTGCTGAAAAAACACCCCCGCACCTCCCGCCTTCGGCGCCCGGGTTTCGGCGCCGAAAAGACATCACAGCGCC
>JBEIEK010000218.1:0-10330 GCA_040382995.1 Planctomycetaceae bacterium
CGCGTTGTTGATGCCCTCCCGCAGAATCACGCCGAATTCCTGATAGAATTTCTCGTAGGAACCGCGGTTCTCTTCAGCCAGCGTGTCGAGGTGGTCGAGCACTTTGCGGGTGATTACCTTCTGCATGCGACGGAAGATGGTGTTGTCCTGCAGGGCTTCGCGGGAGACGTTCAGCGGCAGGTCCGCGGAGTCGACGATGCCGCGGAGGAACCGCAGGTAGTCGGGGAGCAGATCGCGGTTGTCGTTCTGCACCAGAATCCGCCGCGCACACAGGTGCAGCCCGTGGTCAGCACGCCCAAATCCCATTCGCTCGAGGTTGGCGTCCGGACAGTAAAGAATGCTGTGGAACTGCAGAGGTGAATCCGCAGACAGATGCAGATGCCAGATCGGCTTCTGGCCTGGATAGTTCGTGAGGTACTCGAAGAAAGCCTGATACTGTTCTTCAGTCACACTGCTTTTCGGCTCCAGCCAGATCGGCGGCTGATCGTTGATGTGCTCGGACTGCAGGTGAATCGGATGTGGCACAAAGGTCGAATACTTGCGGATGATGTATTTGAGCCGCACAGGTTCGGTGAATTCATCCAGCCCTTCCTTGAGGTGCAGTCGAATGCTGGTGCCGCGGTCAAGCGGACCTTCTACAGCCGTCACCGTGAAGCTGCCGTCACCGGTCGATTCCCACCTCCAGCCTGTGTCTTCTGAAAAACTGCGAGACAAAACTTCGACCCGGTCCGCCAGCATGAAGGCCGAATAAAAACCGACCCCGAACCTGCCGATCAGTGACAAATCCGCAGCACCCTCGTTCTGCTTCTGCTGCTGGGCACGCTGCAGAAATTCCAGAGAACCGCTGCGGGCAATTGTGCCAAGGTTCGCAATGAGCTCCTGCTGAGTCATGCCGATGCCGTTGTCACGAATCACCAGCACCCGCGATTCCTTGTCCGGGTCCACGTCGATCCGCAGGTCTTCTGAGACACTGCCGCCGTGCGTGAGTTGCTGGTAGCGAAGCTTATCCAGAGCGTCCGAGGCGTTGGAAATCAGTTCGCGAATGGTGATCTCGCGGTTCTGATAGAGCGAATGGGAAAGCAGCTGCAGCAGCTGGCGGATCTCGGCCTGAAAGGAATACTGCTGAGCCTGTGCGTCGGCAGACATGAACGACCTTCCGTATGAGGAAACCCTGCGTGTTTTTTGGCGCGATACGGCAAACTGCCAGATTGGCAGCCCGGCGCCTGCTGGGAGTAATGGGAGCAAATGCAGTGCCAGCGAAACGCTCCCCAATCGGTCGCTGCGAGGACTGTTGGTCTCACGCCAGGGCGCAAAGACGCAAAGTCAGGACAAAAGGTTCATATTTCCAGCATTTCAGCTTTGCGGCCTGGTGTGAGGTAAGAGCTGGAATCGACGAACTGCAGGTGTTCTTAACATCGTGTCACCATCCCCAGGCAGGGGGTGACGCGTGAAACGCTCCAGCCATGATCAGCACGCGCGGTGCCCGCGGAGTTGGATCCACGGTGTCTCGGGAGTGTTCGCTGGCAGCGCCGAAAGGCTTTTGGCCCCCTCACCCCCGACCCCTCTCCCCTGAAAGGGGAGAGGGGAGATGGGGGCCTGGGGCTGATTTTTTGCCTGGATTGGGCAATCCGTCGTGCTGCGTCGCGAAAAGGCGACTACGTCTGCACGAGGCTGGCGGCCCACGCGCTGGCCATGCCGTTCAGAATCACAGGCAGCCATGCCGCGGTGTCCGGGCTGAGCACAGCACCGTTACCGGCTGCGAGGCAGGCATGGGCTGTCCCGTAAAAGAAGCCAAGCACGGCAGCGCAGGTTGCCAGGTTGGTGATCAGACTGTGGGACTCACGTCGCAGCACCAGCGGCAATGCCAGGGAAATGCTGAGCAGGCAGAGGATGGGGCGGGTCAGCCGTGAGTGCAGGGCCAGACTTTGACTGCGGACCGGGACGACTCCGGCAGCCGGTTTGCGGATGCGTTCAACAAGTTGCGCCGACGACAGCAGTCGCGTATTGCGTCCACCACTGCAGAGGTAATCAAAGGTGACATCAGAAACGACAAACACATCAGTCCCGCTGGCCGTGGGCAGAATGCGGTTTCGGCCTTCCGCGGTGAGTGTTTCGATGTCAAGGACGCCGGTCACTTTCTGCAGCAGCCAGCCGTTTTTGCCGGGGGCCTCCGGCGGCGAGGACAGCCACGAGGCCTTTTCCGCCTTCAGAATGAACGATCGTTTGCTGAGGCGGCCTTCCCGGAATGCGAAGCGGGGCCCCACAAGTGTGCCCGAGCCTGGAAGCACATGGTCGCCGGCGATGTGCGTCAGATCGTTGCTGTAATCATAAACCGGGTCAACTCGCTGAATTTCGGCCGCGCGGCTGCCGCGAGGAGTTTGCAGGCGGACAGCCAGCCGAGGAATCATGTATTCCTGATTAACCATCAGAGCAACATTAAGTACCACGGCGGTCAGCAGCAGGGGACGCAGAAGCCTGAAGGCCGGAATTCCGGCGGCAAGCAGCGGGAAGGTTTCAGAGCTTTTTCGGAGGAGTGCGACAACCGTGACAGCAGAAACCACAATCAGCACAGGCCCTGCCATCTCAAAGAAGTCAAAGCTGCGATAGAAATAGTATTCCCCGATGCGACGGAAGAGTTCTGACTGGCCGGAGGTGGCTGTCTGGTCGCGTGCCAGACTGTCCTGAAACTCATCAATGTTCATGAACAGATCGATCACCACGAACAACCCCAGCGTGGCGACAAAGAGCAGCACAAATGTGTGCAGAAATCTGCCCATGACGTAACGGTCAAAGGTTGTCAGCATGCGTCCCTGCCTGCAGCCGAATGCCGTTTCCGGAGTGCTGCCTGTGAATGAAAGACCCCAGCATGCATTACAGAGAAATTCACTCTGCGGGGTCAATAGAGGATTGGATCACGGTGGCGAACCGCTGCAGGTCGTTTCCAAGGGTGTTCGCCTCTTCGCCTGTGAGCAGCCCGTGGCCAAAGCGAACCCGATTGAACGCGGTGGCGATACGTCCCGGAAGATCGTCCAGCCCCGCCTGGGAAAGCCGGGGTTCGAAGGCAATCCGGGCAGCCTCGGCATTCTCGCGAGCTGTGGCAGCGGGCGAGATTGCCAGTCCGGCGCGTTCACAGAGTTCGCAGAACTGGGAGTAGAATCGGATGACCGATCGGGCATTCCGACCACCCGTGAAAAAACGATCGCGAAAACCTCGGAGCAGCCTGCGTCCCGCACTGGCACGAAGTCCCCGCAGTGCAAGCCCTGTGCAGGTGATGAGCAGGATCCAGGCAGCTGCGGAACGAAGTGTGAGCCTTCCCGAGGAAGGTGCCAGAAGCGCCGCAAAAAACTCGCGAATAAACGGCCAGATACCCTGGCGACGGAAACGTTCCAGCACGTCCCGCGCAGCCTGCAGAAACGGAGCCACCAGCTCCCGCTGACGCTCGGCCGTCATACTGTTCACACTGCCCTTCCAGAAATCGGTGATGACAGCCTGAAAACCGGACAGCAGCGAGCGTCCGGCGACGCTGCGGCGTGAATCAAAACGGGCAGCCATCGGCGTCGGATCAAATGCCACCCACCGACCGCCGATCCACGCCTCACCCCAGGCATGCGCGTGTCGTTCCAGCACTTCATAATGTTTTTTTTCAGGATTCCATTCACATCCGCTGTAGCCGGTCACCAGCCTTGCCGGAATGTCCATGGACTGGAGCAGAAGCACCGCTGCAGACGCAAAATACTCACAGTGCCCCGCCCGTGTCTCAAACAGGAAATGCTCGATCGGATCCTTACTGAATGGGACAGAAGGCTGGTCAAGCGTGTAACGGAAACCGTTGGCCGGGCTGAGCCATTCCAGAGTTCTGCGAAGACAGGCAGCTTCTGATGCCATGCGTCTCCCCGTACCACGCAGTTGCCTCGCAAGTTCGAACAGCTCTGGCAACGCGCCGCTCTGACCAGCCTTCCAATAGTACTTCCTGGCTTGCTGATTCAATCGAGCCACCGTGTGCTCCTGAACCGATGCCGGCATCCGTGGGTCCACCTGCCAGAATGGCCACGCCACCTCCGGCTGTGCCACCAGTGACGGACACTCCACAACAATCGTCACCGGGCCTGAAGGTGCCGCGCCCGAACCGGGGCCGAACCAGGTCAGCATGTTTCCCAGCGATCTCTGATTGATGCTGCGGCCCGCCGGCGGAGTGACTCGAACCACCGGATGCGGCGCGAGAACCACGCGGCTGTGGGCCTGCTGGGCCGTCAACGTGATCTCGTGAAAGGCACCCATTTGCGGAAATGGACGGTTTTCGTCCGGCACGTCATTTTCCGGAGACGTGGCAATCCAGCGCCCCCGGTCATAGCCGGCGAACACCAGCCCTCGCAGACGAAACTCGTCCGTCTGCAGTGATGTCAGCAAGGTCTCCACCGGTTCCGGTGATAATCCCGGAAGACTGCGCACCTGAAAGGTAAACGCCAGCCGGTTGCTTTGCAGCAGCGAGCCAGTCTGGCCCAGCTGAACACTGTCCGCAAACCCGGTTTGGCGATTCCCCGACACCCCACCACCCGTCCCCTCGACCAGCCCCAGTCCCCCGGAAACCCAGATTCGAGGAAAGACGGCAAAGACACACAGGCCCACGAAAACGGAAATGCACCACGAACCCAGCATCGACAGGCAAAACCGCCAGCCGGTCCAGAGTTCTGCGGGATCTTTGTCCAGACCATGACGCACAAGCACACGGGCTGCCGACGGATCTGCGGCAGCAGCCGGGACTGGTTTCACAGGAAAACCCAGAAATCCGCGCAGGAATTGCAGGATTCGCTGGCGACCGGCAATCCGTGGCGAACGCCTGACTGCTGATTGGACAGCGATTGCAGCGGCATTCTGGTTGTGCCATAACGCCGCGCGATACAGCGAGAACACAGCAAGCGTCCAGATCATCAGCAGCGACATCAGAAACAGCGCGGTCCCGAAGCCGACGCTGGCGGTGAGTACCCCTGCTGTTGTGACCTGCAGCACCGAGAGCGCAGCAAGCCACCAGTACTGCCGAGGTGTTTTCTGCATCCCCAGCACGATCCACGTCAGGAATACCAGAAAATCCGTACCCGCTGCAAGTCGCTGCAGATTGGAGTCCGTGAAGCTGTAGATGGCAACGGCAAGAGCACCAAGGCCAAACAGGTTGGCGAGCAGTGTGGAAAAAAGACGGCGACCGGAGTGATCCACGTAGTACAAGGCACAGGCGGCCACCAGCGGCGAAAAGGCTGCAGGAAAAATTCGCGACAGGCTGGCCGACAGAATCAAACCGGCAAATCCGGTCAACAGACCAATGCTGATCAGGAATGTGGTTTGCAGCCGACGGTCAGATGCAGAAAGCGACATCGTGTTCATGCAGCGGTCTCCGGGCGGGGAGTGGAGACAGTGGTGACAGCAGCAGCATCGTCAGAAGTATTCCGCGGATTTTGAAGTGCGCCGTTATCGATGAACCAGGCTGACAGCTGTTCTCGCAGGCACGGCAAAATCTCAAGCCTGGCTACCAGCTGGGGGTCGAATCGCTGCTGCGATGCAGCGAGTTCAGACAGAGCCTCCCGGGCCGTTTCCGGACGCGGGGTAATCAGAATCAGTTGCCGTGAACCGGAAGGAGCTCGGGTGGCGGTTTGCAGAAGTTCAGGCAGCGAAGGCGCTGGAACCGGAACGCAGGTGGCCAGAGCGCGCAGAGCCGCTTCTCGAAATGCCCCGGCCCCCTGAACATCGACGTCCTGAAACTCCTGTCCGGCGATTAACAGCCGAAGATGCCCCGAACTGCTCCGCTGGGCCTGTTCCACACAGACCGTTGCCGCAAAGGAAATCGCAGTTTCCATGTCCTCTGCTGAAGCTGCAGCGGAGGAACACAGGTCCAGCAGCAGTACCAGTTCCGTCTGGCGATTCTGCTGGTGCTCGCGGACCATCAGCGTGGTGTGACGAGCCGAACTTCGCCAGTGCACCGCGCGACGATTGTCCCCGGGCCGGTATTCGCGAATACTGTGGAATTCATCGTCCATCAGACCATAGCGGGGAGTGCTGGACGCATGCGAATCCTGCTGACATCGATCCCGCTGCTGCCACGCCGGCAGCAGACGCCCAATCGCCGGATAGACGAACAACTCCGCTGACTGCTCAACCGACTGACCGCGTTCCCCAATTCCAAGCGGGAAACGGCTGGACAGCCGCAGAGGACCAAAGCGATACAGTCCGCGTCGGGGCAGCGAGAGCTGATAGCCGGCAGATCGCGTGCCGCCCGGAGCAATGCGGACGAACACCACTCGCGGCTCCGCTCGCACGCCTTCGCCCAGCACCAGATCACGAACTTCAATCAGCCTCGATGAAAGTCTGCGTTTGTGGTTGGTCAGACTGACCTCCACGGTGAACAGACTGCCAGCCGGGGCGGAATTGGGAAGTGTGCGGGAAACTGTCACGCGGGACAACATCGCCACAACAACCCAGCCATTCAGCACAAAGCCGCCCGCCATCAGCCCGAAGACCAGCAGCAGCATGTTGCCCGTGTCCGGATTGCCACCGGTGAGGGCCGCGACGGCGATAATCAGCATCATGCCGAGGCAAATGAGCCCCTCACGGGGCACCAGGACCCGCGGGCCAAGACCAAATCGCTGGGCAAACGCAGCCAGACGCTGACCGAAAAAGAGTGAGATGGCAGCCAGAAAGAGAAAGAAAACGCCAAGCCCGATCAGTGCCAGACGGCCCTCGTCCGGAAAGCCCGGAAAATTGATCGGCAACACGAAGGCCGCCAGAAAACTGGCGGTCGCGGAGAGCAGCTGGACCACCATGCCAGCCCCGACCGAAATCGGCAGCACTCGATTTTCGCCGCGGCTGGCTGACATGTCGGCAGATCCCGTAAAGACTTGTCGGCAGGTGTGGAATGATGAAATCAGGGGCTGCCAGCGGCACCGATCGCAGCAGATCCCGCGTCAGAATCAGCCTGGACGGACCGCTGGTCAAAATTGAGCGTGCGCTGGCGATCCGGCTGACCCGTCAGCTCCCGGAACAGAAAACTGGGCTGAATATCCTGATTACCCTGATACTTCCCAGTTCGGTATTCCGTGATCGCCCCTTCCACCGTGTGATAAAAAATCTGACAGACCTGGACGGCGGGATACACACGAATCGGCTGGATGGCGATCATTTCCAGCGTCCAGTACCCACAGAAACCCACGTCGCCGAAACCGGCAGTCACATGCACAAACATCCCGAGGCGCCCAATGGAAGACCGCCCCTCCAGCATCGGAACCAGATTCCGCGTCTCCGTGTACTCCATCGTCCGCCCCAGATACATCTGATTCGGTTGCAGCACCAGCCCCTCAGGTGGAATCAGGATCCGCCGGAAGCGATTGGGACGACGCATATCCAGCACAATCTCTTCGTACACGAGCAGTTCATCGTGCAGGCGGAGGTTGTAGCTGTTGGGATTGAGCTGTTCATCGTGAAATGGCTCAATTTTGATATCACCGCCCAGCCGAGCTTTGATTTCAGAGCCGCTGAGAATCATGTAACACCTGCGCACCGGACGCGAGGGCCGGTCGGAAGGATGGGAAAAAAGACAGGGAGGCGTGCAGATTAGGTGAGGAAGGAAGCGGAATCAACCGGCCAGTGCCGGCAACTGTCGGCAACTCAGACAACTGCCCCGCAGATTCGCCGCGAGCCATTTGCTGAAGGACCTTGGTCCTCCCGACCTGAGGCGGCCTTTTCATGGTTAATCCTGAGAAATTGTCGACGGTCAGACCCATGAGACAAAGTCAGAGCGTTCCGTGACGGAAATTTTGGCCTGACAAACAGCGACTCCGGACGCGAAGGGTGGTTTGATGAAGGGGACGGCTTATCTTTTTCAGGCAGTGCTCGTCGTCGCCTGGTGGGCAGGACTGTGTGTCAGTGACCGCTTTTTCGCTGCGTTCCAGTTCTCCGGGATTCCTGCGGTCGCTTTCTGGTCATTTCTTTTACCGGATCTGCTGCTGGTGGCGGGACTGTCGCTGGTTTGTGCCTACACCGATGCCAAAGCGGCCCCATGGATTCTGCTCGGGGCCTTTGGATACGCGGCACTGTACTGCTGCAATGCCACGCTGCTGACCGGCAGCGGTTATCTGCCGACCCTGCTCATGCTGGCCGGTCTGGCCTACAACCTGTTTCTGTGCTTCGCTGATCGAGCGTTTCACACGACCAGAACGACCGGGACTGCCGCGCTCGCGGCGAAGACTCTGATGCAGATTGTCTGCATCTGGGCCATGCTGCTGGTGATCGTGCCGCTGGTCATTCTGCAGGCGTTCAACGGGTTCGTCATCGCACGCAGCAGTGTGGTGATTGTCTCCAGCCTCGTTGCCTTCGCAGGGTTCAGCGGACTGGGGCTGGCCAGTGCGGCCTGCATGGTGCGTTACGGTCGAGGTACTCCTCTGCCAACCGACCAGGCCACCTGCCTTGTGATGTCGGGCCCCTATGCGGTCCTGCGAAATCCGATGGCCGTTGCGGGGATTGGACAGGGACTGTGCCTGGCCGCAGCCTTCCAGTCTGTTCCTCTGCTGATCTATTCACTGCTGGGGGCGGTGGCATGGCAGTTCGCCGTAAAACCGGTGGAAGAGCGTGATCTGCGGGCCCGCTTTGGGAAGCAGTACGCGGATTACTGCGAAAGGGTTTGCTGCTGGGTTCCCGCTGCAGTTTTCCGCAGGAAGGGTATGATTTCGGCCGGCCGGCAGCGGCCCTCAGTCGACTGGTGCGGTCTATCCGCAAGTACCATATGCTGGTCGGGGAAAAAATGAATCGGGCGGGCCTGCGGGAAATGGGGATCCTCGTCTGATGGAGGGCCCGGTACCGGAAAACCAGCACCGCTCAATCGCCATGTGGCTGAGGCGCGTGCGGGCAATTTTCTTGAGTGCGGGGGGCGTGGTGTCTTGCAATTACAGGGCTGGGGGGCGTAGACTGAGGAGGTAAATATTCGCAGGAGTGCTTCGGATGTCGTCAGATCCGCCATCTTCGCAATCGTCGGAAACCGGCTGGGTCACGGTACGTGGTCCTGCCAATTGGTTTCGGCTGCGAACACCCGAAGAACTCCTTGTTTCTCAGTCGCCTTCGGGGATGGAAATTCGGCTGCCTGGCGCCGTAGCCGGTGACGACTCCTCCGGGCAACTTCTTGTGTCACTGGCAGCGTGGTGGGACGAAAGCGAATCACCAGAATCTGCGCGGCGAATGCCGGATCTGTCGATTCTGTTTCCGACGGTGACGGCCCTCAACCAGCTTCCGCGTCTGTCGGGCGGTGACTGCAGCGAAGTCTGGGGCGGCTTTTCCCGGCGTGCGGCTGCCGGCTGCTGGCTCAGCCGCATCTTTGGTCGCCGCGCCCGCTACGAATGGCGACTCTGGGTGTTTCGCCGTGGCGACCTGACGGTGCTCGCCACCGTTCAGTCGGCCGACCGCAGGCCTCTCGACCCCAACCGTCTCCGCCTCTGCGAATCACTCCTCAAGACCATGCAGCTGGCCGATAATCCGGCGTGGCCGCCGGATACCTTTCAAAAGCAGGTCGTGCGTCTGGCCCGCGAATACTTCCCGCTGCTGCAGGCTGCCTCGGTGCGCGGGTTTTCCGTGCGTCTGGGTCAAAGCGAAATCGGGCTGTCCAACTTCTACCGAATGTACCTGCAGGCTCCCGATCAGTTCCGCCGCATCGTGCTGCCCGGCCTGACTTCGCTTGTCCGCATGCAGGAGCTCAGCCCGGCCCAGCTCATGCCGGACTTCAGCGAGGTCCGCGAACGCATCCTGCCGATGCTCGCACCCGACAACGACTCCCGCCAGGACGAACGCGTGCGTCAGCCCTGGGTGGGCGGGCTGTGCATCGGTTATGTCGTCGACGAAGACGATTCCTATCGCTACATTCACCGTCAGATGCTGGAGAATTGGGACGTCTCTTCGGACGATCTCCATGAAGCGGCCATTGAAAATCTTCGCGAGTATTCCAGTAATCACCCGATTTCAATGACGGTCGTCGGTGATGAAGACAACCCGCAAATGCTCATGCCCATGCGACCCGACGCCTACAACTGCTCACGCATCCTTGACCCCGCCTTCCATCAGCGGCTCCGAGAACTCTTCGGGCCCCAACTGGTGATCGGACTTCCCAACCGCGATTTCTTCGTCTGCGTGTCGCTGAAGCAGCGAGGTCTTATCGAACAGGTGCGTCAGCGTGTTCGGGAAGACTATGCCACCATGCACCATCCGCTCACGGAACGGCTGCTGCTGATTTCACCGGATGGAGTCAGCGAGTATGTGGATCCTTAGCAGCGGTGGGCCCGCGGCCAATGGCGTTGAAGTTCTC
>JBEIEK010000219.1:0-10315 GCA_040382995.1 Planctomycetaceae bacterium
ACTTTCAGACCATTTAGGTGGAAAACCATACGCGTCGGGTGAGCGATCGTTATTGTGAGATTCAGCAGCTCTGTGTCACACAAAGGGAGGTCGCCCTTGGACTGGAAACCTCCAACGCTACAACTCTGTAAAAACTCACTAAACAGATGACGGTCCGAGACTTTGAGGAGGCCTGTGAGGTCCTTCGCCGTCAGCAGATCATGATCCGCGCATTCGTACTGCTGAAACCACCGGACACGACGGAAAGAGAGGCAATCGATCGGGCACTCGATTCCGTTCGCCTTGCATTCGACTGTGGTGCTGATGTCTGTTCCGTGATCCCCGTGCGACCAGGTAACGGGATTATGGACCACTTGCAGTCCCTTGGTTCCTTTACCCCCCCGTGCCTGTCTTCTTTGACCAAAGTCCTTGAAACAGCCCTTTCATGGCAGCGTGGTCGAGTCTTTGCGGATTTGTGGGATGCAGATCGTTTTGCCGATTCCCCAGTGGTCGCTGAAGCTCAGATCGCTCACCTGCTGTGTCTGAATCATACACAGTCTGTAACACCAACAGTCCCGCCACCCTCTGCAGGAATCAATCACAGCACAGGGGGTGATGACCGAACAGATGGAATTGCTGAAGGCTACTGCAGTTGAAGTTGGGCGGTGAGTTGCGTGGCGAGGGACTGCAATTCTGCGAGCGACCGGGTGCTGAGTTCTTCTTTGGGGGTCACAGTTTGCCGGAGCACCTGCTGAAAGGCTGTGATCCGACCAATCAGTTCTCCCTGCTCGCAGCCTTCCTGACGTCCTTCCTGACGTCCTTCCTGACGTCCTATCCCGCGTTCCCGATTGATGAAGGCATCCAGTGCTGTCGGCATCTTTCCCTCCGATTCTACCAGTAGTCCGGCAACAATTGCCTGTTCGACTTTTTCCAGCGTCTCAGCGTCCTGGATCGAGTAAACATACACCACTATATCGTGCATAGTCTCATCGAGGGAATGAGATTCTTCAAACTTTCGCCACAGACTGATGATTGCTGTGAGTTGTTCGAAGTCCCGGTCGAGTTGCCGCACCCACTGCATAATACGAATGCGAGCCTGCAGTTCCACGCTCCAACCGAGCTCTTCCGGCCGAATGCTTTGCAGGTCAATGAAAATCAGGGAAAATGTTTGTTGAGCTGGACTTCGTTTTCCGGCGTTTCGTTACTGTCTGTTCAGTGTCCATCGGTAGTCCACGTGGTCACCCGCTGATCCCGGAATCACGCCCTCGGAAATCTGATCTGGGAGCAAATAAAAAACCTGCTACCATCCTCAATCAGACGCTCCTTCCCCTCCCCCCTCCAAAGTTCTCCGTTCAGGATTGCCATGCGCTGGTCTCAGACATTTATCCCGACCATGAAGGAAGTTCCGGCTGAGGCCGAAGTGCCCAGCCACCAACTGATGCTCCGCGCCGGGCTTATTCGTCAGCTCATGGCCGGTGCCTACACCTGGCTGCCGCTCGGCTATCGCTCAGTTCGCAAAGTCTCAGAGATCGTCCGCCAGGAAATGGACCGGGCTGGCGCTATCGAACTCTTCATGCCGGCACTCCAGCCCATCGAGATCTTCGAACGCACCGGTCGTCGCGAGGCATTCGGCAACGTGCTGTTCAACTTCGAGGCTCGTCGCGGTGACCGTCGCCTGCACTTCGCACTCGGCCCAACCCACGAAGAAGTGATTACCGACCTGATTGCGAAACACGTCGGCAGTTACCGCCAGCTCCCGATCACGCTCTACCAGATCCAGACAAAATTCCGCAACGAAGAGCGTCCTCGTTTTGGTGTGCTTCGCACCAGCGAATTCCTCATGAAGGACGCCTACAGCTTCGGCACATCGCTCGAACAGCTGAATGCCGCCTACGATGCCATGTATCAGGCCTACTGCCGCATCTTCGAACGCTGTGGACTCAAATACCTCCCCGTTGAAGCGGAAAGTGGTCCCATCGGCGGGGACGCATCACACGAATTTATGGTCCCTGCCAGCAATGGCGAAGACTTCGTGATCCACTGCCCAGCATGTGGTTATGCAGCCAACCAGGAACGCGCTGATACTGGCCGGATCCCAAAACTTCCTGCCCCCCCCGCCGACGCTGCTGCTCCCGTTAAGGTTGATACTCCTGACGCTGGCAGCATCGAACAGGTCAGCCGACTTCTCAAAACCAGTCCCCAAAGCTTCATCAAAACGCTGATTTACAAGGTCGATGGTCAGCCCGTTGCCGTGCTGCTGCGCGGTGACCACACGGCCAACGAAGGCAAGATCCGCCGCGCCGCGAAAGCCACTTCAGTCGAACTGGCTGATGAAGCGACCATTCTCAAGGTCACCGGTGCCCCCGTAGGTTTCGCAGGGCCCGTCGGCCTTCAGTGCCCGTATCTGGTGGATCACGATGTCGCCCTCATCAGCTCCGCCGTGATCGGTGCCAACGAACGCGATGCGCACCTGACTGGTGTCATCCCCGGACTCCACTTTCCCGTCCCTGCCACATTCGATCTCCGCAATGCCGACAGTGGCGACCCCTGCCCCAAATGCAGCGGGACACTGCAGATGGTGCACGGCATCGAAGTCGGGCACGTGTTCAAGCTCGGTACCAAATACAGCGTGTCACTGCAGGCCTCCTACGTTGATGCTCAGGAACAATCACATCCCATCATCATGGGCTGTTACGGCATCGGTGTTACTCGCGTAGTTGCCTCAATTGTTGAAACCTGTCACGACGAAAACGGCATCATCTGGCCCCTCCAGACCGCGCCGTACTCCGTGCAGCTTATTCCCCTCAACGTTACCGATCCACAGGTCATGCAGGTTGCCAACCAGCTCTACGGACAACTCAGCGATGCCGGCGTTGATGTACTGATGGACGACCGTGACCAGCGTCCGGGGTTCAAGTTCAAGGATGCTGACCTCATTGGGATTCCGCTGCGAGTCACCATTGGCGGCAAAGGGCTTGCTGAAGGCATCACCGAAGTCAAATGGCGCCGATCCCAGGACACTCTGCGGGTGCCCATCAGCGACACCGCTGCCACGGTCCAGCGACTCATCCAGGAGTGTGGCGGCTGAAACAGGCGATAGCGGACCTCGCAAGCCGGGTGTTGGGCCCCGTAGCATCCGGCAATGCCCCTGCCCCGGCTATCAGGTTCCTGAAGCCGGGGATTCCACGGGCGTCCAGCTCGAGAACGTCGCCGCCTGTCCGACGCGCTGTCCTGAGAGATTGACAAGATTCCAGATGATCGCCTGGCTGATATGGAAGCGCTTTCCTGAACTACTGATCCGGATACCCTGGTAATCATCAACATATCCGTCGCGCAACGCGCGGGCCATCATTTCGGCTCGTTCGTCGCGGTGCATGGGTTCCGCGGTCAGTCGTGAAGGCATGGACGTCAGCGTGGCAGCGTCCATCTCCCAAAGCTTCAGCGCGGCGCGGTTGCCGTAGTTGAGCACGGGGTCTTCCTCGGTGCCGTGGGAAACGACTACAAAGGGGGCCTCGAAGAGTCGGCGAGCTTCGTCCTCGGGATCATCGCTGCGGGGGATGAGTTCACGGCCGAGATATTTTTGAAAGGAATCGAGGAGCACCTGAGTGTGTAGCAGCCATTGCGGAGCGAGCCATGGCTGGGCGTTGAAGGCAGCTGTGGCGGCAGCAACTGCGGCAACAGCGGCAGCAGCAGCTTCCGCTTCGCGATGAACGCTCGATTCCGCAGCGGCGTTCGTCTCACCAACCACCACGAAGTCCTCCGCCACGGAATTGTCCAACTCGGCACTGGCAGCATCATCGCTGTTGGCATCGTCGTATTCGTTTATCGCTATGCTGTTCACCGACGTGGGCGTCTGGTCAGCACGTTTGGGCGGTGGCCCCGGGTATTGGTAGAACTGGCACTCCAGCTTCCCATTGAAGAGTTTTCTGCGGCGGTGAGCCCTGCGCCCAAACTGCTGTTCAAAGGCCCGATTGGAAGTAATGACGTAGATGCTCCAGGTGGACAGCGGGGCGAGCACGCGACCAAGTTCACGATAGACGGCGGCGACTTCTTCGGGGTTTCCGAGGCGTTCACCGTAGGGTGGGTTGCAGATCACAACACCGTATTCCTGGCCACTGCGGAAGTCGCTGACTTCCTGATCGCGAAACTGAATATCGGTTTCAACACCGGCTTCGCGTGCTCCGCGTTCCGAGAGTCGGATAGCAGCGGGATCATGATCAAAGCCGAGGATGGCCTGAGCGAGTCGGGGCTGGCGGAGGTCGCGAGCTTCAGTGCGGGCATCTTTCCAGATGCGACGATCAAACCATCGCCAGTCTTCAGCGGCGAAGGATCGCCCCATGCCGGGAGCAATATTGCGTCCGATCATGGCGGCTTCGATCGGTATGGTGCCGCTCCCGCAGAATGGGTCCACGAGCAGTCTGTCGCGATTCCAGTAGCTGAGCTGGACCAGTCCGGCAGCCATGGTTTCACGAAGCGGCGCGGCACCAACGAAAACGCGATAGCCACGTTTGTGAAGCCCATCACCGGAGGTATCAAGGGTGATGGAGGCGACATCGCGAAGCAGCGAGACTTCGATGGGGTAGACGGCGCCACTTTCTTCGAATCGGAATCGCTGATACTTCTTTTTAAGACTTTCCACGATGGCTTTTTTGACACAGCCCTGAACAGCCGGCACTGCGTGGAGGCGTGACATTACGCTGCGACCGGACACGGGAAATTTGGCATCGACAGGCAGAAGGTCGGACCATGGCAGATCCATCGTGCGGTCAAAGAGCGCGTCGAAATCGGGTGCTGGGAATTCGCCCACACGAATCAGGAGCCTGTCCGCGGAGCGGAGCCAGAGGTTACAGCGGGCGATATCGCGTTCGTCACCCTGAAAGTAGACACGGCCGTCGACGGTGCGGAGCACCGTGTAACCGAGTTGCTGAAGTTCGCGGGCGGCAACGGCTTCAAGGCCGAAGGTGGTGGTGGCAATGAGATCAAAACGAGGCATGTGCGGAGCTGATTTTCTGGCAAACGGTGGAGCGCGGTCGTGAGGATCCTGCGAATGTCTGAGGAGGAATTGGAGGAGGGCCGGGCGGAGAAGTCAAACTCATTCCGCTCGCATCGGTCCGCCCCCTCCTAAATTCCAATAAATCCACCCCGTTTTCCTGTGGACGGTGCTGCCGGAATCCCGGAGACTACCGATATCGTCAACTGCTGTCTGCCACCAATCGACTTCCGGAGCCTCCAATGGCAGCATTTTTTGCCGCTCGTCCGTCCCGGCGGGGTTTTTTGCACGCTGGAATGCTGGGAACCGCCGGCCCCGGTCTGGCGACGCTGCTGCGACTGCAGCACGCTTCAGCCGGTGGCAGCCCCGCAGTGGCCCCTGCCAGACAGCCATCCGTGATCATCCTCTGGATGCGTGGCGGTCCCAGCCAGCATGAAACGTGGGACCCCAAACCCGAAGCTCCCGTGGAGTACCGAGGATACTTTGGATCGATCCCGACATCAGTTCCGGGAATTCGCATCTGCGATCTGTTGCCACTTTCAGCGAAGTGCATGAACAAATGGTCAATTGTGCGAAGTCTGCACCACAACGACGCGGGACACTCGTCGGGTGACCAGTTGTGTTTCACCGGCTACCCCAGCCAGGGCGCACCGGACATCAATGCCCGCCCAAGTTGCGGTTCGATCGTCGCCAAACAACTCGCCAAACGCCGTCCCGACCTGCCGCCCTACGTGATGATTCCCAAACGAGTCCCCGGTGTTGACCCGGCCTATCTCGGCCCGGCCTGCGCCCCATTCGAAACTCAGGCCGACCCAGCTCAGACCGGCCCCTTTCGGATCCCAAATCTGGCGCCTGCAGAAGGTCTGGCTGTGGATCGGGTCGAAGATCGGAGGTCGCTTCTGCAACAGCTGGATCAGTTTCGTCGCCTGACGGATCTGAACGCTCGTTACCAGGCTGTGGACTCATTTCAGGCAAAGGCCTGGGATCTGCTGCTGGGCACTGCGGCTCGCCATGCCTTCGATCTGGATGCTGAACCGGCGTCCGTACGGGAGCGTTACGGGTATCTGCCGGCCTATATCGCACCAACTCCGGATCGCTGCGGGGTGCCAGCATGGAGCCAGCGTTTTCTACTCGCTCGTCGCCTCGTGGAAGCTGGAATTCCTCTCGTCACCGTTGACTGCCGCTGGTGGGACACTCACGTGAAGGGCTATGAAACGATGCGGGACGGCTTCCTGCCCCGCTGGGACCAGGCTTACTCGGCGTTACTTGAAGACCTTGACGACCGCGGACTCCTGCAGTCCACTCTGGTGCTGGCCTGGGGCGAATTCGGCCGGACCCCCAAAGTGAATTCCACCGGCGGTCGGGACCACTACCCCAATGTCTTCTGCGCGGCACTCGCTGGAGGTGGCCTGAAAGGTGGTCAGGTTGTTGGCGAATCCGACCAATACGGCGCTCTGCCGCTCAGCAACCCCAAGCAGCCTCAGGACATCCTTGCAACCGTCTACCGTCATTTGCAGATCGACACGTCAGTGAACTACCTCGACCATAGTGGCCGTCCTGTGCCAGTGCTCCCGTTCGGGACTCCCCTGCACGAACTGACCTAGACCACGTGTGGGGGCGCAAGTCAGAATTCGGCATGCCGTGCCCCCTCCGCCTTCGCACCTTGAATATCTCTGAACGATCCGAAATCGAGCCATCTGTTTATGTCAATCGCCTCGCAACTGTTCCATTACGTGAAGTCCGGATTTCACCCCGCGACAGCTCGACGTTCGCGCTGGCGCTCGATGGCTATGGACATTATCCGCCGCAGTGAACTGCTGGTGACACTGTCGGACGATGACCTGCTGACGCGTGGCCGTCGACTGCGCTGGGACGCTCGGGCCGGCACACCACTCGCCGATCTGCTCCCGGACGCCTACGCCCTTGTGCGCGAGTCAGCTCGCCGGTGTCTTGGCATTCAGCATTTCCCCGTACAGATCATGGGGGCGATTGCTATGTTCGAAGGGCACATCGCCGAAATGCAGACTGGCGAAGGAAAAACGCTCACTGCCACCATGCCATCATTTCTGCGAGCATTGGGTGGACAGGGTGTGCACGTCGTGACAGTCAACGACTACCTTGCCAAACGCGACGCCGAGACCATGGGCCCTGTCCATCAACAACTGGGGCTTACCGTCGGAAAGATCCTTGAAAACATGGAGCCGGATGAACGGCGAAAAAACTACGCAGCAGATATCACTTATGGCACCGCCAAAGAGATGGGCTTTGATTACCTTCGCGACCGCCTGCGATTGGGTGCATCGCAGGACGACGGCAGTCCAAAGCTGCGCCGCTTCATTCGCACGCTCAGAGGATCAGAAGAGCCGGTACAGCGGGGCCACCACTTTGCACTGATTGACGAGGCAGACAGTATTCTCGTCGACGAAGCTCGAACGCCCCTGATCATTGGTCTGACTCAGCCCAACGATCCGGCAACCGTGAATCTTTTTCGCTGGAGCAACCGCGCCACCTACCAACTGGAACACAAACGCGACTACGTCTACGAGCCGGAACGCCGCAATGCATGGCTTACCGATGCTGGCTGCCGCCGTGTCGTGCTCCTCTCCAAACCGTCGCTGCTCAGTTCCATGGACACCGAACGAATCTACTCCCAGGTCGAAAAAGCGCTGACGGCAAAACACGCGTTCGAGCGTGACCGGGATTACGTGATCGTAGAAAACAAGGTTGTCATCGTGGACGAAGGCACGGGCCGAGTCATGGATGGCCGCAAATGGCAGGACGGTCTGCATCAGGCAATTGAAGCGAAAGAGCTCGTGCCGATCACGGCCGCCACGGGTGAGGCCGCACGAATTACGGTACAAAGCTTCTTCCGACTGTATGTGCATCTGGCTGGAATGACCGGTACGGGAACTCAGGCTGCCAGCGAACTGCGGAAGACCTATCGCATCAAGGTCACCACTATCCCGACTAACAAGCCCTGTATTCGACGAGGTCTCCCGCCGCGATTCTTCACAACGCAGGAAGCCAAACGCAACGCCATCGTCGACACAATTCATGAACTCACAAGCCGTGGTCGGGCGGTGCTGGTCGGCACACCTTCCGTCGAAGCTTCTGAAGCGCTCGGACTGCTTCTCAAGGATCGCCTGATCAAACATCAGATCCTCAACGCACGATATCACGAACAGGAAGCCGGCATCGTGGCGGATGCAGGCCACGCTGGGCATGTCACGATCGCCACCAATATGGCCGGCCGTGGAACCGACATTCTGCTGGATGACGAAGTGCGAAAAGCCGGCGGCCTGCACGTGATCGCCACAGAAATGCATAGTTCCAAACGCATCGACCGACAGTTGGTCGGCCGAGCAGCCAGACAGGGAGATCCAGGCTCCTTCCAGTTCTTCCTGTCACTGGAGGATGAACTGCTGCGGTGTCGCGAACCGAAGGAAGTGGCGAGGAAACGACGGATTGCGCTTCCCGATCGCAACGGCGAACTCAGCCGCGCCTGGCTCCGCTACTTCCGACGCGTTCAACGCTTCCTTGAGCGAATGCACCGCAAGCAACGCAAACATCTGCTCAAACAGGAACGCATGCGGCTTGAACAGTATGAGAATATGGGACTCGATCCCTGCCTCGAACTCACGGAAAACTGAACGGCATTCCCGTATGCGGGCTGAAGGTCTGTTCCACAGCCTTCACTGATCAATCGCCGGGAAGCCCGCGGAATTACCGATCGCAAATTTGACTTTGCACAATCGGTGGCGGATAACCAGCACCATCCTTCCGTTCCTTTTGTGCTAATTTCCACCACAACCGGTGCAGTATGGCTCAGGCCAGCAACCCAGTCCTCGCAAACACCCCCTGCAGCAACATTCAGGAGACCGACTGCGCTGCCTGTGACATGAACAACGGCACGGCGTCGCCGGAAATTGAGGCGGGGTTGCCACGACAGACACGCGTCCGTGCGTGGGAACGACCGATCGCGGACCGCACCAGCGAACATGCTGCGGTTACTCCAATCCTGAAAATTCATCGCCGCTGGGATCGACTTGTTCGATTGTTCGGCGACGCTGCAGTACTCCGACTGCTCAATACGCACGTCACCGTCTTCGGACTGGGTGGCGTTGGCAGTTACGCGGCCGAGGCACTCGCGCGTTCTGCCATCGGCCAACTAACTCTCGTCGACTTCGACGATGTCTGCCTCACCAACATCAATCGCCAACTGCAGGCATTTCCAAACACAGTGGGTCAGTCCAAAGCCGCATTGCTGGCAGCACGCGTACAGGCCATTCACCCCGAATCCACGGTCACTCCAATCCAGGCGTTCTACAACGAACACACATCTGACGCTCTGCTAAACCCAGCCCCCTCAATAGTCATCGATGCCATCGACAACGTCACGTCCAAAGTATTGCTTCTGGAAACCTGCGTCCGTCGCTCAATTCCTGTAATCAGCATCACTGGCGCAGGAGCAAGGCTGGATCCAACGCAGATTCGCATCGCCGATCTCAGCCGCACCAAAGTTGACCCCCTCGCTCGAGTCCTCAGAAAAGAACTCTCACGCCGCGGCATCGGTGACTCCTGTGACAGTGGTATCCCTGTTGTGTACTCCGAGGAAGACATCCGGCAGCCCATCCCGCCAGCGTGGGATGCCGAACAAGGCTTCCAGTGCATCTGTCCGCACAACGAAGACTCTCCGCACGCCTGCGAACGCCGACGGCAGATTTACGGTACCGCTGCATTCATGACCGCCGCGTTTGCAATGGCCGCCGTCAGCTGGTGCGTGAGAAAGATCACTGACGGCACCGAGGTCGGGTGAGGCCCCCCACATGATGGCCAAGCCTTTGACTCTCCGGAATAGGCGTTGCCGGAACACGAAAATTCCCGGCCGAAGCAGATATGTGGTCAGTTCAACCACTACAAAAACACGCCAGAAATCCGACGACGCAAACCAGTGTTTCACGGCCACTGCGAACCTCACCATCACGTTCCATTGATGGCTGAAGCACGTGGACTGGTGGCGACCATGTGCAGGTGCAAGCACAGCGAGCCGGAACCAAACGGGGACAGTCCCCGCGGACTTCAGAAAACGACAGTCAGCAACAGATGGCAGCAGCACCGACTCCGACAAGCCCACAATCGGCGGGGACTGTCCCCGCAACATCGGCTCCGCGGCAAGGGCTGAGCGGAGGGAACAATTGAGACGAATCTACAGGCGCTGACGACTGGATCGGTTACACCGAAGGACGCGATTGAAGCACTCACGCCGCAAACACAGCGAGCCGGAACCAAACGGGGACAGTCCCCGCGGACTTCAGAAAACGACAGTCAGCAACGGATGGGAGCAGC
>JBEIEK010000220.1:0-10313 GCA_040382995.1 Planctomycetaceae bacterium
ACCCTGACGTGCATGTCGACACAGAAACTATTGTGCGGATTGACGTTACAGCGTGGAGTGTTCCCGACTCCCTCACGGTCGCGGCTCGGTTGTGAACGCGACGGGGCGAGCGGGGGATGTCAATTCCCCGGTAACGGTTCGTGCCGGCCCAGCCAGCGCCGCGGCAGGGGCGCACCAGGGACGTTACAGGCCGATTGACATCGACCGCACGCCATTCATGATTGAAACCAGGCGTGTGAACGGGGACACCGGGTCCTGCAAAACATGCGAAACAGGAGAAAGTCAGCGTCACTGGCTACACACCACAGGGCTTTTTCCGGCGACCTGATCCAGGCACATGGGGCAAACCGGATGATCAGGCGAAATCACCCCAAATGACTCAGGCTTCCAGCCTTCGCCATCACAGCGTGAATGCCTCAGTGATCGATCGACGTGGAAACATGCGTGATTTGTGACGGCAGGGATAGGTGTATTCAGGGGGTGTTGTTTTTGCTTTCGGTCAAAACCTGAAAAACAGGGGCATTTCGCCCGATTCGATAGAGGCCCTACGCTCGGAATTTCCGCACATTCTGGAAATTCCGGTATCTTTGGCAGGCTCGGAGCGGAATTTTCCATGAAAACTCATCAGAAACAAATTGCCGTCCTGCTCGCACTGGTCCTGCTGCTGCAGCCAGTGTCGATTCGGGCTTTCGATGACAAGCCCACACCGTGGTTGCAGTCAAAAATCTTTGGTCGTCGCCCCAAAACGCCCGACACCAGCGTTCAGAAGCTCGCCCAGGCGATGGACTGGCTGGAGGAGGAACTGCTGGAGGATGGCAGTGTGGTGGCCAAAGCCCCCGATGTTTGGGGTGAAGCGCGGCTGACGGCGCACCGAGCCGAATTTGAGAAGCAAATGGCGGCTCAGGTGGATGATTTTCAGGTCCGTTTCAATGCGTCGGTATCACGCAGTGATCAGGCATTTTTGGCGAGTGCACTCGCTCTGAACAATTCTGCGAGCGCGGGTGGCAGTGGCAATACAGCACCGTTTACGCAGGTCAATCAGATGCTGCCGGGGATTGCCCCTGTGCCTACTCCAGCAGACGGGAGCCAACCGGCCCCAGCCAGCCCGGGAACCATGACTGTCTTCAATACAGCTCCAGGGCAACTCTTCAGTGGTCAGTCACCATTTGGCACAGACTTCGACAAAGTGCAACTGGAGCAGACGATTGAGCTGGACCAGCGGGCCCGCTACCTGAATCACCTGCATGAACTGCGGCGGCTGAACGAAGGCGACGACACAGCCGACTCCCCAGGTTACTCGCTGAATCTTGTGCGCATTCCAATTTCGATCCTTCCCGGCAGCAAGACTCGCCGCGGACATTCCGCGGAAATCACGGTCACTGCGGAACCAGTGATCACGGACCAGCTTCTGCCGAGCACGTTTCGGGCGCTGGTGATTAATGACCTTGTGGACCAGCTGACCGTGCCGGTGGTGGCTGGACGGAAGCAGGCGGTTAAGCGAGAAAAGTTGCTTCAGTCGCTGCATAGGGCTCTGAGGCGTGTCGCCGAAATTGTGGTGTGCGAGCTAGACAAAATTCACGTGGATGTGGCTGAAGACTTAGCAAATCTCGATTGGTTTACATATGATGGATTTGTGCAAATTGTCAATGGTATTGAAAGTAAATACAGCCCAGACGAAATCAAAAGTCAAATCGATAAGATAAAGAAGGAAATCAAAGAAATTTCGGAAAACAGCGCGGCTTTGCCTTCAGATCAACTGGTATCTCGATGCGAATGCCTCACAGAGTTAATCAATCTCTTCATGCCGGTTGCAGAGGAATTTGCCTGCGTATTTCCGGAACAGGCCAGGCAGATCTGCGAATTACTGGGTGAATACAAGGCTGGCCCGGAAAATAAGTCAACAATTCGTATTGGTAGTATATCGGTTGAAATTAACGAAGATAGAATAAATAAGGGGATCGAAATATTAAAACAAGCAGACGTTTCACATAACAATATGGAGTCGTCTAGAGCGATATTAAACAATATTACCGAAGTGATCAATTTAACATCCGAACTCAGCATTAACCGATTCGCTGACAGGCCGCCCGTAAGTGGCCACCGTCGCGCACGTAGTCCCTTGTCTGGTGAGGCACTTCAGTCAATTCTGGGGGGTGATGTTATACAGCTGGTTAAGGAGGCCATTCGCTTCCTTCCCGAAGACGACCGAAGCGTCGCCTCCGCCGTTCGCAACCTCCTCCGCGACGAGCTGGAAAATGCTTACGAAACAGTTTTCTATCCGGACCATCTCCTGGCACTCCAGCGACTGGACCTGATCCACCTTGAACAATGCCTGGCGACTGGTTCAGGGGTCCACACACAGCGATGTTGTTTCAAAACGCTCCGCGATAGCTGGGACCTCAATGACGGCGATCTCCGCGAACTCCTCTGCTGGCCAATTCTTGTCGAATCGCTGCTGCTGAATCGCCAGCTGAATGCCGACATCCGTCATGTCAGTCAGGATCCCGAGTGCCAGTGTTTGACGACCGGTGCGGATCTGATCTTCTACGGGCTGGATCCCGATCCCACAGCTCGGCTGGCGTTTGTGCAGTACGTCAAATGCCGCTGGCCTGTTCACGTGTTTGCGCTTGATCCGGTGGCCCAGGAGCAGAACGTCACTGATCAGTACGCCATGCGTCGCGAAATGCAACTGGCCATGGCGCTCGCGCTTTCTCAGGGTCGCATTGGTGCTCAGACCGCAACGCGTTACGCCCGCCGCCTGGAAATGGATATGGAGACGGTGGCGCTCAACCGCACCGCAGTGGCCTTCGGTCACGGCCGTGACACGTTCGGCTGGCGGTTTTCTCCGCGTGTTCAGACGCCGGAATTTGAGAGCAACGGCAAGGTGCTCTTCCGCGACATGCTGCTGGGTGGACCCAATCGCGACGAACTGAAGAAGCAGTGGCAGCTGGAACCGGGCATGCGGGAATGTTATGCGGTCGTGCTGATGCCTTCCTTCATCACCCACGTGCGATTCGATTCCCGAGGCCATTTCAGCCCGCTGGTGTGTGATCATCTGGGGGCAAAGACACCAGCTGACACTCGATCATCGATGACGGATACTGTAGAGCTCAGCCATATGGTTCGGGAAATGCAGAACTACGCAGTCTGTGCGCAAAGCGAAGCGCATCTGTACCGCGATGGAGAAGTGGACCGCCTGATGAAACGCGTGGAACAGCTTTCCAGCCGGCTCCCGCTGCAAACCACCTACAGCCGGGTTCCCAACGAGAACACGCTTGGTGGCTTTGAGATGTTTTCGTCCGGGGTCACCGACCTCGCTCCCGAACTCTATGACTGGTTTGGCGAGCCAGGTGCTAAGGAAGGCAGGGACACACGAGTATTCCTCATCGGAAGCAACTTCAGCGTGACTGGTACGAAGGTGATTGCTGGTAATCAGGTCGTGGACCATGTACTGCTCAGCAGAGAAGTCATGGAAATCACGATTCCTGCGTCGGCTCTGAGCACACTCGTTGATGGTGAGAAGAAAATTGACATCCACGTGGCGACTCCCTACGGCGTGTCCCAGCATCTGCACATTCCATTTGAGGAGGCTGAGAAGGCCCCAGCACCTGCTGCACCTCCGAGGCTCACCTGGGGCGTTCCCAGCCAGAAAGTCATCTATCGCTGGAACGTCACAGGTGCGGATCCCGCGAAGACATGGACAGTCGAAAATGATGCGGTTCTGGTCTTCGAGCCTCACGAGATTGCAGTGAAGTTGCCCGACGAATTTCGCTCGAAAGTGCCCATCCCGGGTGACGCCACATTGAATCTGGCAATTTATCATCCAACGGGCAATGGGAATGCGGCACTGCTGGCGAACTCCACTGCAGGGCTGAAATACGCCCCGGATCGTCATGCGTTCGTGATGGAAGGTGCCAACTGGTTGACACTGCATGGTGAACTGCGGACAAAGCTGATTGGCAGACTGAAGTCGCTGGGACATACGACCAGCCCTCCAGCTGCGAGTACGCTTCAGATCGCAGGCTTCATCACGCCCACGGGAAGTGTGAATCCCCGAGTGGAAATTGAGGGTTCAATCCAGCTTCAGGCCTACTTCCAGAACGTCGGTCAGTGACCAGTTGCACCCCCCGCGTGCGGCCGTACCGCAGCAGCAGCAGCGTACCTGTCTGGTGCGGACTCAGCCCCTGTTCAACCCGGCAGGAGTCTCCTGCGAAATAACGGGAATTGCACGATCGTTGTTGTATGATCCGTCGGGAGACGACGTTGTGGCGGGTTCAAATGGGGGCCGCACCGGCTTGTCTGCCGGTGCGGTCATGACGCCACTCCCGTCATTCCCCAGCGCTCTCCAGGGTTTCGTTCAGTGGATCCCCCCACGCCTTCAAAAGAACATTTGCCGGTTGCGGGAAATGCCGCTTCAGTTGTGAATTCTGAAGGCAATCCGGTTCCCTGCTATCGCCAGCTCTCAGGGCTGCGTTTGCACAGGGGACGTCCCGGATTCCCTCTGTTGAATCATCCAGTCCACAGCCACTTCGGCCCAAAACTGACTTCCGCGACTCGGAGCCGGGCTGAACTGTTCCACGAAAAAGTTTCGAGACCCCAGTGGCGATTCCGTCATGAAAACAGCATTCACTGGCGTGATCACAGTGCCATTCTGGAGCACGTTTACAGTCGCTTTCGGGATTCCGGTGGCACCAGCCGGGGGGACAACGTTCGCGTCGACACGGTACTTGCCGAACCCGGGGCCGCCACTGGTAAAGGTGACACGGATGTTCTGAACGATCGTTGGCTGGGGCCCCGAATCATTTCCACTCACTGCATCACATGTGGACATCGTCACAAACCTTTCCTGAACAAAGGACTAGAAACATTCCAGTTTTCTGAAGGCCACCAGGGAGCCCTGTCCAATGATTCCTGCCATCGCGGAATCCTGCTGGCCATTCATCGGCGGCAGCCAGAATTTTTCGGGATACAGAACATCAACCGGCTTGCAGACCTCCTGATTATCCAAAAACACGTTCAAGCGTCCCGCCGTGACGCTGACTTTGAGTGTCGTCCACGCTTCGGTTGGGATCGGCACATCAACAGTTGCGATCTCTCGACGATTTGGAATCTGCATCTCCCGCTGATCAAGGGGTTTCAGCGTCAGTTCGCTGACGCAGACCACAGGGTTTGAATCTGCGGATGTGCGGAGGAATTCAGCCGAGTAGCAGAGGTATTCAATCGAAGTGGGAGCGTCGGGATTCTGACGCAGGCCCCAGAACAGGCCTGCCGCGCCGATCCAGTTGTTCAGTTTCAGCTGCACCTGCAGATTCAGCTCGGGATGGTCCGTTCTTCCACAGACTGCCACGAGTCTGCTGGTCGGGGTCGTTACACTCAGGGTTTCTGTTTCGGGTGAATGCTGAGGAGTACCGCGATCATTCGTATAGGGCCACGCAAAGATCTCTGGGTATCGAATCAGGTTCACTTCGTTGATCCGCGCCTGCGACGTCACAGTTGCGGAACTGTATTGCGGCGCAGTCGCAGCGCCCCCTGACAACTGCCACACAGTGGTGGAAATTCCAACAACAACGAGTAGGCCAGTAAGTACCAACGCAGCCGCAACCCATCGTGGCAGCATACGCGCTGGGGGCGAAGACAGGGGTGCCGTCTCATCGTTCAGGAACGCGTTCAGATCATCCACAAGGTCCTGGGCCGTTCGGTAACGGTCTCGGGGATCCCGTGCGAGACACCGGGCACAGATTTGGTCAAGTACTTTGGGGAGTTGACTGTCGACAGCGCGGAGCGACTTTGCATTGCGGGTGGCTACGCTGCGCATGTACGTCCTGGTGTCCGTCGCGGCCGGGTACGGATATCGCCCCGTCAAGCAATAAAAAAGCACGACTCCGAGACAAAAAATATCGGAACGGTTGTCGAGCATCGAAATGTCTCCCCGCGCTTGCTCAGGGGACATAAAATACAGCGTTCCGGATGATGGATCCTTCATCTGCCCGATTTGCGGTTCTGAGGCAGCCAGACCAAAGTCAGTCAATGCGGCGGGGCCCGTCCGGCGAATGAGGATGTTACCGGGCTTCACATCTCGGTGCACAAGATCGTGCTGGTGCGCGTGCTGCAGACCAGACGCAACGTCGCGGATGACTGCGACTGCTTCACCTACGGCGATCCTGCCAGCAGATAATCGTTCTCTCAGAGTCTGACCATCAATAAGCTCCGAAACAATCGCAACGTGGTCAGCGGACTCAATCACGTCGTAGATGTGCACGATGCACGGATGTGACAACCGCGAAACCTTGCGAGCTTCGTCGATGAGCCCTGTCATGATCCGCGGGGTCCCTGGTTTGTGCCAGGGAAACTTAATGGCGACAAACCGATCAAGGAGAGGATCACGACATTTCCAGACTTCGCCGAAGCTTCCCTTACCAAGCACTTCGCAAAGTTCGAAACGGTTGACACAGGCACCCACACTCAGAACAAGTTCCCTGGCCACCGGGATACCCGAGTCGGCGGGCAGCGTCTGACCGGACCCCGATTCCGCATTGCTGGGATCGGCCGCTGCATTACAGCCAATCTGGGTGGCTGAACACTCCGATCCCCCGTGGTTGCCGGAAGGCACAGGATTGCTGGCACTGCTGGTCATGAATTCATTCCTGACCACGAACGGAGTGAATACTGCCCATCTGTTTCCCCCCGGGGCGAATCGTGGTCATCTGCTAGACAAAAGTCAAGCAATCATTCAAAAATATTGAGGGTGGAGTGTGCAATTGATTGGGACAGAGACGGGAAATATCCCACGGCAATCCCTCGATCACAATGCGTCCCTGCACGGGCGAGGTCGCAACTGGTTCGGACAGAAGTCGCACCAGGCGATTGACTTTGGCCGCACTCCTCAGGGCCTTTTTCCAATGTGATGGGTCCGTGGCAGTCGAACAGGCAGGCACTGCTGAAAACAACCCTCTTCGCCATCAACACATGCTGCAGCCGAGCCGCGACCGTGAGGGAGTGGAACCACACCTAATCCATCCGGCGACTGTTTCTCAGAATGCCCACAAAAGACATGGCACCCTGGGGCAGGCACCTTTGGTAAAGCCGCTGCACACAGCGGCAGGGTGCGGGAGTTTACAGTCTCTCGGCAGTGTCCCTCGGGGGGGCGTTTTGCCGTGTTCTTTCACCCCGCACCCCGTCCCCACTCCCCACGAAGGGGAGAGGGGGGCATGGTATTCCGGGCCGCTCAATTCCCTGAGGAATCCTCTGGTTGCCACAAAACGGCGTTGGCATCTCCCCAGTCTTCAGGATACGCTGCAACACATTGAAATTCTCTTTTCACGCTGCAGAAAACGTCTATGAAACCCCCAATTCCACCTATCCGGATGGCAGTGTTTCCCTTACTGGCAATCTGTTTGTGGCTGATCGGCGGCTGTTCCGGCAATTCCGTTCCCGCCGACGGTGACGCCGCACAAAAGTCCGGCTCCGGTGGTCCGCCAGCTCAGCCGCCGGCACTCGTGCGAACAGCCGTGATTCGTCAGGAACCTGTGGCCCCTGTCTTCCGTGCAGTAGGCAATATTCGCCCGCGGCACTTCAGCAAGGTGGCCTCGGGAGCTGACGGTGTCGTGGCCGAATACCCTATGGAAGTCGGCGATTTCGTCCAGGCGGGGACTCTGCTGTCGAAGCTGCGGATGGAGTCCACGGAGCTGGAACTGGCCGAGCAGGAGGCGATGGTCCGGGTACGTGAGGCAGAGTTGGCTGAGCTGGAAACACCACGTCGGGAAGACGTGGAAGAAGCCCAGGCCCGCGTCGAATCGCTGGAAGTCACGGCGGCAAATGCTCAGCGACGTCTGGAAGAACTGCGGGCGCTCAGTCGCCGCGGTGCCGCCAATCCCTCGGAGGTGAAGGACGGCGAAGACGCCTACGACGCCGCCCGACAGAACCTCGTGGCGGCCAAAGCCGTCTGCCAGAAAGTTACGTCCGGTGCCCGCGAGGAAGTCCGTCAGCAGGCCGCCGCCCGGCTTGAGGCGCAGCGGAAGCATGTGGAGTTTCTGAAAGCCGAAAGGGAAAAGCGTTTCACACGGGCGCCGTTTGATGGATTCATTGTGGAAGAGCACACCTATGTCGGTCAGTGGCTGTCCAAAGGTGCTCCCGTGCTCACCCTCGCCCGGCTCGACGAAGTCGAAGTTGAAGTGCTCATCGATCAGCAATACATCGACCAGATTCTGCCCGGTCGCGAAGTGACGCTCAGCATCCAGGGGAGCGGTTCCGGGGAAGGTTCCGGGCGGAGAGAATGGAAGGGTGTGGTAGCCACGGTGGTTCCCCGCAGCAACTGGGAGCAGGGCTCGCGCAGTTTTCCGGTGATCGTCCGAATTCAGAATCAGGTCAACACCGAAACCACACCTCCGCTGCCGGCACTTCGTGAAGGTATGATGGCCGAGGCCAGTTTCTCCGGACAGCCCGTCGACGGATTGCTTGTGCCGAAGGACTCCATCGTCCGCACATCCCGTGGTGCCTTTGTGTTTGCTGTCAATCCTCCGACGGAAGGTCAGCCTTTGAGTGTGCGGCAGGTGATGGTTGAGCCCGGCCTGGGTACGGGCACATGGATTCAGGTCACCGGAGAATCACTCGCAGCAGGACAGCAGGTTGTGACGGAAGGAGCCGAGCGGCTGCGGGCATTTCAGGCGGTTACGATCATGGATGAGTCGGCAACGGGCGAAGGGGCAGGCGGTGGCGGTCAGGGGCCACCGTCCGGAGAACCGCCCGCAGGTGCAAAGTCAGCTGAAAAGGCTGATGCGGGCGGCTGAGCCGCTGAGTCGACACCTGGTGTCCACCAGTGAATTCTGAACCGATCTTTCCCCACACATCCCCAGCGCGGCCCCCCCATGGATCTGATTCGCTTCTCCATCGAGAACCCCGTCAAGCTGACGGTTGGCGTCATTCTGGCGATGCTGTTCGGCGGCATCGCCTATTTCGCCACACCTGTGCAGCTGACTCCGGACGTCACAGAGCCGGAGATTACGATTTCCACCTTCTGGCCCGGCGCGAGTGCTCAGGAGGTGGAAAAGGAGATCGTGGACGAGCAGGAAGAGCAGCTCAAAAGCGTTGAGGGCCTGGAAGAATTCAAAAGCGAGAGCTCGGATTCCATGGGCATGATTCTGCTGAAGTTTTCGGTCGGCACGGATCTGGCGGACGCTCGGGCCCGTGTTGCCGAAAAGCTCAATCAGGTCCCCAACTATCCGGACGATGCTCGCGAGCCGGTGATTTCCACGGTCAATGCGAATGCGAACGCCATTGCGTGGTTTATCCTGAAGCCGATTCCTCCCACACGTGAAGACCTGGTCAATCTGATCGCTCAGCACCCCGAGCTGCGTGAACCACTTGAGCGTCTGATGGCGGAACCAGGTCCGATCAGTTTGCCGCGAATCAATCTGCTGGCCCAGGACTTTCCGGTGCTGCGGTCCTTCACGGAAGGCCGCAACAATCCGGCGTTGATGCGGAAGTTCGCTGAGGACTTTATTGAGGCGGAGTTTGAGCGGATTGATGGAATAGCAAACGCGAACGTCTTCGGAGGCCAGGAACAGGAATTCCGGGTGGAAGTGAATCCAACACGCCTGGCCGCCCTTGGAATCACCATCGACGAACTGCGAGCCGCCCTGGTTGCTCAGAACCAAAACACTTCCGCCGGCGACATTCCCGAGGGCAAACAGCGAAACGTGGTCCGTACGCTGGGCCAGTTTTCCAATCCGGAACAGGTGTCAGAAACGATCATTGCGGTGCGGGACAATTCGCCTGTGCGCGTGAGCGATGTGGCGACGGTTGGCGTGGCTTACAAGAAGCCGGACGGCGTCGTGCGTCAGATGGGCTTGAACGCTCTGGCCGTGAATGCTCAACAGGCACCGAACACCAACGTCAAGGAAATTATGGGGCCGCCCCGGGCGGCGCTGGATCTGGACCGTGATGGACAAATCACCCCGCTGGAACTGGCTCAATGCACACGGCTCTACGGACGCAACCTGCGAATCGCCTGTGAGGAGCTGAATCAGGGCATTCTGCAGACGAAAGGCCTGTATCTGGAACAGGTCTACGACCAGACGATCTACCTCGATTCCGCCACCGCGCTGGTAGAGAGCAACGTCTACTCCGGCGGTGCCCTGGCGATTGTGATTCTGCTATTGTTTCTGAAGAGTGTGCGGACGGTGGTGATCATCGGTCTCTCGATTCCGATCAGCGTGGTGGCCACATTTATTTTCATGAAGCTGTTCGGCCGCAGTATCAACGTGATCAGTCTGGCTGGGATGGCGTTTGCGGTGGGTATGGTCGCGGACAACGCG
>JBEIEK010000221.1:0-10310 GCA_040382995.1 Planctomycetaceae bacterium
AATTCGCGCCTCTGCAGCCGGAAAGTCTCAGCTTCACCTCACCCCTTGGTGCCTGCAGTGATTGCCGGGGCACCGGCGAAGCTCTCAACAGCTCCCCCAAAAAAGCTCGCGGCGGGCAGCGAAAAGCCACTGCCGCACCCGGCCCCTGCAGCTCCTGCGGCGGCTCGCGGCTCAATCCAAACGCCCGCGCGGTGATCTGGAATCAGCAATCACTTTCCGCAGTCTGCAGCATGGAACTGGGCGATTTTTCCGTCTGGCTGGAACGACAGCTCAGCGATACGGATTCACAACTGCTCACGGCACTGACACCGGCTGTGGGTCTGATCCGTCGCCGCCTGCAGCTGATGCTGGATGTGGGTCTGGGCTATCTCTCGCTGGATCGCAGCATGGGCAGCCTTTCCGGCGGTGAAGCTCGACGCGCACTGCTCGCTGCCGTGCTCGGATCTGGCCTTACCGGCACCCTCTATGTGCTTGACGAACCCACGCAGGGCCTGCATCGTTCCGATACTCGACGAGTTCTTGACCTGATACGTCGCCTGCAGCAGACCGGCAACACGCTCGTCGTTGTGGAACATGATCCCGACGTGATTCTGGCCGCTGACCACGTGGTCGAGCTGGGACCGGCAGCCGGGGCCGGTGGCGGGCAAATTGTCTTCTCCGGCGTACCCGCCGACCTGTTCACGGCCGATACCGCCACGGGACACGCGTTGCGAACGCCCGCCAAAACGGCCCGGCAAACGGCCGCCGCAGCCGCGCCCACGCAGCCAGCAGAGGCAACCGAAATCCGACAGTGGCTGCGTCTGCGAGGCGTCTGCTGCCACAACATTGAGCAACTCGACGTGGATATTCCGTTGGGGGTCTTTTGCGCCGTGACCGGGGTTAGTGGCAGCGGCAAAAGCTCGCTGATCACCGATACGCTCGTACCGGCACTCCGCAAACAGCTGCAGCTGCCCGAGCCTGCGGGAGCAGGCGGTCCCCCCGCCGGGACGCTCAGGAAACTCACAGGCCACGACGCGCTGGAAGGCGTCCTGCTGCTCGATCAGCAACCGCTCCAGCGCAGTCTGCGGAGCATTCCAGCCACGTGGCTCGGAATCTGGAACGACATCCGCGGACTGCTCGCCGAAACTCACGAAGCCCAGCGTCGCAACTATTCAGCCGCCATGTTCAGCTTCAACGCAGCAAAGGGCGGGCGCTGCCCCAGCTGCGAAGGACGTGGCCAGGTCACCGTGCCCATGCAGTTTCTGGCCGACATTGACACACCCTGCAGTGCCTGCGGAGGCCATCGATTCCTCCCCGAAATCCTCGAAATTCGCTACCGCGATCGAGGCGTGCATGAGATTCTGCAGATGACCTGCGAGGATGCGTTTCGCTTTTTTCATGGCCAATACCGCATCCAGCAGCGACTGAATGCCATGAAACAGGCAGGACTCGCCTACCTGCCGCTCGGACAACCGCTCAGCACCGTTTCAGGCGGGGAAGCCCAGCGACTGCGCATCGCAGCCGTACTGGCCGGAGTTCCCAGCGACCTCGATCCGGCAACTGCATCCTCGCCCCGACTCACACGCTCCGGTCGCACCCTGTTTGTGCTCGACGAACCCTCCTGCGGGCTGCACCCCGTCGATGTGGATCGACTCGTCGACTGCCTGCAGTTCCTGCTGCAGACCGGCCACTCCATCATCGCCATTGACCACGACCCTCGGCTCATCCAGCACGCTCACTGGGAAATTGAACTCGGGCCAGGACCTGGCCGCGGCGGCGGTAAGGTGATCCGCAGCGGACCAGTGTGACACCGCGATGAAACTGACTCGCCGGAAACACGGACCGGGAGGGGGACGCCCAATGGCTGTGAGGTTCTCTTTATCAGCGCGAAAAGCAGGCAAGGCGTGCGGGGGATGTCAGTCCCCCGGTAACGGCACGTGCCCGCGCGGCAAGCAGCGCCCAGGGAGTTGACCGGGGCCGCACCGGCCTTATTTCACGCGGACAAGTTTCATCAGTCGTCCGCTGACATTCCAGTCCTGGACGTACAGGTTGCCTTCCTTGTCCCAGTAAGAACCGTGGGTACCGCTGAAGACACCTTCAACCCACTGTTCCTGGGGAACGTTGAAATTACGTCCGAGTGCGGGATCCGAATTGTGTCCAAGGACGGCGACGATGGTGTTGGTTTTGTCGAGAATCACAAGGCGTCCCATCAGATCGGGCACGGAGACATAATCGCCCTGTACAGCGGCTGAGGTGGGCATGCCCAGGCCGGTGATGACTTCATCGATATAGTTGCCATCGAGGTCGTAGTGCAGGAGTCGTCCTTTGGGCTGATGATTGCGGTCACAGATGAGCAGTCGCGGGGGATCGTAGCGGGTATCGAGTGTCATGCCGTGGGCTGTATTGAACTGTTTGAGATCATTGCCCTTCTGTCCGAAGTGTTTGATGTACTTGCCCTGGGCGTCATAGATAAAGATGTGGTTGCTGGCATATCCATCGGAAAGATAGATGTGACCATTGGGGGCGACGGTAATGGCGGTGGGTTTGAAGTCCTTGAGGCCCAGTCCGGATTCTTCGGGGTAAGTGAGCTTCAGAGCGATAGCGCCGGTTTCGGCGTGGAACTTGATGCCCTCTTTGGAATTGTTTCGAGCGCCGTAGATGCATTCGCCGTCAGCTTCTGAGCGAATCTCGATGTCGTGGATACTGGTGTATTCATCGCCAAGAAAGCGTCGAACAAGCTGTCCGTCCGGGCTGAAAACAAACACGCCCAGATTGGCACTTGTGTAGATCAGGCCGGACTTGTCCACGACCACACCGCCGTGGGTGGAGCCGAGCACTGAGCGACCGTCTGCGCCCAGGCCCCAGCCGGGTACTGTTTCGAATGTCATGCTGCCATTTCCCATGCGCACGGGTTTGGCGGGTTCTGTGGCTGCAGCAGCCAGGCTGATAAACAGGCACAGCAGTGCTGCGGACAGGGAAGCGAGTGAGCGTGGCATGGGGGGCCTTTCAGCGGGGAATTGCGGATTGGTCGTTCCGCTGAGCGAAACGCGACTACTGGCCGAACGGCTTCAGTATTCGTTCTGTTCGTCCTGGGACGCTGCGGAGAACTGTGGGACAGCGGGTTTGGCAATCTGGCGGATGGTTCTCTGGTCACGTTCGTGGCGAAGTTTTTCCAGAGCGGCAGCGAAGGTCATGACACCAAGATCACCATCGATGCGGCAGCGGAGAGCCACGGAGCCGGTTTCGGCTTCGCGGGGGCCGACGACGAGCATGTAGGGGATGAGGTCCATCTGGGCATCGCGGATTTTGGCCTGCACTCGGGCGCTTTGAAGATCCGCGGTGACTCGGAAGCCCGCGCTGCGAAGCTTTGCAGCGATGTCGCTGGCGTAGTCATCGGATTTTTCGCTGAGCGGAAGGACGCGGATCTGTTCAGGAGCGAGCCACAGCGGGAAGGCGCCGGCGAAGTGTTCGATGAGCATTCCGCAGAAGCGTTCCATGGAGCCAAACGGGGCTCGGTGGATCATCACCGGGCGGTGTTGCTTGTTGTCTGCGCCGGTGTATTCCAGCTGGAAACGCTGGGGCAGATTATAGTCCAGCTGTACGGTGCCAAGCTGCCATTCACGGCCGAGGCAGTCGCGTACCATAAAGTCCGTCTTGGGACCATAGAATGCCGCTTCACCTTCGCACTCGGTGAAGTTCATGCCTTCTGCAGTGAGCACTTTGCGGAGCGTGTCCTGGGCCTGATTCCAGAGTTCATCGCTGCCGACGTACTTGTCGGATTTGGGATCCCGAGTTGACAGCTGGACTCGGTAGTCTTCCAGCCCGACGGCCTGCAGCACGAACTTGACCAGTCCGAGCGTATCGCGAAATTCCTGTTCCACCTGTTCAGGCGTGCAGAACAGGTGGGCGTCGTCCTGAGTCAGGCCGCGGACGCGGAGCATCCCGTTGAGCGCTCCGGATTGTTCGTAGCGATACACGGTCCCGAATTCGGCCAGTCGCACGGGCAGATCCCTGTAGCTGCGTGGGGCCGAGCGATACATCTGCACGTGGTGCGGGCAGTTCATGGGTTTGAGCAGGAAGCGTTCGTGCTGGTGTTCCCAGGCGCGGAGCGCCGCATGCTTTTGTTCGCTGCTGCCGTTCACGGGGAAGTCGGCAGCGTCAAAGCCGAGTAATCTGGCGGCTTCGAGCAGTTTGGTTTCGGCTTCAGGCGAGGGGGGCTGGAGTTCGGTGTCGGCGGGATCAAGACAGCGGATCCAGTGATCGACAAGTTGTCCGGCGGGATGTCCGAAAATCGGGGCGAACTGGGAGTCGCGATAGTACGGGAAGTGGCCGCTGGTTTCGTACATTTCGACGCGACCGATGTGCGGCGAGTAGACAGGCTGATAACCGCGACGCAGGAGTTCGCTTTTGATGAATTCTTCAAGCGTTGCGCGGATGGTGGCGCCTTTGGGAAGCCACAGACACAGTCCCTGCCCGACATCGTTGGAAATGCTGAACAAACCCAGCCGTTTGCCGAGGACGCGGTGATCGCGTTTGCGGGCCTCTTCGAGCTGATCGAGCCAGGTTTTGAGGTCTTTGCGGTCGAAGTAGGCGGTGCCGTACAGACGCTGCAGGCGGGGACCGGCGGAATTGCCTTTCCAGAATGCTGCGGCAACGCTGGTGACCTTGAAAGCTTTGATCTTTCCTGCGTGTGGAATGTGGGGGCCACGGCAAAGGTCAAGAAACTCGCCCTGCCGGTAGAAGCTGAGCGTGGGGTGTTCGGCGAGCCCTGTGCGGATGTGCTCTGTTTTAAGTGTCTGACGGAGGTCGGCACAGAGTGTCAGAGCTTCCTCGCGGCTGGTCTCGAAGCGTTCAAACGGTTCTGCCGCATCGATGATCCGCTGCATCTCTGCTTCGATCCGCGGGAAGTCGTCTTCGCTGATCGGCGTGGCCAGATCAAAGTCGTAGTAGAAGCCGTTGCCGGTGGTGGGGCCAAAGGCAAGGCCGGTGCCGGGAAACAGCCGCATGACCGCGCGGGCCATCACATGCGCGCAGCTGTGCCGCAGTACTCCCAGCGCTTCAGGATCGCGTTCGGTAATCAGCCGCAGCGGCACAGGACGCTGCGGTGTGAGCTCCGCGAGCGGACGCATGCTGTCGACGATCGAACCGTCGACGGCAGCTGCGATAGTGGACTTTGCCAGACGTTCGCCAATACCGGACGCAACATCGAGAGCGGTGGCGGAAGGGTTGACGTCAACGAGATTGCCGTTGGGCAACAGGACCTGAAGCATGGTGGAATGGGTTCATTCTGTGGAACACCCGGCCGGACGGACGCGGCTGAAACGAGAAGTCGCGGGTCAGCGGGCTGGAAGAAGCTCACAATTCTAGGCAGACCTCTGCAGGGACTGCAAACCGAAACTCCTGGAAATTGCTGGCCTGCAGGTTTGAACTTTCCGCCGGTGGTAGTTACGATGAAAGGGTCGGCTGTCCACTCTTTTCCGGAGCAATCAAGGAGATTCCGGAAAAAACAGCCTTCAGAATGGAGTCTGTAGGAGGCGACAAGATGATTACGGAGAATCCTCAGCGGAGGCCCGCGTCCGCTGAAATGGCAGAAACATGGCTGCAGCGCGTTCGGCAATTGCTCAGTGAATACAACAGGTTCGCGCACCAGTTTTCCGAGGCGCTCCACCAGACGGTCGCCCAGGGACTGCCATTTCCCGACGCCGGCTGGTACGCCGATTCCACGTCTTCGCTCGTCAGCCACCGCGCTGAGTTGCTGGGTGAGATTTCTGGACGGGCGTGGATGCCTGAATCGGCCGGCTGGGATCCGCCGTCCTCCGATGCCCCCCTGCATACCGTCGTGGAATCACTCCTCGATCTGCAGCAGGTCAGCAGCGAACTGCAGCGGCAACAGGATGAATTTCTGCCTCGATACACCGAGCTGGCCTCGGCCGCCGCAAGACTCACCTCCCGCGACGAAGCCGTGATGCCGCAGCTGGAACCGCTCAGGCAACAGGCCCGCAGACTGCAGCAGTTGTTTGAGCAGCAGCCGTGGGTCGTGGCAGAGCGGGATGTGCAGAACGAACTGGAGTCGCTGCAGTCCCTGTTCCACCTGCTGGCTGATGCTCAGCGCCCCCTGCCTCTGATGCCGACAGCTCGACGCGAAGGCCTGACTGTTGCCGAACTGGAGCAGCATTTTGGCATGGTGGATGGCCACTGGGGCCGCCGCATGGCACTCGCAGCACTCCGCGGACTGATCTTTTCAGCCGCTTTCCCCGGATGCGATCCGCGGGATGCGGGCATGCTGAAGGGGAGCGAGACCGGTAGTGAGTTGCCACCCGCCCCTGCCCCCGATCTCGCAGTCACGCCCTCGAAGCCTGCCGCCGCTCCAGGCTCCCCCGGACAGTCAGCCCCCTCGAACACCGCTGCTGGCAACTCCACCGGCAACTCGCCTGCAGCCGCTGTCGCTGCACCAGCGGCCGTCCCCGCAGTCGCTCAGCCGCAGCCAGTCGCAGAAAAGCCGGCGCCCGCGACAGCTGCGGAGTTGCAGAACCTGTTGCAGAATTTTGGGCGATTAAGAGTTTCAACTGTGTCGGCGAAGGGTGTGGTGCCGGTACCGGTGCCAGCCGCCGCTGCCCCTGCGGCTCGAGGCACTTCCACTGCAGAGCTGGCCGCACTTGCCGGATGCAGCTCTGCGCTGTCAGCTCGGGCCGTGGCACTCTGGCCGGCCATCACAGATCCTCAGCAGCACGTCACCGCCAGCACAGCGGAGCATTTCAGGGCGCTCGGGTGGGGGAACCTGGCACTTGCACTCGATCTTGCCGGCGAACTTCTGGCTGAACGCTCCCGCTCCACAGCGTCCTTTCGCAGCGAACTGGTGGAACTGCTGAATCTGACGGCCGAAGCGCAGAATGCCGTTCGCGTCGAAGCGGAGGGCCGTGAGCTCATCGGCGAGCAGGATCAGGTGTTCCAGTGGATGCGTGCGATTTGTCATGAACAGTCGGAAGGGGTCAGGATTGATCGTTTTATGCGGCGGGATGATCGCGCAAACCCCGAGGCCAACCCGGATGTCTCCATGCGTCTGCAAACCCTGGCAAAGAAAATCCGCGATCGGATTCGCCAGGGGCGATTACTGAGGGAGCTGGAGGGGCTCGTTGAAAACCTGAAACGCGGGGCCGCACCTGGCGACATTACTGGCGACACCCGCCGAATTCCCGTCGACTGGACGCAGATTGATCAGACCGTACGTGAACTGCTGGGCACGGGGCTGCATGAGAATCACTGTGGCATGCGCGATCTGCTGCTGCTGGTCGTCGATCTGATCCCTGAGCCTTCAGGGGGCACGGCTGACCACGCAGCTGAGACGGAATCTGAATCTGAATCTGAGTCTGAATCCGTGGAATTCTCGGAAGAATTCAACCGAGTTCTCAACAGCATCTCGATGCACCTCGCCCGCAGTACGACGGTCGTCCAGCACGAAGCCGAAGTGGAGACGGAAGATGTGCAGTATGTCCGCGAACGGCTGGCGGGGCATTCAATTGCGGTTGTGGGTGGTGTCTGCAAGCCGCACGCGTCAGCGCGAATACAGAAAGCTCTGAAGCTCCGGGAAGTCCGCTGGCTGAGTGCCGGGAAGAACGACCGTGTCTGCCAGTTTGAAACTGATGTTCGTGGCATGTCGCTGGTCGTGCTGATCACCAAGCTCATCGGCCACAAGCACAACGATATTCGTGAGTTCTGTCGAAATCAGGGCGTTCCCTGGGTGCAGACGCGAGTTCAGGGCGGCTACAGCGTCAACCAGCTGGCGCGGTTGATTCGTGAACAGGCCAGCGAATACCTCGACGCGCACTCAGCCGAACTGGCGGCCCATGCCGGACGGGAGCGAGTAGCCTGCTGAGGGCAGCGGACGAAGCCCCGCTTCCAGCAACTGCCAGCACTTCCAGAGTGCTCGCGGGTAGTGAAAGAAACTCTTCCAGAGATTTCCCTTCAGCGTGACCGAGAGCCTGCCATCCCGGTGCAGATATCCAAACCACTCGCCATGCACGCGATCGTGAAAATGACGGAAGGACCAGTTGAACACATCACAGTGCCAAGCGAGATATCTGGGTTCGCCGGTCAGTTTCCATGCGAGCAGGGTCGCAATGAGTGCCTCGTTGTGCGGCCACCAGAATTTCATATCGTGCCAGTATTCCTGGACGGGACGGTCGTAGACATCCCGGAAATAGAACAACCCTCCGAATTCCGGGTCCCAGCCACGACGCCACATGCAGTCCAGCATGTCACACCCCAGACGGGTGAGGTTGCCGTCCCTGCGGCGGCGAGCCTCCTCCAGCACGAACCACGCACCCTCGATGGCGTGCCCGGGATTCAGCAGTCGGCCATCAAAGTGGTCGGAAATGCTGCCGTCCGGCAGTACCGCCTCCAGCACACAGCCGAGCGTTGGCTTAAAAAACAGGTCTGCGATCTCCTGAATGCAGCGATCGATCCACATCCCGAGCTGACCGGAATCTGCCGGAGTACCAGCCAGTTCCTGAGCGGTGGCGATGGTGATCATTCGCGGAGCAAGCCCCAGCAGCGGGCGTTCGTCGGTGAACTTCGGGGCCATTCCGCCCGGCGTAAAATTCACGTCGACAAACCGCGCGAACAGGGCACGAGACAACTCTGCGGATCGACGATTTCCCGTGATCTGAGCATGCCGTGCGAAGGCAATGGCCGCGAATGACTCTGAATACACATACCGCCGGCGACGAATCGGACGGCCCTCACGCGTGACATGGAAATACATCTGCCCGAGACCTGACGTGCTCGGAAGGCTTCCGTCGACCGGCGAAAAACCATGCTGCCGCAAAAACTCCAGCCCGCTCTCTGCCCAGAGCACCCACTGACCACGGCTCGGGTCGTCCCCCAGTTGTGGCGTGTCTGCCAGTGTGAGCAGCATCCACGCCATGCGCCCCTGGGCCCAGATCGATTTGTCGGTGTCCACCACCGTGCCATCGCGGTCCATGCAGTGCAGGTAACCGCCGAAATCCCGATCGATGCACCGCGGAAACCAAAACGGCAGACACTCATCCATCAGCAGACTGCGGTACAAAGCTGCAGCACCTGCCTGCCCGGAGGAAGTGGCCAGCGAGTCTGGCTGCAGCTCATAGGCCTCAGAACGGTGTTCCCGATTCATTTTGTGGCTCTTTCAGCCCAGTAAATCTGCGATCACCCGCGCTGGCAAAACTCCCGTGAGACGCTGATCGAGCCCCTGGTAGCGGAAGGCCAGTCGTTCGTGGTCATAACCCAGCTGATGCAGGACCGTCGCATGGAAGTCCCGGATATGCACAGGGTCCTTCACGATGTTATAGCTGAAGTCGTCCGTTTCCCCGTAGATCGTGCCCCCCTTGAATCCGCCTCCGGCCATCCACATTGAGAAGCACCTGGGATGGTGGTCGCGACCGTAATTCCGCGGACTCAGGCCACCCTGAGAATAAATCGTGCGACCGAATTCACCGCCCCAGATCACCAGCGTCTCGTCAAACAGTCCGCGCTGCTTCAGGTCGGTAATCAGTCCGTAGGCCGCTCGATCGAGGTCACGGCACTGATCCGGAAGTCGCCCGGCGACGTTGCCGTGGGTATCCCAGTTGTTGTGATAGATCTGCACAAAGCGAACTCCGCGTTCCACCATTCTGCGGGCCAGCAGCATGGTGTTTGCCAGGCTTCCCGGACGCTGGCAGGCTTCTCCGTACAGTTCGAACGTCGAGGCGGGCTCTGTCGACAGCGCCGTCAGCTCAGGCACGCTGGACTGCATCCGAAAGGCCAGTTCATACTGCGCAATCCGAGTGCGAATTTCGGGATCTCCCAGTTGCTCGAAGGCCAGATTATTGAGTGAACTCAGGCCATTCAGAGTGCTGCGCCGCACGTCCCGCGGCACTCCCGGCGGGTCATTCAAAAACAGAATCGGATCTCCGGACGTGCGAAAGGCTGTCCCGGCATGCTCGCCCGGTAAATAGCCAGCCGACCACAAACGTGCCGAAATCGCCTGCACCTGTTCCGTGTTGGTGGGCCGTGCCACCATCACGACAAAAGACGGCAGATTGCGATTGAGCGAACCCAGGCCATAGGAGGCCCATGCACCCAGACACGCGCGCCCGGTTACCTGATTGCCGGTCTGCATCAGACTAATGGCAGGCTCATGATTAATCGCTTCCGTGTGCATGCTGCGGACGAAACACATGTCATCGGCAACCCGCTGCAGATTTGGCAGCAGTTCACTCATCCACATCCCGCATTCACCAGCCTGGGAAAAACGAAACATGCTGGGGGCGATGGGAAATCGAGACTGGCCGGAGGTCATTGTCGTGAGCCGCTGA
>JBEIEK010000222.1:0-10283 GCA_040382995.1 Planctomycetaceae bacterium
GCGGACAACTCGACCACTCCTGTAGTTTCTTCCAGCACACACAGCCGACGCTGTCGGCACGCTGCATTTGAGCGGCCCACCGAGCTCTCTGGGGGCTGTTGTGGTCTTCCAGTGCGGCCAGCAGAGGCTGGAGACCTTCTTCGATTTCTTCCAGCATCATTCCTTCATCGCTGCACTCCAGTTGATGGCTTGCCAGTTCCATGAATTCAGTGGCAATTTCCATAGCTTCAGCGATGGCCCCTGCCGACACCAGTTGCCCCATTAATCTTCGGACTTCAGCATAGGCCTCATAATCAATCGGTGCGTCTCGATTCCACCGCGTAGCATCTACCTGCGTCGCGAGTGCAATGGCCCGACGCAGGTCGTACAGCAGCAGTTCGATCGGTTTCGTAATCTGAAGTGCGGCCTCAATCCGCCAGCGTACTGCGATGTCGTTTTCGGACCAGTCCATGAGCAGCTGAACCAGCGTTTCCTTTCGCATCCTGCGCAGGGCTTTTTCAGTCAGGGACCGTCGCTGATCAGCCAGACGCACCCTCATCAACTCTGCCTGCTGCAGCTCAAGTAACTGCTCAGGTGTCGGTGGAATGTACCGCTCACTGCGGCTCATAAATCGCTCCCTGCAGTCCAGTGTTCGGATCTCAACAGCCCTTCCAGCACACCACGATCCGCAGGGCTGAGCAGGAGACTGAGTTGCGGGGAGCGTGCAAACTCAGCATTCCGCGGTGACAGCTCTGTGTGCTGCTGTGACAACTCCAGTGATTTTTCGTGGCAAAGCCTGGCCTGATGAGCATTCCCGATTGCCATGTACAGATCACCAAGTCGCTCCAGACACACACTGAAATCGCGGATGTGTACCGCATCTCCAGGCGCGGCATCAGCCAGCTTCGCGCAGATTTGCGCAGCTTCCTCCAGGTGGTGCAGTGCCTGTTTGAATTCCTGACGCCATCTCGCGACATCTGCCAGTTTGATGAGGTTCGTGCTGAGATTTCGCGAATAATGAACGGACTCGGGTGACTGTGTGACGAGCCGCCGATGAATCGCGGTGGCCTGCAGAAAAAATGGTTCAGCAGAGCTCGCATCGCCGGAAACCATCAGCACATCCCCCAGCTGCTCACACTGCACGGCATGATTGCGTGAGGCATCGAGGTTCTGCGGCGTTAATTCAGCATTTCGAGCCGCGATTTCGAGCGCGCGTTCGGCCCATTCGCGGGCCTTGCCGAGGTCGCCCAGCGTGAGCGAGATGACAGACAGCTGATGATAAGTGCCGACGATCGCCATTTCGTATTCCGGTTGCAGGCGGAACCGGGCGATGAGTTGTTCGCGGAGCAGCAGGGCCTGGACCAGATGACCGCGGGCTTCGTTCAGCTGGCCGCTGATACGCACGATGTCGGCCAGACGTTCAAGACTGCTGGCAAGCTCCACGCGCACCCGAGCATCCTCAGGGTCCTGCGCATGCAATTGCGTCCAGTGCGTGTGACCTTCGGCGAGCAAAGTTCGGGCGGACTCGAGATCACCGCAGGCTTGCGTCAGCCGTGCGAGTGCACAGAGAGCCCATGCGAGGTCCGGCAGAACCTGCTGCGACTGTTCGTGCTGGACGAGGCTGCGCAGTTGGGGAATCGCAGAGTCAGTCAGCAGCCGTGTGGACGCAACCGTTTCTCCTCGTTGTTCTCGAATCAGCGCCTCCAGAATTGTCGAAATGGCTTTGGGGTGCTGAGCGATGGAGGTGGATGCGCGGAATGAGTAGAGGCTGTCGAACGCTTGATCAAGTTGCCCCATCTGCAGATGCCGCAGCGAATCCAGCAGCAGCGGCGGCCAGTTCGAGGAACCAGTTTCGCGTGGCAGGAACTCGATGTCTGCGGTGTGCGAAGATTCAGACGCTGTCTCGGAAAGTTGCGCGGGAGCGGCTTCGGCGTGAGTCCAGACGGAGACAAAATCACAAAAGTCGGGCGCGACTTTTTGCCAGTGCTGACGCGAAGCCGGGTGCAGGAGCAGAATCCACCAGCAAGGGTAGTCGCGAACGTAAAGGTCCCGCTGAATATTGACCTGCGCTGCCACATCCCACCATGCACGGCCCGTGATGTCCTGGAAGTTTTCCAGTCCTCGAACCACAATCACGGCCCGATGATTGGCCACACAGGCCGGATCGATTTCCCGGTGCAGAGTCTTCCAGACATTGGCAGTTCCTTCCGGCCACTGTTGCTGCGGTTTCCAGAGTTTGTGGAGGTTGAGTTCAAACAGCGGAGCCTCGCTCACGAGTGTCCCTTTCGCGTACGGCCTCTCCGGGCCCCCCTCGACGGAGCGACGGCGTCGGCTGACGACGCCTCAGGATCCGGAATCAGCCGGTCGATGTCGATTCGCTTGCCGAGTGCTTCAATGAGTTTCTCTCTGCCATTCCCGGAAAACTCCCAGTACCCCTGGTCTCTGCTGCGAAGAGAAATTGTCGGCATCTGTTCGCAGCGAAACACGATGTGCCCAGCCTGCCTTCAGCAGACTGTTGACATGAGTCAGCAACGCGCCCGGATACCGGCGCAGTTGCCGCCGCAGAGTCTCACGATGGTCGCTGGAAAATTTCAGGGTGGCGGTCAGGTTGGCCATCAACGTTGCGAAAAAGGGGATACCAGCCTGGTGCTTCGCCAGCGTCTCGATACCGCCGAGATATGACCTGGTGGTCTCATCCACAAAAATCAAGTCGGAAAAGTAATTCTCGACCGCCTTTGTTGCGGATGCCGGGAGTGGCGTGCCGCGAGTTCGAAAGACGGCCTCAATTTCGCGAGCCAGCACCAACAACAGATCCTCGATGCTGAATTCCACCGGATCCAGCGCAGTACTTGCTTCCACATAAATGGGGAAACACCGTTCGGAAAGTTCACGGGCCAGTCGTTTCAGTTCCGTGGACTTCCCGGCTCCGCGATGGCTGGAAAAAACGGCGTGCTCCCACTGGTCCTGAGAGCCATGACGCTGCAGCAGTTTTTTGAGACGCGAAACAGCCACACCACCGCGGACATCGCTGAAATCGACATAACGCGGATCGTCACTTTCAAGGGGCACATCGGGGTCGAGGACTGGAGTGGCCTGGGCCAGTGTGCGAGCAAGAGTCATGCTGGGACTTTCACCAGGTTTCAGGAATCGCAATTGACCGATTCTTCCGGGAAACGGCGGCGGAGTCAATCGAATTCCGGTGCGTGTGGCGGTGGTGGATCCTTTGGAGGGGCACCGGGTATCGGCTTCTGTCCGGTTGCACGCCACGAAGGTTGTCAATCACCAGAGGACCTTGATGAACTCCTCGGTCGTTTGCCGGCAGACGGCTTCGCTGTATGCTTTTCGTGAATGACTGAGGACGATGCGAAGCACCCATGGCCGCCGGCGTTTCCCGGCTGAGTCCACGATCCATGCTCCTGTGCCGAAGTCCACCTGCGTTTCCGCTCCCGGAAGGACCTCCATCTGTCTCACAAGTTCCGGTGTCTGCGTTTTCAGCGGGCGATCCGGCCGCAGGGGATCTGAAACTGCGAACACTCGGCCCGCTGTTTTGCCTCGGTAAACTCGCTTATTTGCCGGGATTCGAGGTTGGAACCGCGTGTGTTCGGCAGTCTGCTGCCACGCTTTCGTTCTGTCCCGCCACTCTTAAATTGATGCTTCGCAGTGCTCCACGTAAACTCCGGAAAACCTGTGTCGCGTCAGGCGACTCGGGAATCCATGCCAATGTCAGTTTGAGAAGCAGCCAAAATGGTCTATGAACGCGAACTCAGGGAACGCCTTGAATTCGCGTTCCGTGACAAATTCGTCGCGATTGAACCCACTGTCACCACATGGATCGATACGGCGTTTCATGGGCACCTCGTATTGCCTCTCCAGATGATGAAAGATCTCGAACTCGAATCTTTGGCTCAAACGTAAGTCAGCCTGGATGATTTCCGGTAGAACTCACGTCGGCTCCCTGACAGATCTTTTCGCAGAAACCGAGATTTGCTCCGGAATCTATGGTTGAAACGATTGCAAAGATCGTTCAACGGATTGGAGGACTTATCCACTGACCTGCGATCGGAGGATTCCATGACAATACTCAGAATTGACCTGCAGGAGCTCGCTCTGAAGTACCGTGGCTACCTTTGGGCGCTCGCCAGTGCCAGTCTGGGTACTGGTTTTCGCAACCAGCTGGACCCTGCCGACGTGGTGCAGACAACGCTGCTGAGGGCTGCCCAATCGCTGGCGAACAGCCCGGTGAGTGACGAGGCATCACTACTGGCATGGCTGCGGCAGGTGCTGAAGAGTGTTCTGGTGGACGAGTATCGCAGACTGCATCGAGATCGTCGCGATATTCGGCGTGAGCAGCAGTTACTGGAATCCGGGGTGGATGCATCGGCCGCGGGTCTGCAGGCATGTCTGGCAGCCGATCAGACTTCCCCCAGTCTGGCGGCGGTGCGCAATGAGCGATTACTGTTGCTGGCAGATGCTTTGGTGCAACTGCCGGCTGAGCAGTGTGAGGTTGTTGTGCAGCGTTACCTGGAGGGCCGCAGTGTGGCCTCCATTGCGGATTCCCTCGGGCGGACGGTCCCGGCGGTCGCCGGTCTGCTCAGGCGTGGTCTTGAGCAGCTGCGATCACTGCTTCCCGAGTTTGGCGGGCAGTTCTGATTTCACGTCCCCTTGAGAGAGCGGAGATTGTCATGTCCGGTGAAGATTCCACGATGAATGTTTCCGAGCTTGATCGGCTGCTGGCAGACTGCCTTGAGCGAATCGACCTTGGAGAGCGCCTGGATCCGGAAGCTTTGATTGGGCAGTATCCGCAGCATGCGGCGGGCTTGCGGGCATTCTTTCTCGGTAACGCTCAGCTTGAGCAGGTGCGGCAGACCGGCAGCACGGGCCGGCGGGGTCCGCAGGAGCATTCCGTCGGTGAGTATGTGTCCGGTGACGAGATTCAGGGGCGTTACCGTCTGCTGCAGCTGATTGGCGAGGGAGGCATGGGGGCAGTCTGGCTGGCTCAGCAGACGACTCCGGTGAAACGTCGAGTGGCGATCAAGCTGATTCGAGCGGGGATGGATTCGAAGCTGGTGCTGGCGCGATTTGACGCTGAGCGTCAGGCGCTGGCGATGATGGATCACCCAAACATTGCTCGAGTGTATGACGGAGGCATGACGGAGCGCGGTCGGCCATTTTTTGTGATGGAGTATTTGCGGGGAACTCCGCTGACTGACTATTGCGATCAGGCGAGGCTGTCGATCCGGGATCGCATGGAATTGTTCCTGCAGGTTTGTCGCGCCGTTCAGCATGCTCACTCCAAAGGAATTGTGCACCGGGACCTGAAGCCTTCGAATATCCTGGTGTGTCGTTACGATGGACGCCCGGTCACAAAGGTGATTGACTTCGGACTTGCGAAGGCATTGAACCAGGACCTGACAGATCTGACGCTGCATACGGCGCACGGAGTCATGGTCGGTACACCGATCTACATGTCGCCCGAGCAGGCTGAGCTGAACAATCTGGACGTCGACACTCGCACGGACGTGTATTCTCTGGGGGTGATTCTGTATGAGTTGCTGACCGGCACGACTCCGCTTGATCGGGAGCGACTGCGGCGTGCAGCCATGCAGGAGGTGCTGCGACTGATTCGGGAGGAGGACCCGATTCCTCCCAGCACTCGTCTCAGCAGCAGTGACCGTCTGCCGCTGATTGCTGCTCAGCGCAATGTGGATCCGTCAGCACTGCGTCATTCCGTGACTGGCGATCTGGACTGGATTGTGATGAAGGCGATTGAGAAGGAACGTGCTCGCAGATATGAAACTGTCAGTGTGCTGGCGGAGGACATTCAGCGGTTCCTGACCGATGATATCGTGCAGGCCCGTCCCCCCGGCCTGCTTTATAGAATCAGCCGCTTTGCACGTCGCCAGCGCACGGGGCTGCTGGTGGCAGCCACATTGGCGGTGGCCGTGCTGGGGACCAGTGCCGGACTGGGCTGGGGCTGGAAAAAATCAAGACAGGCCAGCAATCAGATCCAGCAATCGGTGAGTGCGGTGCAGAGAGAGCGCAGCGAAAAACAGCGTGCTCAGGATGCGGCACAGCAGCAGCATCAGGTAGCTGATCAGTTGCTTGCCGAAGGAATTTTGCGGAGTATCGGGCTGAGTGGTTTTGAGAATTCCCCGAGTGGTGACCTTTCTGAGGCTGAGACTGCGGCGCTGCGGGCGTGGGCAGCGCTGCCGGACGACGAACAGCGGATTCGGGTGCTGGAGACGGGTCTGTCTGACGCCACCACCGCCCGTCAACTGGCCACCCGCTCCATCAGCGTACTGCGTGCCTGTGTGGGGTTAAGCACCGCACGCAGGGCAAAAGTCCTGCAGTTGCTGGCTGAAAAACAGCGTGCAGCGGATTGTACGGCTGAGATACGCGGGGCGTGCTGCCTGTTGACCGCCGCTCTCGGCGGGACCGATCTGTCGGCCTCTGCAGATGTCTCTTCCCTGAAACTGCCGACCCATGAATTTGAAAAGAACGTTTGGAGAATACTGCCGGCGGTATCCGAGGCCGAACGCAAACGACTGCTGAGATTTTTGCTGACACCCCGCACTGGCGGTCAATCAGCCGCGAAGAGTATGCAGAATGATGAACTTGAGATCCTGCTGGATGACGCCATCAAACCATCCGCGGAAATGGTCTGGCAGCACATTCTGAAGGATCTGCAGGAGTCTGTGGCAAAACTGGTGCCGGACAGCCTGGCCGACCCTGTCCCAAACTCGGAACTCATCAAACCGGTCGTGAAAACTCTGCCAGACAACGCCGTCCCGCAGGCTGTCGAACAGCTCCTGGACCTGATTGAAAGTCGTCCGGCGGGCGTATCGCGCGACTACGTCCGGATGCTTTTGGATCCGGACGACGACCTGCTGCTGATCGGGCGACTGTCCGACCGACACGTTGCTGTGACCGCACAACGGCTTGTGAGAGAGCTTGCCAGCGATGCTGACAGCGACAGAATTTCTGTTTGCCGACGCTACCTCGAGATCCTGCTGCCAAAACTGTCCGCCGAGGATAACTCGGCAATTTGCAGGCAACTGGTTGCGATCCTGCCGCTGGCAATTGACTGGAGTCCGGGACACCGCTGGGAACTTGCCGGATTGCTGGAGTGCAGCATTCGTCAGCTGCCCCCGGCAGCACTTGAAGCCACCGCAGCGTACGCCATGGCCATGGCAGAAATGAACGGGCAGGCGGCTGTGCTGGAAATGCTGGGCCCCGCACTCGCTTTCGTGGCCCCCCTGCTGACGCGGGATCAGGTGACGCAGCTGTGGGACAGCATCATGCAGGCAATGAGCACGCTGGAGGCCGGCGAACAGTCTGACTGGTGGCAGGTGGTGATGAGCCATCCATTGGCCATGCTTTCAGGCAGGCTGGACACAGCCCGGGCTGCCACGGCAGCCGCCGACCTGCTGGCGCTGCCACATCACACACAGCGGCCAATCACGACAATGCCGGCCGTCATGACCGCTCTGAATGTGCTGGTTGAGCATCTGAATCCGACTCAGCTGGCCACACTCAAATTCGATCTGACGATGCCCCTGCGACCTGCAGTCCTGGAACAGGATCCCGAACTGCAGCAGACGGCACTTCAAAACAGTGTATCCATCGCTTCACTGCTGGAGCGAACCTGGCGTCAGGCCGATCCCGCGGAATACAGCAGCCTCCTGCACCTGCTGCAGTCTGTCAATTATCAGGACGAGAACTTCAGCCATGTCGCCGAGATCCTGGCACCAACGCTCGATCTGGTACTCGCCAGAGCCGACAAAGCGACGATCCCGGTCACTTTTGACCAGCTGATGACCTCGTTCAGGCAGGTCGACTGGTCTGCGGGGCATGCGTCCAATACGGCAACAGCCGGATCGCAGTTGCTGCGAATGACCGTGCGGCACCTTGATGCAGCAGATCGACCGAGAGCGTGGTCGGCACTGCTCGATTTCTTCGCCACTCCGGGCGATCCCTCCGCAATGCTGCAACTCCGCGAGCACAACTTTTCAATTCTCGTCGCACCGGCCCTGCGAGAATTGGCACTGCAGATTCCCGCGGAACATTGCGAAGCCCACCTGCAGCAGCTCACCAGCATCCTGCACCTCAGAATACCGGATGCTGTGCTGAGTAACCCCCGGCACTTCAGCGTGTCCATGTTTGTTGGTGTCTCTGATGCACTTGCCTCGAAACTGACCACTGAAGATGCTCACAGGTTTATCACCTGGCTGAATCAGCAGTCCACCGGTGTGCCAGAGAATATCCGCAGCTTCGCGCTGCAGGCCGTCATTCCCCGCCTCGACAAACAACAGGCTGTCACAGTCTGGGACGAACTGTTTGCACAGATCGCAGTTTCCGGATCACCGGAAATTGGCGCTATCCCGTTCCGCGACCTCGCCCGCAACCTGACTCCGGACGAGGTTCAGGAACGCTGGCAGTCGACACTGCGGGAATTGCAGAAAACCAGCGACCCCATCCTGACCGGACGACTTTGCGGCATCCTGATGGCAATGGTTCCGCATGTTTCGGACGAGCTGAAGTCGGCAGCCGTGGATCCTCTGGGCCACGCACTGCAGGTCGCCAGTCAGCCACTGCTGCGATCGAGAACGCACTTCAACTCGCCGCGTGTCTATGATGACCGGGCGATCCTTCCTTTGAAAGTGCTGTCCGAACAACTGAACACAGAGGATCGCAGACGTCTCGCCGAATTCGGGCTCCGACTGATGCTGGAATTTGAGCCTCCGTACTCAAACACTCGGAAATACCAATTCAACCTGGTACCCATCTCAAATGACCCACGCCAGATTGTCGATTTTCTGTGCCATCCGGCCGCGACCGGCGACATGCTCGAGCAGTTGTTACGCAGGCTGGAGGAACTGGTCCTGCAAGACGGTCGCAGCCTGAATCCCCATGAAACTCACGCGTCAGGGCTCTCCGAACAATACGGAATGGATCCTGACAGAGCGAAGATCGAAACGGTCGACGCGTGGGTATCCAGAAATCAGAGCATTGCTGGTGGTGCTGATGAGTTTCCCGGCCCAATGGAACAGAAGATGTACCCGAGGCGTCGTTTTATGACGATCCACGACGCAGCGGAGTGGCTGGAGCAGAACTGGCCGGATTTTGATCCTGATCAGATTGCGGCCAAAACGGCAAGGGATCAGCAGCCGTCAAGGGCACCACAGACGTCCGCAGCGACCTCCGATTTGTGAGTTTTCTGACCTGTGGAACAAGGGTCCCGATTGGCTTTTTTTAGCTGCACGTGCTCCTGCAGCAGTTCGGCAATGACCTCGTTCTTCTGAACGAGCAGCCCCTCAACGAAGTGAGCCCTGGGGATGGCGACCTGCTCTTCGCTGGAATCGTTGACACGTTTCCGATGATTGGACATTGGCGACAACCTTTCTGTAATCGCCACACTCCAGCACACTTTCCAGCTCGTGAGACGAAAGTCAGCAAAACAGATCACACTACGGCCCACGTGATGTTGCGTCCGGTTTCGCAGCATCAGACTTTGATGGCCCGGTCTTCGGTGGAGCAGGCGACGCTGGTGGCGTCTTTGTCCAGCCACACGCACTGAAGGTGGTTCTGTCGAGTATGCATGACCCGAAAAGCAGTGATTGAAAAACGCCCTGGGTAAGACTAAGATTTGCAACGCTCTGCTTAGCTGTCGAGCTGGGTATTCGCAAGCAGGCTTTTTGTGAATCCCGGCGTTGCCGGGGCGGACATGACATCATGATTGACGTTGCGGAAAGACTGGAAAAATTACCGCCCCAGTGTGAGATTGGCTCGTTCTGCCGGCGCTGGAAAATTCATGAATTGTCATTCTTCGGTTCGGTTTTGCGTGACGACTTCGGACCGGCCAGCGACATTGACGTGCTGGTCTCTTTTGACGATGACGCTCAGTGGAGTCTGTGGGACTTCACGACGATGCAGGATGAACTCGGTGCATTATTCGGTCGCAAAGTGGACCTCGTTGAGCGGCAGGTCGAGATCATCGGTGAGGCAGCGCGCCGCGTTTCGAGGGAATTTCAGGACGCTCATCCGGAGTTCCCTGGAGGCCAGTTCAGGCACAGCGGCACATTCTGGCGCACGATTACGGTGAAATCCAACATGATCGGCTCTGGCGTGTGGCAGTTGAACATGTTCCAGCCCTGATACAGCTGCTGGAAGGTTTCGCTGAAGAAGCCCGACAGCGTTCGCAACTGCAGCTGATCAACGGCAGCAATCATTCCGTGGCGGTCTTTTGGCTGAAGACTGGCACGGAACGAGTTGCCAGTCTGATTAACCTGATGCTCGCCAACCGC
>JBEIEK010000223.1:0-10143 GCA_040382995.1 Planctomycetaceae bacterium
GCCAGCGGAGACGCGATTGAATGAATCCTGGGTTTTCGGAATGAGAAGTGCGTTGTAGTCGATTGGAAAGCAGTTCGACAGCAGCGAATCCCGTTGCCCGTCGGGCTCTGGTTGCAAAACGACATTGGCCGGCAGCCCTGATGGACTGTTTTAAGCCGAACCTTGTGCTCACTCGCACAACTGTGCGACTCAGAGCCGGTATTCGCCCCGGTGAACAGGGCTTGGGTATGGATTCTTCGGGCAGCAGAACCTGAGGCCGGGTGTTTGCGGGGCGTGACATTCCGAAGATGACCTCTAACGTGGCTACGAACTGAACAATCCTGTTTGAATTGCCATCTCATTTTAAAACCCAAATACCTGGAACAGATTTACTATGAGAAGATTGACGGTCATTCCATTTGGCTTTGCTCTGGGGGTTCTGGTTGCCGGACCGCCGGTGACTGCGCATGCACAGGAGCGCGCACAAAAAACGGCGAAGATTGATAACATCGACGCCGAAGTGGCCATTCGGGCGAGCGTGGAAGCATTCGCGAAGGCGTATAACGCTCATGACGCGAAGGCGGTGGCTGCGTTGTTTCTGCCGCAGGCTCAGATTGTGGATGAGAACGACATCACAATTGAGGGACGGGAGAATATTCAGAACCTGTTTGCTGATGTCTTTGCAGAGAGTCCGGAAACCACGATCAGGATTGAGATTGAATCAATTCGGTTCATTGGAACCAGCCTCGCGGTGGAGACGGGCAGCACGACAACGATACCGCCTGCCGGGCAAGCTCCGGAAATGGGGCGATACAGCGTCCTGCATATCCTGAAAGACGGAAAATGGTCGATGGGAGTCGTTCGCGACATCCCTGCGGAACCGACTCATAGAGATCATCTTGAATCGCTCTCCTGGCTTGTCGGAGACTGGATCGATGAGAGTCGCAGTGGGGTCGTTCGGACGTCCTGTCGCTGGGCCGACAACCACAGCTTCCTGCTGCAGGACATCACAATTCTTCAGGCCGGGCGGGAGACAATGAAGATCAGTCAGCGGATTGGCTGGGATCCGCTGGCAAAGCAATTCAAGACCTGGATTTTCGACTCCGAAGGCGGCTACGGCGAGAGCCGCTGGACTCCCACGGAAACCGGATGGCTGATCAAGGCGACCAGCGTCAATAGTGATGGAACAACGGCTTCCGCCACGAATCACATCGAGCCGGTCGGGTTGGATCGCTACGTGTTCAGGTCAGTGGATCGGGTCTCCGGAAATGAAATCCTGCCTCTGGTTCAGGTGACCGTTGTTCGTCAACCCCCGTTGCCGCTGGGCGCAGAGACGACTGCCGCCGGGAAGTGATCCATAAAACTACGCAGCAAATAAGGCATGATCTTCAACCTGTTCATCCCTGTGACATCGTCTGGATTCCTGATCCGCATGCGCAGTTTTGGTTTCAGAAACCGGGAAGTTATTTATGCGAACTCGATACTCAGGCATCTTTGTGGCGATGCTGTGTGCGTCGCTGCTGGTGGACTCAATGAGCCCTGCCTATGGCCGCGGCGGTCGTGGTGGCCGTGGGGGCGGAGGAGGTTTTAGCGGAGGGGCGCGAGGTGGCGGTGTGTCGCGACCTTCCGGCCGGGCTGCGACTCGTCCATCAGGTGGCTTGTCCGGAGCATCGCGACCATCGGTCGGCAGCTCCCCATCGTTTAATCGACCGAGTGCTGGAACTTCACGTCCCAACCTGGGAACTGCAGGCGGGCCGCGACCTTCAATACAGCCGGGAACTCGATCCAGGATTGCCGCCGGATCGGGGTTGGCCGGGGGCGTCGGTTCTCGACCATCCACATTGCCGTCGACGCGTCCCTCCACCGGGATTGGTTCAGGGGCAGGCATTGGATCTCTGCCATCAGCGACGCCGTCAATTCGTCCAGGATCCGGGGTCGCAGCGGGAATCGGAATCGGAGCAGGGATCGCCAATCGTCCGAGCAACACGTTACCGGGGCTTGGAAGTGGCAGCGCAGGATCTCGTCTTCCCAATCAGGGAGCCAGGCTTCAGGAACGAGCGACCAATCGTTCGCAAACTCTGGAAGACCGCAGAAGCAGTCTGAACGAACGGATGACATCAGGAAGGGAGGATCGTCAGGCGAATCGAGAAGACTGGCAGAACTCCGGCAATGAGCATCACGGGGACTGGTACAACGGCAGTTGGGAGCCCGGCGAGGGCTGGGATTATATGTGGGACAATTATCCTGTCGCCGCGGCTCTTGGAGTCACTCGATGGAGCGTCAATCGGCTGGCTTATGGTTTTGGTTACTGGGGCTATGCGAACCCGTATGCGACTGGCGGCAGCAGTTCGAGTTCCAGTTACAGTTACTCCGAGCCACTCGTTCAGTACGCTGACAGCGGTTCCACCGACAGTGGTGCTGTCGCGGCTCCCACCGATCCTGGGGCTGCTCCAGCTGAAGCTGTTTCTGCGGGACCTCCTGCGCCGACTGAAGCCGGCATGGTGGCCTTTGAGCAGGCACGCGCGTCGTTCTCTGCGGGCGAATACGAAACCGCATTGACTCAACTCGACGTAACGCTGCAGACAATGCCTCGCGATACCGTGGTTCATGAGTTTCGCGGGCTTGTGCTGTTCGCGATGAAAAAGTATCCGGATTCGGCGGCGTCCGTCTATGCGGTATTGTCGGCAGGTCCAGGTTGGGACTGGACCACGATGAGCGGTCTGTACCCGAATGTGAACGTCTACACTCAGCAACTGCGCGAGCTGGAGAACTTTATGAAGTCCAATCCCACTTCAGCTGATGCGAGCTTTCTGCTGGGTTACCATTATCTGACGATGGGGCATAAGGATGTCGCTAAAGAGTACTTTGGCACGGCCCTGAAGCAACTTCCTGGCGACAGGCTGTTGACTCAACTGGCTGGCACGACGGCTCCGATCAGTCAGGAGTTGAAATCGTCGCCAACAACTGTGCCGGCTCCCGCTGAATTAACGCCGGATCAGATTCTCACAGTGGATCAGATGGTCGGTACATGGAAGGCGTCCAGCCCCGAGGCGCAGTTCGAACTGACGCTGACCAGCGACGGCAGGTTTGTGTGGATTTATGCTCGCGGCAAAACGAAAGAGACCGTAAAGGGTGTCTTTGCAATCGACCAGAACAACCTGGCGATGGAGCCTGATGCCGGCGGAACAATGCTGGCCGAGATCACCAGCGCCAGTCCGACTCAATTCCAGTTCAAAATGGTGGGTGGTGAACCGGATGACAAGGGACTCATGTTCGCCAGGAAGTGAAATTTGGGGCATCAGCTGATTGTTCAGCAGCTGCTGACGGATTCCTGTGTGTAGTGTTGATGCATTTTGTGTCGTTCCTCCCGAAACGGTTTTGCATCTCTCGCTTCGAAAGTGACTCCATGAAACACGTTTTGAAGAACTTCGCATTGGCGATGCTGGTGGCTGGTGGGAGCCTGCTGGCGCCGGCCCCGCTGGTGGCGGAGGAACCTGATCGAACTGTTCTCCCGATTCCCGAACCGGCGTACCGTCAGATCACCGAGATCGACGCTCGCAATGCCAAAGCCCCGCCGCAATTCCGGGTCAAGGCACCAAAGGGGGCTCCCAATGTGGTCATTGTACTCATCGATGACATGGGATTTGGCCAGCCCAGCGCATTCGGCGGACCGGTCTACATGCCGACGGCTGAAAAGCTGGCCAGCAACGGCTTGAAGTACAATCGATTCCATACCACGGCAGTTTGTTCGCCTACCCGCATGGCGCTGCTGACGGGTCGAAACCATCACTCGTGCAATATGGGATCGATCACAGAAACCGCGACTGCGTTTCCGGGCCAGACGGGAGTCAGACCGCAAAACATTGCCCCGCTTGCCGAGATGCTGCGGCTGAACGGTTACAGCACGGCACAGTTCGGCAAGAACCACGAGACTCCGCCCTGGGAAATCAGTCCGTCCGGGCCGTTCGATCGGTGGCCAACCGGCAGCGGGTTTGACAAGTTCTATGGCTTCATGGGCGGCGAGACGAACCAGTACTATCCCGGCGTTTACGACGGTGTCGCCAGAGTGGCGGTCCCCCGCGACCCGAACTACCACTTTACCACGGACATGACCAATCAGGCAATCGCGTGGACGCAGTATCAGAAAGCTCTTACGCCGGACAAGCCGTTCTTCGTTTATTATGCCCCAGGAGCCACACACGCTCCGCATCAGGCCCCGAAGGAATACATTGAACGGTACAAGGGCAAGTTTGACCATGGCTGGGACAAGCAGCGCGAAATCACACTCGCGAACCAGAAGAAACTGGGGGTGGTACCTGCGGACACAAAGCTCGCGCCTAAACCAGAGGCAATCAAAGACTGGGATACGTTGACTGCTGACGAGAGGACGCTGTTCGCGAGGCAGATGGAAGTGTTCGCCGGATTCGGGGAACATACTGATCACGAGGTTGGCCGGCTTGTTGCCGCGATCGAAGCGATGGGCGAAATGGACAACACCCTGTTCATCTACATCCTTGGTGATAACGGCGCAAGCGCTGAGGGTGGGATGGTGGGCCTGTTCAACGAGATGAACTATTTCAATCAGGTGCCCGAGAAGCTCGAAGACATCCTCGAGAAAATAGATGAACTCGGCGGACGAAACGCTTACAACCATTACGCTGCAGGCTGGGCTGTGGCTGGCAACACCCCGTTCACGTGGACAAAGCAGATCGCTTCCAGCTTCGGCGGCACTCGCAATGGCATGATTGTGCACTGGCCAAAGGGGATCAGGGCGAAGAACGAGGTGCGGAGCCAGTTTCATCACGTGATCGACATCGCTCCGACAGTTCTGGAAGTGTGCGGATTGCCCGAGCCGGCGCAGGTTAACGGCATTCAACAGCGCCCTCTTGAAGGTGTCAGCATCGCCCACTCGTTTGACGACGCGCAATCGAAGGAACGACATACGACGCAGTATTTCGAGATCTTCTGCAACCGAGCGATCTATCACGACGGCTGGGTGGCCGGGACCGTTCACAAGGCTCCATGGGAATCAGTGCCCCGCGTTGAATCCTTCGACAAGGACCGCTGGGAGCTTTACAACGTCAACGAGGATTTCAGTCAATCAACCGACCTTGCTGCACAGCATCCGGAAAAATTGAAGGAACTCCAGGCGCTGTTTTTGCGGGAAGCGGAGAAGTATCAGGTCCTCCCGCTTGATGACCGCCTGTTCGAGCGGTTTATTGCCTCGATGGTCGGTCGTCCGGATCTCATGGAGGGCCGTACCTCACTGACACTTCATGAGGGAATGACTGGGATGATGGACAATGTGTTCCTGAACATGAAGAACCGGTCCCACACAATCACCGCAGATCTGGAGATCCCCGCGAACGGTGCTGATGGCGTTTTAATCTGCCAGGGCGGACGGTTCGGTGGCTGGAGTTTGTTTATTCGTGACGGCAAGCCGAGCTATTCCTACAACTGGGTCGGTCTGAAGGAGTACAGGATGACGTCCGACAAGCCCCTGCCCACTGGAAAGGTGACGGTCAGATTCGACTTCGTCTACGATGGCGGTGGTCCTGGCAGGGGTGGCAACGGAACGCTGTATGTCAACGATGAAAAAGTCGCCGCGACACGAATCGAGCACACCGCCAGCGTCATTTTCTCGCCCGATGAGACGGCCGATATCGGTGTGGACGAGGCGACAAATGTGACTGCGGACTACAGGGAACTGGACAATCAGTTTACCGGGCGGATCCACAAAGTCACTGTGGAAGTGAAGTAACGGCATTGTCGCGTCCGTGACGTGCAGTCACTGGTGGCCAGACCATGCACACAGTGTTAATGAGATTGCCAAAGCATGGAAACAACGCTTCAAGACGCGCATTTCCGGAGCTCTGACTGTGCGCGTTGGGAAGGTGGATAGTCTACTTCCCCCAGGCCGTTTGCGTTTCCTTCCGCGAAGACCGCTGGCGAAATCGAGTGGCCCAATCAGCCCTGACGGCTTCGGAAATTGTATGAAGGTCTCACCCGAGAACCTGCTCGTCCTTCGGACCAGGACGTAGTCCTGAAGTTGTCTGCGGTCCGCACGCACCAGCAGCCTGCGGCAAGCCCGTGGGCCTGCGCACATGACTGGCGACAGGTGAAGTGGTGATGTGAAAAGCGATGAAAATGCTGGCGGCGAAGCCGTTGTTCCCATTCGTGGTTGAAATGAGTATCCAGACTTACCTATGCACGGAATCACCGCGCAGGAATTCATTTAATCGTCTTGTTATCAGGCGACGACGCTCTGCCAGAAACGCCTTGTAGTTCTCCAGTTTCCAGAGTTCCGGATCTATCGGGATACATTGAAGCGTGAGGCTCTCTGGACACTCTTTGAAGACACCTGGCAAGTATTGTCCGGCTGACTTGCTGCTTATACGCCGATTTGTTCTTCCACTGATGAATGCCAGATTTGCGATGTCGTCTGCTTCTCTCGTGGTGTAATGATGCTTAAGCGACGCTTTAGGGAAGATGTGATGAAACTGAAGCTGATGTGTGGTGCCGGAGTGATCCAAAGCAATCGACAATTTTGACTGCCAGTCTTTTGCTCCCGCTGCTCGAAAAGCCATGAACATGGTTTTGAAAAACGCACTTCGCCTGTCACGTCCTTCAAGTTCCTGGGGCAGCACCTCAAGGACACCCAGTTGCAGTCGCAGTCGTTCCACCAGATCAATTGCTGTTCCGTCGTCCTTCGGCGTGGAGAGATCCTGGTCGAGAAGCGTTTCAGTTGAGCCCCGTGAATAACGCCCTTTGCCGTTGGCGACCAGAGCCCAGTATCGCAGATTCTCTGCGTCTGCTGAATCAAGTTGGTAGTTGTATCTGTGGCCGTAGTACCCCAATGCAATTAACAAAAACGGAGAAGTGAGCAGCGCTGGACTTTCTATACCAACGTTATTCTTGACAAAATTCAGTGCGAACTCCATCGCACGTATAGATTGGTCCCAGGCATGCCGCAGCTGGTCCAGCGATAATGTCCCAACTGTTAAGAACCGACACTGGCCCGTTGCGAAGACAACAAGATTCCTCAGATAAACGCCAAGATCCAGTGGAAAACCTGACTTGTCGCATGCGGCTTGCGCTTTCTGGAATACAGCAAGCGCACCTCGCCACCGCGCAGTGATTTGAGCTAAAGCGAGGTCCGAACTGCGGAGCTTGGCTCCAAGTGAGTTAACTCGTACGAAGATCTCAGTTACCTCGTCGTAGGATAAAGAGCGTTCTAAAATATCCATTCGATAACTGTATTTGCGGATTCCACGAAGCCTCGCGAGCCTCTGTGTGTATTTTTCGCAGCGAGGATCCGAAAGCTTTTCAACGCCGGCCCGCTCAAGAAATGGTGCGTCGGAAGTGGTCTTAAAAACATCGGACACCTTCACCCAGCATGAAGACATCTCCAGTTGCCGGCTCGCCACCACAAAGGTCATTCTCCGAAAACGCTGCTCGAGTTCTTCTGCCGACGAGTCAGGATCTTCGTCCTCAAAGTCATCTTCAGAATCCTCATTCACCTCCGTGACGAGCGAAAGCTGGTCTGGATGCTCCAGATTGAACAGTAGCTCAATTGGCTTTTTTCGGCCTCGAACTTCGACAGGCTCGCCTCTGATTACAGCAGACAGAGAAGTCAGTCGCTGCTGTCCATCAAGCAAGAGACGAGTGCTCTGAAAAGCATTAGATTGCTGGGAGACCGCAAAATCGCGAAGGGGAACCTGTTCGTCTGTTTCCCATACCAGAATCGCGCCTGATGGATAACCACGGTACAGAGAGTCCAGCAGGTCTCTGACACGAGTGGATCTCCAGACGTATCTTCTCTGCATTTCGGGTAGCCGCAGCTCGCCGCGCTCGATCATGCTCACAAGTTCTTCGACTGTCGCTTCTGCTTTTGCCATTTTCAATTCCTGTCATTTCATTGCTGGCAGCAATGTTCCTGCACCTCACACCGCCCGCAACTCCCCGCTTCTCACCAATCCCTCAAACTGCTGCTCCACTCGTGTCGGCATTGTGCCGCCCCGGATCAGCGTGCCCAATTCCATGTTGATCGTGAAGGCCTGCTGGGTCAGGTTGGCTGATGACAGAAACAGCCACTCGCCGTCTGCGACGGCACACTTCACGTGCAACAGTCCCGGTTTGTTGCTGTCACTCACCGCGCGGTGTTCCTTCGGCCAGTAATACAGCGTCGCACACGCTGCCACCTCGTCACCCAACGCGCGGATCGTGCTGTATTCGTGCTCCCCGCCCAGTTTGTCCGGCGTCTCAATGATCACAGTGAGTCGCACACCCCGCTGTGCGGCCTTGATCAGAGATCTGGCCACGTTCGGAATCGAATACACCGCGAAACTTACCAGCGTGATGCGTTCGCGAGCTGCATCCAGCAGCTGCAGAATTGCCTGTTCAGTCCGCCGGAATGTGGTCACACCCGCGTCCGGCCCCGTCCAGACCAGCTCGACCGACTGCGATTCCCGCTGCGTCTGCACTGAAATCGCTGCCGTCTGCAGTGCTACCGCCACGGCCTGTCCCGAAAGATGACAGCCCTCAGCCCGCCACTGGTCCAGAAACGTCAGCACCAGATCGCGATTGTGGTGTTGTGGCACCCGCTTCGAAATCTCCGCCCTAAGCATCGCTTCCGGAGCGGTCAACAAGGCCTGCGCAACAGATTCCAGCACGCTGCCGGGAAGGCCGCATGCCAGAACGTACGCAGACTCTGCCAACTGACGCTCGCTCAGCATTGCTTCACCTGAAGAACATCACATCCTGACGCTGCACCGTCGGCACCAGTACCGCTCGGTCCAGATACTTGTTGCCACGCTCACACGACGTCTCCGGCAGAAATGAACACGCATGGCAACTGGCCCCATGCAATGTGTCGTCCGTGCCCACCACGTGCTCTGAACACAGCGGATCCGATGCACACAACGACATCTTTTCCAGAGCCCGTCGAATGTGACGCCCAAGTTTGTCCGGTTCACCCAGCGAACACAGGCCCCCCAGCGTGCCCTCGCTGTCGGACGCCGCGGTGTAAATCAGCACCCCAGCCATCGGGTCGCCAATGTCCGGAGTCCGCGAATAAATCCGCTCAGTAATCGATGCACTGGTGTAACCGCACTCAATCGCCAGCTGTCGGATCAAGGCGTGCGAAAACGTGTGCAGCAGCACATATCGAATCCCCGGATATGACACCTTCCCGGACAAGTTCTTCGACTTTTGCCAGGCCCCTGCAGCGATCTCAAACTGGCGATTATACCTGTGCTGCTGCAGCTCCCACTCCCGGATCCGTGATTCGGAAAACTGCAGGAAAATACCTTCCCCTCGAGTCTCACTTGCGGGCAGCCAGGTCGGCTTCTTCCGAGACAGCGAACCCCGGTGAGTCTCCGGCAGATCGCCCACATCATCGAAGTCCCGCGGTGACATCAGCCTGGTAAAGCCGATCAGTGATCGCACTTCCCGCAGCTTCTCCACCAGCACAATCTTTTCAAAATACTCACCATACTCCGCCGGCGGCGACACTGCTCGCAGCTTGAAATTCTTGCCGGGCTCCAGCTGTTCCGGCTTCGTAAACACCAGCCACTCAGGCATCTTCAGATCCCGTGGATCCTTCTCCTCAACCGTCCCCGCCTGTTTGGCCTGCACAGCCGCCCAGATCTGATCGTCGGTGTACTTCACGAGGTCCTTCAGTATGCCAACGGCCCGGAATGCTGTCACAACCTCCCGCGTGGTCACCTTCTCCAGCATCACCCAGTTGTCATCCACAAGTCGCGGCAAGTCACCCTCCGACTGCGGCACTGACAACGCTGTGATCAGCACCGGAAACCACAGATTCGAAGCTCCCTGCAGCATTGGCCGCACAAACTGTTCCTTGCAGTCATCCTGCTCCGCCCGCAGGTGCGGCAGCCGGCCACGGCACGGCGGCAGAACACCCTTCGCGTTTGGGCCGAAAGCCTGCCCCATACGGCGACGCGCACCACAGCCCCTGCACTGCACCTCCACATCCAGCGCCTCACCACTGGCCCCCAGCTCACGCAGGAACAGCTTCACCTGCCCGCAGTCCTTCTTCCCCAGATGCACAAAATGCACCCACGGAAAGTCGTCCAGATGCCCGCGCTCGCAGGTCACCATGAATCGCGCTGGCACAACCTGAGCAGGTCCCCTGGACGTACC
>JBEIEK010000224.1:0-10133 GCA_040382995.1 Planctomycetaceae bacterium
ACTGCAGATCTGTTCGCAACCGCCCAGTCTCCCGATGCCACAGTCACCAACCGCATTTCGCCGCTCGAACTGGTCCAAAACGCCCCACGGCCTTCCACTTCAGCTGAGGCCAATCGCCGGACTCTGAAGGTGAATTCTCCGGTGTGGCCCACGGGCCCGGCGTCCACTTCAGAGAATTCCGCCGGCGGGCCTTCGCTTCTGGATGATCTGTTCGCCGACGTCATCACCGCGCTGGATTTACTGAATTGAACGCACCTCGCAACAAATCGCTCAGGCAGGCAGCAGCATCCTGCCGGGGCACAACCGCCTCGATGTCGAGCGCCACGAAGTGCTGACTGTGTTCGCGGATCTTCACCAGATCCTTGACCGTGGTCACAAGCAGTTCCGCCCTGCCTGCTCTCGCCTCCTCAAGCACGGCAGTCAGATCGTCTGACGTGTAGTGATGATGATCCGGAAACCAGCGGTGGCCAACAATCGTCAGCCCCGCTTCAATACAGGTTGATCGAAATGCTTCAGGATTGCCGATGGCAGTCATCAGGAAGACCGACCGGCCACGAGCGCTGCTCAGCGAGTGCCGCTGACCCGAAGAATCCCGCAGTCCCACTGGCTCAAAATTCACCCGCAGAATGCGTTCGCCCAGTCCCGGAGCCACGGCTCTCAACTTCTGCTCAAGCTGCCGCAGTTCAGACTCCGCAATCAGATTAGTCCGCGTAAGCAACACGGCATCGGCCCGCCGCAGCGAGTTCAGAGGCTCGCGGAGGAGTCCGCGAGGCAGCACGGCACCGAAGCCAAACGGACAGGTCGCGTCGATCAGTACCAGATTCAGGTCGCGGTGCAGCCTGCGGTGCTGAAAGCCGTCGTCCATCACCACCACATCCGGACGCTCATGCTCCGCGATCGTCAGCAGCGTATTCACAGCAGCAACGCGATCCGGTTGCTGAATGTGCGGAATTCCGGGAACCAGCAGCTCGAGAACACGTTTCTCGTCGTTTCCGCCCTCCGCCGTTGCGCGGTAGCCGCGACTGATCAGGCCGGGCTTTCTGCCCATGTGCCGCAGCCGCTCGCAAATCAGCGCCGCAACCGGTGTCTTGCCCGTTCCGCCTGTTGTCAGATTCCCCACACTGATGACCGGGACTCCGGCTCTGTGCACTTTGAGCAAACCCCAGTCATAAAGTCGATTGCGGCCGCAAATGGCGCCCCTGTACAGGATGGAGGCAGCGCTCAGCAACGACCTCAGGGCCACCTCCCGCAACCCAAAAGTGCGTCCGCTGATCAGATCCCGAAAAGCTGTTTCATCAATAAACGGCACAGGCTCGAATCCCTCAGACGCTGCTGCCACGACCAACGCAAATTTGCATCAGGCCCCATGTGCAGACCGCAGTCCAGACCAGCACGCAAACGGCCGCCAGCAACTGCACAACCAGCAGCGATGGGTTGTCGTACAACAGTCCATCAATTGTGCTGCCGTCCCAGTGTCGCACGCCGTTAGCGGAGTTTCCGAAAATACCGGCAGACAGCATTCCCGTGAATGCGGCCGCCACCAGCATCACCGTTGCCGCTCCGTCCGTCCAACCCAGGTACCGGCTGAATGCCGTCCAGACAATCCACCCCGCACCCGCTCCAGCCGCGCCGCAGATCATCGAGGTCAGCGGATCATACATTACGCTCCCTGCAGCAACGGCAGCCAGTCCGGCACAGAGACCGTAGGCTGCGAGCTCAATTCCACCGGCTGTCGGCGCCAGCAGCTTCAGCAGACCGCAGAACAGGAAACCGCCACTTCCCGCAGCCAGACTGTTCAGCAGGATTAACGACCGCAGCTCCGGCGTCGGCACTCGCAACGATGCCATCAGGATCGGGAATGACAGCCAGAACAGCAGTGCCCCAACCGTTGCCAGCAGCGATGAATTCCACCACGGTGGAATGGAATGCACAGCAGCCGAGTGGCCACGGCCCACAACCACCATCGCCGCAACCCCAATCATCAGAATCAGCAGACTGCCACCTGCATCCACCGCATATCGAATCCCCAGCCAGCCCTCGCCCCACACCCAGTGAGCCACCGGGGCATAGACGACAAGCCCCCACAGCAGACTGAACACCCCCAGACGTATCGAGGAAACCGCTCGCCGACCCGCCACAACGACCGCCATCACAGCGCCCACGCTGCACAGGTAAACAGACAGCTGAAACGTAATGAAGGTCGCCAGTGTGATCCGGCCATGGGGGCGTCGAGCCGCGTACATCGGGGCCTCCGAATTTCCCTCCGGCTGCAAATGTCGAAAGCCCGCAAATCCGAGGTCGCCGATGAACCCGCCCCGCCCCCAGAACGGTCGCTGATCCATCACCTGGCCAGCCTCGCGAATCATCTGCTCCAGGCCCTGAGGGGGCCTCGTGTCGACGGTTACGGGTGTCGTCCCCAGCGATGGACCGACGGCGAGGCTGTGCAAAACCGTAATCCAGACGGCCACATGCAGTGCCCCGCCGATCAGCCACTGCTCCCCGCGAACTTGACCGCTGAACGGAAAACCTCCTCCAGTCAGCAAGGCCGCACAGCCTGGCAACAGCAAAAGCAGCACCGCCACAGCGGAGGCTGTCAGCCAGAGCATCTGCGCACCGTCGAATTCACTGTGCCACTCCAGAATCATCGCGACGACTCCTGACTCTCCGACGGCCTGCCCTTACCCCGACGCAGCTGCAGAAACTGATTCACGGCCGCTGCCGGAAAAATCTCCCGTGCTTGCTCCACCGGACCGTCCGGCCACATCACCTCAATCGATTCCACCTGCTCTCCCGCCGCCAGCCCGAAATGCACACGCGGATCGTGACTCGCCAGATAGCTCGACTGCGGCACGCACCACGCCGTCCGTCGACGCCCACCCGCACACACCAGCGTGACTTTCGCACCAATCGCATCCCGCGCCGAAGAACCCGTCAGCACACGCAGGGAAAGCCAGCTGCCGTGCTTCTGCAGTTCATTGCGAAGCACCTGCGCCCGTCCACCACAGTTGGTCACAACCAAATCGAGGTCGCCGTCATTGTCCAGATCACCACTCGCAAGGCTTCTCCCGGAAGCCGGCACAGCCGTGAAGTCCCCGGCCACAGCACTCCAGTCTTCAAACCGCAGTCCCTCGCGGCCACGCAGCAGCACGTTGCGGTCCGCATACGCCTTCCAGTACTCGGCCGAATTTCGAATCACTTCCCGACGCACCTGAAACTCGTCCTCGCCATGAAACGGAAAACCCGAATGACAGGGGATCACCAGTCCATTTACGACCGTCACATCCAGCAGACCATCATGGTCCAGATCCCCCAGCGACGTGCCCCAGCCTGTGTGACGACGCGTGTGAACGTCAAGGCCCGAACCAGGGGTCTGATCGGTGAACAATCCGGATGCATCGCCCAAATAGAGCGTCGCCGTCTCGTTGGTGAGGTGCGTGATGAACAGGTCGGGGGACGCATCGTTGTTGACATCACCCACGGCAGTTCCCATGCCAGCTTCCGCATGTCCGCGAAGATTGCAGGCCGCTCCCCGCGCTGCTGCCTCCTCCGCAAATCGCTCCCCGCGCTGGTTGACCCAGAGCCGATTGGGAGCACCGTCGTTGGCCACAAACATGTCGGGCCAGCCGTCGCCGGTCAGGTCGCAGCAGATCGCACCAAAACCATAAGTCTTCGCCGCATCCATTCCGCATTCCGCAGTCACATCCCGGAATCGCACTCGCCGCTGACCGCCTTCCTCCGCGGCAGACGCTGAACCGGTTTCGTTGCGATACAGCCGATCCACTGTGGGCTGAAACTTATGCGGCCCGCAATAGCTCACCAGACCATGCGAAAATCCACAGGAAACTCTGTGCCCGTACACCGGATCCTCTGTGTAGTTCACCACCAGCAGGTCCAGCCAGCCGTCGCGGTCGTAGTCCACAAACACAGCCGCAGATCCCCACTCGGTTTCACTTCGCCCCAGCGCTTCCGGCAGAGCTTCAAAACTGCCACGTCCCGTATTCCTGTACAGCGCGTCCTGTCCATAGTTGGCAATGAACACGTCCGGAAAACCGTCGTTGTCCACGTCACCCACCGCCACGCCGGCTCCGTAACCCGGATCCCCCAGCCCCGATTCCGTGGTCACGTCGACGAATTTTCCCGGAGCTGCCTGCCGATACAGGCGATTGCGGAAATCGGTTTCCGGGGGCAGCGGTTCCGGGGTGTCCGGAGTTGGCCCGCAATTGACAAAATACAGGTCCATCAGTCCATCAAGATCATAGTCCAGCACCGCCACGCCAGCGCCAATCGATTCCGGCATGAACCACGTTCCCAGCGGACCGACAACGTGCTGAAAGTCGATCCCCGCCTCTGTCGTGATCTCCCTGAAATGACCGGTCTCTGACTGCAGCAGTTCTGATCGCTCGGTCGCCTTCCCCGGCTGCTGGTCCGGACAGTCATAATCGGGCAGAGCCGCTTCCGGACGCATTGTCAGGTCCCGCACCGCCTGGGCCTTGCGCGACTGCCACCAGGTTGTCAGTCCCCAGGCCGCGACTGCCACCACGCACAGTGCCGCTAACGCACGCAGCCGCGCAGCAGTGCGTCCGGATTGCAGCTGCTCCTCGGTCATTGCTTCCCTCCCTGCGTCTGCACTGCGGCCGCCAGCTCTTCACGCAGCCGCTGCAGTTCCACCTGCTCGTTCTTTCCATGCACACTTGGTAATGCAGCCGCCAGATCCATGGCCTGCCGGGCACGATCCAGCTGCCCGGCCGCGATGCGCAGTCGAATCAGGCCAAAATGGATCCAGATCTCGGCCGGAGAATCCGCGGCCGCCCGCTCCGCCTCAACCACAGCCTCCGACACACGGCCTCCGGCTGCCAGCAAATCCGCCAGCGCAGCCCGCGCCATTCCATAGTCGGGCTTGACCCGCAGACTTTCGACCAACGCAGCCAGCGCGGCCTCAATCCGCCCCAGTTGGGCCTCAGTCACCGCCAGATGAAAATGCACCAGAGGATCCTCTGGAAAACGCTCGGCCAGCTGCCGCAGTTCTGCTGCTGCCTGCTCAGGCTGTCCCTGATCGCGTCGCGCCAGCGCAAGGTTTAATGCCGGGCGAGAACGATCCGGGAAACGCCGCGCCAGTGCTGCAAGCCGAGTGGCGGCATCTGCCAGCCTTCCCTGGGCCCGCAGCTGGTCCGCGGCCGCCGAATCCGCACCACCACTCACATCAAACGCCCGCAGCCCGGCCAGCCACGGGTCCTCAACCTGCGGCTGACGCGGGTACTGCACAGCTTCCAGCCGGAGCGACCTGGCCAGCTCCGGCTGACCGGACTGCAGTGCCGCAACAGCCGCCTCCTCCAGCAGTTCGGCCGAAAGGCTGCTGCTCTGCCCTCGACCTTCTTCCAGGATCTTCAGCACATCGCTCGGCGCATTTCGCAGCCGCGCCGCCCGCGCTCGTTCAAGCAGGCTTGCAGCAGTCGCGGCAGAGTCCTTCGCAATCGGCCGCAGCAGCTCTTCCGTGGTATCCCATTCACCCAGGGACAGCTTTGTGGCCGCCAGCTTCAGCCGCACATGCACCGCGTCCGGAGCCAGATCAAAGGCCCGCTGCAACTCCGCCACGGCAGCCGCAAGATCGGTTTGTTCAAGGATCATGGCTGAAAACCACGGCCAGCGCGGATTTTGGGGATCGAGCTGCCGCGCCTGACGAAAGCACAGCAACGCCTCACGGGGACGATCATGCTGCAACAGACACATGCCGTACTGCCCCCACGCCTCTGCGTCCCCCTGCTGACGCTCCACTCGACCTCGCACGTCGCTGAGCAGCGCCAGCACCACCCGGTCCATGCCACGCTGGTCGAACTGCGGCACCGGAATGAGACTGGCGGACCCGTTTGTGCCGAACACAACGACCAACACGGAGATCCCCAGAAACACGCCGGCCAGCAAACCGGAACGCCACCGGGCAGCCACCACAGGCACCGTTTGCTGCGTCTCAGGCCCACTCATGGCTGACCCCTGCCTGACTCTGCGGCAAGTTCCGCATCCGTCAATCTTTGACCTGCACCACGCTGCAGCTCGATGAAACGATCCACCGCTCCGCCCGAAAATCGCTCGGCCCCGGCACGCTCGTCCGGCCAGTACACATCCACCGCGTCAAAGCGTGAGACCTCTCCGAGACCCAGGTGAATTCGCGGATCATGACTGGACAGGTAGCTTGTGTGCGGAACAACGGACGCCGTCCAGCGACGGCTTCCAGCGTGCACCACCACGCGGGCACCGATCGCATCCCTCCGCCGTGCGGCGTCAAATACTCGCAGTGAAAGCCAGTGCCCCCTGCGAACCGCGATGTTCTCCCAAAGTTGTGCAGGGGCGGCTATCGCGGATGTGAGCAGATCCACGTCGCCGTCGTTGTCCACATCACCGGCAGCCAGACCGCGCGACACCAGCAACTGCTGCAGAAAAGGCTCAGCACCCTCCGGCAGACGAAAACGCCCAGTGTCGCTGCCCAGGAAGATCTTCCGCGGTTCGGAATACTCCAGCCAGTGCGAATCAGCCGGAGTCGACTGCAGCAGCGGTGCCCGCATTACTCGACCATTCACAACGGCCAGGTCAGTCCGCCCATCCAGATCCAGGTCCCTGGCTGCCACGCCGAATCCTGTATCGTTGCGAGACACTTCGGCAAGGCCCATGCGGATCGTATCGTCCAGAAACACGCCGCCTCCAAGCTGACGGTACCACGTGTTTGTTTCGCCGCGGAGATGCGTCAGAAACAGGTCTTCCTGGCCGTCGTGGTCCAGATCCGACAACACCGTCCCCATACTGGCCTGCGGTCGCCCCTGCAAATCCACCGCACATCCCCGCAGACTGCCTTCGTCCGAAAACTGGCCGGGCGGTCCCTGAATCCAGAGTCGATTAGGTTCCATGTCGTTGGCAACATAGAGGTCGGGCAGGCGGTCACCGTTCAGATCCGTGCAGACAGCTCCAAGGCCCTTGCCGACGGCCGCGGCCAGGCCGGCAGCCACCGTGACGTTTTCAAAGATGCCTGGCTGTCCCTGCGCTCCGAGGTTGCGGTACAGCGCATCGGCCGTTCCAGAGAAGGCCTGGGGCCCCGCAATAATCGCGACGCCCCGTGGCGTCCGCACACAGACTGCCGGAAAAGTAATCCACATAGTGCACCACCAGCACATCCAGCCAGCCATCGCAGTCATAGTCGACAAAGGCGGCGGCTGTGGACCAGCGACTGGAGCTGAGCCCTGCAGAGGCTGTGACATCCACGAATGTCAACCTGCCGGCCGTTGGATCGCAGCGAAACAGGGCCGTGCCACCGGCTGACGTGGTGAGCACATCGAGGTCGCCGTCGTTGTCGATGTCCGCCGGGTAACAGCCCATGCCAAAACCGAGGACCCGGATGGAGGCGTCCTGGGTGATGTCCGCGAAAGTGCCGTCGGGCTGCTGCAGCAGCACCTGCAGGAGTGCGGTGGCGTTCGTGGCTTTGTCCGCTTTCTGCTGACCGGGCACGAGCAGCAGATCGAGACGGCCGTCGGCATTGAGGTCTGCGAAACTGCAGCCGCTTCCCATGATCTCCGGCATCTCGAAGGTGTCTTCAGGTGCCTGATGCGGGGACGCTGTCAGAGCGGGTACGCTGCGTTCGCGAAATACAGGTGCGGATGACTGCGGAGCGGGGCCGGCGGTTTCCGTCGAGTGCGGCGCAGCTCCCGAGCCGCAGCCGGCCAGCGCGAGGGCGGTAATCAGCAGAAAAAATTGGCAGAATGCGGGCACGGTCCGTTCGCCAGGTCCGGATGGGGATTGACAGGCCCTTTTAGAATACCTGTTTTCGTGCGCACGGGAAACCTGCGGACTCGTGAAAAAAATCCGATCGGCTATGATTCGCGGACGCTGGCACCTCTGAATTCGCCGGCCATCACACTTCCACCACTTTCCACGGAGCCCGACCATGAAACGCCTGATGATGCTGGCCGCCGCATGCGCCTGCAGCCTCGCCGCGATTGCCGACGACAAACCCAGCGAATGGAAAAATCTCTTCGACGGCAAAACATTCACCGGCTGGAAAGCCAGCGAACATCAGGATTCGTGGAAGATTGAAGACGGAAAACTGGTCTGCCACGGCGAACGCAGCCACCTGTTCTTCAACGGAGAGAAAGAACCGTTCAAAAACTTCGAATTCGAATGCGAAGTCATGACCACTCCCGGCAGCAATGCCGGCATCTACTTCCATACCCGCTACCAGGAAACCGGCTGGCCCCGTTACGGACTTGAATGCCAGGTCAATGTCACTCAGTCAGACCCCAAAAAATCCGGCAGCCTCTACGGCGTCGTGGACGTCCCCAACCCAGGCTTGAAGGACAACGAGTGGTATAAAACGTACATCCGCGTCGAAGGCCGCCACATCACCATCCGCGTCAACGACAAAACCACCGTCGATTATACGGAACCCGAAGGCAAACCGGCTTTCTCAGCCGAATTCGAACGCCGTCTGGGTGAAGGCACCTTCGCCCTGCAGGCCCACGACCCCTCCAGCAAAGTTTACTTCCGCAACCTCAAGGTCCGCCGACTGCCCTGAGACTCCACCAGCGGCGGTGTTTATCGTCGCGTTTCGCTCCGCGAAACGTCCCACCCCCGTCTCCCCGCACCTTGACATCTCAACGCCGTGGCCAACCGGCCACGGCCTTTCTTCAGGAGACCTCCGTGGCCGTGCGTATGGAACTCACCCGGGTTGTCGAGAGCGATCTTCACGACCAGCACTGGATCCATCTCACCGAAGTCAACGGCAGCCGCACCTTTCCCATCGTCATCGGGGCTGTCGAATCCCAGGCCATCAACCGCCGCCTGCTTGATTCCGCCCCCTTCAGGCCGCTGACGCATCAGCTGCTGCTGAACGTCATCGAAGCACTTGGTGGCCAGTGCGAAGCGCTGGTGATCAATCGAATCAAGGAACACACCTACTACGCGTCCATCCACATTCGTGTGGGTGAAAAACTGCATGAAATCGATTGTCGCCCCAGTGACGGAGTGGCTCTGGCGGTGCATCATTCCCCCGTCCTGCCGATTTTCGTCGAGGAAGAAGTGCTGAAATCCGTGGTTGGCGGATGATGCCGGCGATCAGTTTTGAAAAAACGCCATCTTAAAGCAGATTTTTGCGTCTGCCGGCCGGAAAAAGACCAGTTGCAGCCCTGTGGCCGCCTTTCCGCAGTCCTCAGCCTTTGCAGGGTCTCGACACATGACAATTCCCGGCGACGAAAGTGCAACCGGCTCCATTACTCGCCTGATCCACAACCTGCAGCGCGGTGATGTCGCCATCCTCGAACAGCTCCTGCAGCGGATTTACAGTCACCCCTTCTACCGGGGTGCCATGGAACGCGCGGAAGGCCACCTTGGGCGGATCGCACGACAGAGCATGAGCGGCGAGGACGTGCTTCAGGAATCTCTGGCTGAACTCTACAAGCGCGCCCGGCGCGGCAAACTCGAAACGGTGGACTGTCGCGAACGACTCTTCGGTCTCCTCGAACTCATCATCTGCTGGAAAGCCCGGGATCATCGCAGATCAGCCGAACGTCCATCGAATTCCCCCGGGCGACCGCTCACGCAGGACACCGGTGCCGAAAATTCAGAAAACTCAGCTGCATCAATGCTCGCCGGCGTCGGGGATTCCGCTGCCGTGGATCCAGCCGACATGGCCACAGCGGCCGATGTTCTGCGGCGACTGTTGCAGGAAGTGGAGCAAAAATTCGGTCAATATCCGTGGGTCGCACCCACCGTGCAGCGACTGCTGGAAGGCTGGACCGTCAGCGAAATCGCAGTGGCGTGCGACCGGACCGAAACCGAAATCCGCAACCTGATTGAGACCCTGCGACGCGTCCTCAAGGACATTTACCGCGACGATTGGGAGCACCTTAAACGCCGATTCGGGAAGAAGTGAGCACTGGGCGAGCATCGCAATCAAAACGCTCACCCCCCCCCCAATGCAACTGAGCGATCGGGCGGAAGCCCAATGGCCTGGAAGTTCTCTCAATCGCCTCAAAAAAGCAGGCAAGGCGAGCGGGGGATGTCAATCCCCCGGTAACGTCACGTGCTCGCCCGGCCAGCGCCGCAGCAGGAGCGCACCAGGGGCGTTACCGGCCGATTGACATCGACCGCTCGCC
>JBEIEK010000225.1:0-10132 GCA_040382995.1 Planctomycetaceae bacterium
ACCCGGTCCGCCGACGAACTGGAAATCGTAGTTTTTGAACTTCAGGGCGCGGTCCATTTGCAGGATGCCGAGCCACCAGTTGCCGTGTTCGTTGTCGAGATCCTTTTCGCCATCCTGCAGAAACACGCGGATGGGTTTGCGGTCTGTTTTGCGAATCAGGGCCGGATAGTTGTGACCGCTGCGAATATTGGTGAAGCTGCCGACATGGCTGAGCACTTTGCTGAACCATTCCGGGTGTTCCCAGGCCACCGTAAACGCGCAGATGCCGCCACTGGAGATCCCACAGATGGCTCGATCGGCAGGGTCCGGGGAGAGCTGGAGTTTGTGTTCCGAGGCGATGTGGGGGATGAGTTCCAGCTGCAGGAAGCGGGCGTACTGGTCGCTGAGTGTGTCATATTCAAAGCTGCGATTGGAAGCCCGCCAGCGATTGTCGGGTATCGGACCACCTGTGTGGCCGGGATTCACGAACAGGCCGATGGTCACCGGAAGATGCCCCTGATGAATGAGGTTATCAAGCACGACGGGGGCGCGGAACTGACCATTTTCGTCGGCGTAGGCATGACCATCCTGAAAGACCATCAGGCAGGCTGGCTGGACACCATCGTACTGAGCGGGGACGTAGAGGTAGTATTCGCGGGTTGTTTCCGGGAAGATTCGGCTGGTCCATTCGTGTTTGGTGACCTTGCCGACGGGAACGTTTGGGTGTCGCTGGGAATCGTTTCCAAGCACGTAAGCAGCATCGGGATCGGCCGGAGCAGCCTGGTTCTGGGCGCAGGCAAGCTGGGTGAGCAGGCCGCAGAAAAACAGGGGCAGCAGGAGTTCTGCGCAGACAGGACCGGCACAAGTCATGAGATGAAATCCAGGTGGCTGAAGACTGAAACATGAAGTCATCCCAACGGACGACGACCTCCGGTTTCAGCCTATACCGGCAGCAGCAGGAATGCAAGGACCGCCCCGGCTGAACCCATACTTCCAGTCCTGCGAACCCTGAAACAACAAAAATTACCTATACTTAGGGATGACTTCCCTCTGCAGAGATGTCAGAATCTCGCTGCGCCCGACCGTGCTCCTGCGAGCATCCCTGGCGGGTTGGTTTCTGTTCCCGGGAAGCAAAGTGCGGGCGATGGCTGACCCAATCAAACTCTGCCTGATCATTAGCCTGCTGTCGGGCTGCGCGGTGCTGCAGGCGGGTGACGAACCGCGACCGTTGTCGGAAAGCGGTGGGCTCGGCGACGCGCCGCTGGCATTTCTGCAGCAGCATTGTCTCCGGTGTCACGGCCCGGCGAAATCCAGCGGCGAACTCCGGCTGGATCAGCTGGGAACAGACCTGTCCAACCCGGAGACCTCTGCTGCGTGGGAGCAGGTGATTTCCCGAGTCAGTTCCGAAGAGATGCCTCCGGAAAAGGAACCGCGACCGACGGCTGAGCAGCGGGACGAATTTGTGAGCGTGCTGACGGCGCGTCTTGAAGCGGTGTCGAACCGTGAAAATGGTGGCCGTGTGATCCTGCGGCGGCTGAACCGGGTCGAATACGAGAACACGCTGAACGACCTGTTCGCCGTGCGTGTCTCGGTGCGGGACATGCTGCCGGAAGACGCGGTGCAGCAGGGTTTTGACAACGTGGGTGAGGCGCTGAATATTTCGCCCGTGTTTATTGAACGGTGTCTGGACGCGATTGATGCCGTGCTGGACGCGGCGGTTGCCCCGGTGCATCGTGAGGACAGCCGAACGCAGCGTTACGACCTGTATGATTCCCTGCCGACGTGGTTTCTGCCGGGCGTGTGGAAGCAGCCGGAGGGAGTGATACTGTTCCGCAACAACGGCAACTCTGCCACGGATCTGCGGCAATTCAAAGCGCCTGCGGCCGGTCGGTATCGCTTTCGAGTGGCAGCATCGGCCCACAATTCGTCAACGCCGCTGCCGATGGCTGTGTTGCTGGGCAATTTTGTGGTCAGCGGCAATCCCGTGCGGCATCTGGGCTACTTCGACGTACCACCTGGTGCCCCTGCGGTGCTGGAATTCGAAGAGCGATTGCTGAAGAAAAACGACACGATCAAAGTCGCACCTGTGGCGCTGCCGTTTGTGTATCTGAAGCCCGAGACGGTGGCGGAGTACCCGGGGCCGGGTCTGCATGTGCACTGGATGGAAGTGGAGGGACCGTTTTCCGAGTCATGGCCGAGGGAAAGTTACCGCAGGGTCTATGGCGATGTGGACCCCAAGACGGGCACACCTGAGGACGCAGCCCGACTACTGCGGGCGTTCCTGCCGCGGGCCTTTCGGCGACCGGTGACGGAAGGTGAAGAGCAGCCCTACGTATCGCTCGTGTCTGCGGCGCTGGAATCGGGGGCTGCGTTCGATGCGGCGTTGCGGGTGGGTTTCAAGTCTGTGCTGACGTCGCCGAAGTTTCTGTATTTTCGCGACGTGACGCACTCGGGCGATGTGCTCGATGACTTCGCGCTGGCCTGTCGCCTGTCATATTTTCTCTGGAGCACCATGCCGGACGACACGCTTTTCGCCCTTGCCAGCGCGGGTGAATTGCGAAAGCCTGAGGTCCTGGCGGCTCAGGTCGAACGCATGCTGCGGGACCCCAGGTCCCGTGCGTTCACCGAAAACTTTACGGGCCAGTGGCTGAGCCTGCGGGACATCAACGCAACGACTCCGGATAAGACGCTGTATCCGGAATTTGAAGAGCTGTTGCAGTGGTCTGCGGTGCGTGAAACGCAGTTGTTTTTTGAAGAGCTGCTCACGCAGAATCTCAGCGTACGGAACTTCATCAATTCCGATTTCGCGATGCTCAACGGACGATTGGCGGAACACTATGGGATTCCGGATGTGCACGGCGTGGAGTTTCGCAGGGTGATGCTGCAACCTGAGTCTCATCGGGGTGGCGTGCTGACGCAGGCCAGCATACTCAAGGTGACGGCGAACGGTTCCACAACCAGTCCGGTGCATCGTGGCGTCTGGGTGCTCGATCGCATCCTTGGACAACCGGTGCCACCTCCGCCGCGAAATGTTCCGGCGGTTGAACCGGATATTCGCGGAGCCAGTACGATTCGCGAGCAGCTGGCGGCTCACCGTGCCACGGAAAACTGCAGCAGCTGCCATGCAAAGATTGATCCGCTGGGATTTGCCCTCGAGAACTACGACGTGATTGGTGGCTGGCGTGATCGGTATCGTGTGATTGCCGATCGCAGGGACTGGGTCAGCAATCGCACCGGGCCACTGGCCAAATATCTGGCCGCGTGGCAATACGGTCTGGGCCCCGCGGTGGACTCGGCCGATACGCTGCCGGATGGTCGATCATTTGCCGACATGACCGAACTTAAAAAGCTGCTGCTCAGCAACCCCAACCAGATTGCTCGAAATGTGGCGGAAAAACTTGTGTGTTATGCGACGGGCCAGCCAGCTGGCGTGACGGATCGGGCGGAGATCGACCGGATTCTGGCTGCTGCCAGCGAGACGGACTACGGACTTCGTTCGATCGTTCACGCGGTTGTCGCCAGTGACCTCTTTCAGGGGAAGTGAACGGGCTATGAGCAATCTTCGACGATTTTCCCGCCGATTCTGTCTGCGGGGTGCCGGCGTAACACTGACGCTGCCGCTGCTGGAATCCATGGCAAAAGCAGAGGGTCAGGAGTCCGCCAAAGAGCTGCCGCGGAGGATGATCTGCATCAACACCACGCTCGGACTGCACACGCCGAATCTGTTCCCGACGCGGGCGGGGACGGACTACGAGCTGACACCCTACCTGGAACCGTTGCGGGACTTCCGCAGCGACCTGACCGTCTTTTCAGGGCTTTCGCATCCGGACGTGGACGGCGGGCATCCGACTGAGCTGTGTTATCTCACATCGGCACCTCATCCGCGAGCCGACAATTTTCGCAACACCATTTCGCTCGACCAGTTTGCCGTCGAGCGACTGGCCCCGGATACGCGGTTTGATTCCCTGGTGCTGGCGTCATCGCATACAGGAATGTCGATCAGTCGCAATGGAGTACCGATACCGGCGGAGCAGCGTCCGTCGGTGATTTTCCGGAAGATGTTCATGGCTGGCACTCCGGCCGAAATGAAGGCTCAGGAGCAGCGACTGAGTGAAGGTCGCAGCATTATGGACACGCTGCTGGGCGAGGCGAAGGAATTCCAGCGGGGACTGGGGCGCCAGGATCAGCAGAAGCTGGACGAGTACTTCAGTGCGGTGCGTCAGGTGGAGCAGCGGATGGTGACGGCTCAGCAGTGGGCAGGTCGTCCGAAACCTGTGGTCGACGCCAAACCGCCGGTGGACATCACCAGTTCGGTGGAGGTGGTGGGTCGAGTCCGGCTGATGATCGACCTGATGCAACTGGCCCTGCAAACCGACTCGACCCGGTATATCACGTTCGCGCTGAACGGATTCAATGCGGTCCCGGCGATTCAGGGTGTGACACAGGACTGGCACAACCTTTCGCATCACGGTCAGGATCCTGCAAAACTGTCGGAGCTGCGAATGGTTGAACTGCAGGTGATGCAGCTGCTGGGTGAGCTGCTGGCGAAGCTGAAGAGCACGCCTGAGGATGGGGGAACGCTGCTGGACCGCACGATCGTGCTGTTTGGCAGCAACCTCGGCAACGCCAGCAGTCACGACAATAAGAATCTCCCGATCCTTGTGGCAGGCGGTGGTTTTCGTCACGGTCAGCACCTGAGTTTTGACCCGCTGAAGAATCCGCCGCTGTGCAATCTGTTCGTGCAGATGCTGCAGCGTCTGGGCACGGACGTGAGCTCCTTCGGTTCAAGCAACGGCACAATTCCGGGCTTTGAGCTGGCCTGACCAGCTCACGCGTCTTTCCTGTCGTCCCCCGGGGGATCATCGTGAACATTCATGAAGACTTTGAGTTTTCCAACTGGACGCATCCGCAGGTGGAGGTGTCGATTGATCATCCCACGCACTGGCGGGTTCAGGTTGAAGCTTCACCGGGTTTGAACGTGAGCATTGCGTCACCGCCGGACGACGGTGTGTCTCTGGAACTGCAGTTTCTTCCGTTCCAGTTCCCTGTGTCGCTCTTCGACAGCGAATCGCACCTGCAGGAAACGCTCGATCGGATGGTGCTGCAGCACCCTGATGCTCAACCGCTGGGACGCAGCAAACTCTTTCCGTATCCGGCCGCAGCAGCGCGGCTGCCCGACGGTTCGCTGACCTGGGTCACGATGCATCTGGACAGGCTGGTGGTGTTTCAGACGGATGGTGATCCGGAACAGCAGAAACACTTTCTGCCGGTCTTTGAGCGGATGCTGCAGTCGTTTCGCATTCACTCCAATCCTCAGGCAGAGATTGCGGTGCTGCTGGGCGAGGTGGTGAAGGCACTCGCTGCGACCGCTCCCGAGGCGGGGCCACAGCTGGCAGGCGACTACATTGAAATGGGTTCAATGCAGGTGCGAGTGGACAATCTGGCGGCCAATATTCGCAACGCCCCGCAGCAGAAACAAAACCTGATCCGTGAATTTGTGACCACCACAGTCGAAACCTGGCGCTCCTTAACGCAGATCGCAGATGTGTCGTGGGATGAGGTCTGCAATTCGATTTACCCAATGGTGCGGCCCGATTCCATTCTGCGACAGATCAAAACGAACGTCAGTGAGCTTTCGGAAGCAGATCGTGTGCGACAGCGGATGCTGGCGACACCATGGCTGGCCAATCTGGTGATCTGTTACGCAATCGACAGTGCAAGGACGCTGCGGTTCGTGCTGAATCACGACCTTGAACGCTGGGGTCTGGACGCGGATGTGGTGAAGCAGCAGGCGATGCAGAATCTGGCAAAGGCAAAGGGGCCGACGCTGAGCATCCACACGGGTGAAGGCAGCAACATTCTGATCGCCGAGGTCACGGGCAATGAGCTGCCGTCCCGATCCTCATGGATTCTGCACCCGAATCTGCACAGGTCGCTGCAGAGAGTCTGCAGGGGCCCGATCTGGGCCGCGGTGCCATCCCGAGACTGCATGATGGTTTTTGGTGCCACCCCGCAACTGCGGAAAGGACTTCAGGAACTGCTCGACCACGACTTCAAAACCAGCAGCAATCCCGTGTCCGACCGCCTGTTTGCCATTCAGGCCGATGGAGTTGTGCTGGCTTAGTGTACCGGAGCTCAATTGCGTCGAAGTTCTCTGGAATCCCTTGACAAGGCAGGTCACGAGTCGGGTTTGTTTCGGATGCGACGCTGGCCGTGCGGGCGCGCACCGTAACCGGGGGATTGACATCCACTGCACGCCCCGTCGCATTCACAATCGAGCCGCGACCGTGAGGAAGTCGGGAACACTCCACGCCGTAAAGCCAATCTGCGCATGAGTTTCTGTATCGAAACGACAAAATCGACAGTCTTGTCAGGGAAGCAGCGTGCCGCCGTTCCGATCGATGGCTTTCTGCCAGCGATTGACGGCATCACGCCGGCGTGAAGCATCGGCGGCCGGAAAATAGTTCTGACGTCCCCCGGTCAGACGCTCCATTTCAAAAATTGACAGCGTTCGCAAGGCCAGCGAATCTCCCTGAAGGTACTGCAGCAGTCGGCTTGTCATCAGGCGATCACGAGCGAGTGTGTCATTCAGCCCGCTGATCAGCTGCATGGCAAAGGCTGCATCAGCCATGGACAGGCGGGTTTCCAGTGAACCGCTCACGGACTGGCGGGCAGTGGCTGAGCCATTGACCGCCGCTCGCAGTCCGTCGATGATCCGGCGATGTACCGCTTCATCCAGCCCCTCAAATAACCCGCTCAGGAGCAGATTGGTGTCGGCCGTGACGCACAGCACATCAGCGGCTGCGATGCCAACCTGCGGATTCCTGTCGGTGAGCAGCGGCTGCACCAGTTCTCCAGGTACTCCTGGAGCAGACAGCGCATCCAGAACCCGATCCTGAACTGCCTGCAATTCGGGAAACGGGGCGGCATCAGCCTGCAGCATCCATGGGGGAATGCCGGCTGTCGTCAGTTTGCTGCGTTCAACCTGTGATCGTTCCTTCCCGCCGACAATCAGCCAGGAGATGGTTTCAGAGGCGCCCAGCGTCATCGGATCACCCGCATTCGCGAACGCAATCTGCGCAGACCCCTCAACCACAGTCAGACGCACCCTGATGTCGGTATCAAACGGCAGAAGGAAGCTGGGCGCTGCGGCCGGTTGCTCGTTCAGGGCCGCAGCTGCCTGACCGTCTATCGCCTGCGCGTCTGCCGCCTGTGCGTCTGTTGACGCGAGCGACGGCGTGGCTGATGGATCGGCTTCCACCGCCACACGTGTCTGTTCAGTCATGAGCGTGATGGCCAGAAGGTCTGAGCCCATCTGCAGTGCAAGCACCGGAGGTTGACCTTCAGGCCATGCCTGTTCGCTGTCGGTGGTGAGTATCAGCTGTCCAGTCAGGAGCTGCAGATCCGCATTGCTTTCCGGAATGCGCAGAATTCCACCGGCATTCGTCTTTGCCTGCCATGCCTGTCCAGCACCTCGAAAGCCGGCGTTGAATGTTCGCGGGATGCCAACCCAGTTGGATCCGAGCAGGGGGCGGCAGTTGACGGCGTTCAGAGCCGGGACGACGGCATCGCCACCGCGGATCTGAAGCAGATTTGTCCATTGGCCAGTCTGCTGGCTGGCCACCAGTACGATGCGGCTTTCTGCCTGCAGGTAGACGGCTTTGGGAGCGGGCGGCAGTGCATTCACCTCTGCGGCCTCTGCGGGCATATCGGGCATATCGGGGACGGCGGGCGCGTCGTCCACGGGACGTGCAGCAGGAGCATCTGCAGGATTTGCGGCGACTGTGGCGGAATCTGGTGCCTGTGGCCTGGCGTCGGCGATAGCTTCGTCCGTGGGATCAGGCTGCGGTGGAGGCTCTGTGCCGGGGACGTTGTCCGCCTGGTCAGCGGCCGCCAGTGCTGGCAGCGGGGGCTCTTTGCCGGTGGCTGGGGTGCGAAACAGCGAGGGATCGGCGACCAGCGACAGCAGCCAGATCAGTCCCAGAGCCGCCACGGTGAGTGCTGGCCAGTGCCGCGATGGTGCGGATCGAGGACTTTCGGGCTGCCAGCCGGGGGATGTGGTGGTGGCTTCTGTATGGGCTGATCTGCCGGCTGCACGCAGCACATCGGCAACACCGGTGGGGTCGAGCGCGTACAGTCGATCGCGGAGTTTGGGTTCGAGTTCGATGGGATCTCTGAGCAGCCCCAGGAGTTCGTGGGCGGAGGCGACCTCTGCGAGGAGCGGGTCCGACGCCAGCACTTTTTGTTCGATTCGCTGAACAAGGTCTGGGGAAAGCTGATCATCAAGGTATTCAGCAATCAGATTGGCATCGACGGTGGGCCGATCGGCGGCGGCCGTGGCGATGCGTCGCCGCCGTTTGACTTCACGGATCCGCTCCAGAAGTTCTCCAGCGAACGGGCTTTGGGAAATTTTGAGTCCGATTTCTCTGGCGCCGGCAGGGGGCAGGCGGTCATCCATGTAGGCCAGGAGTGTTCGCAGTGTCAGTCGCATCGGTGGCTGCCTTCCGGTGGACGGTTGAACCGTTTGAAAACGCACGCCTTTTTAGTGCAGATTGCGGGGTGCTTTCGTACAGAAATCCAGACGGATTTCTCAGCTGACTGCGAAATGCCACAAGGTCGCAGAATCGTCACAGCCCAATTTTCTTTGCAGATTCCCGGGCTTCCCAGTTTACCGTCGCGGTTCCTGCGGACATGAACCGGATTCTGACGTATGAAAACACAAGGACCGGTCAGACACTCGGCGGGTTGGGCGAAGTTGCGCTCTGACTGTCGATGCCTGCCAGAGCCATCCCTGGAGATTTCCATGACCCTGCTGCTGACTGCTTCAGCCAATAAAGCTGACCAAACCGCAGAGCCGCTGCTGATTTCACTGTGCGGTTCCCGCGATCATTCGTGGCAGCTTTGCAGTGAAGGCGAGTACTCCTGCGGATCATCGCAGCAGGACGATATTCGGCTGAACATCTCCGGGATTCAGGCTGCACACTGCCGCCTGATCTATCGCGGCGGTCAACTTCAGGTTCGCCGCGAACGCGGTCGCATTTGGGTGCACGAACTGCCCGTGGCTGGCGAAGCGCGGATCTGCGAAGGCGACGTCGTCAGTCTGGGAGGTGTGGCACTGCGGTTCGAAGGGGTGGTGACGGCCTGGGTCCGCAGCGGACGCCGCATTGATTTGAATCCCGCTGCAGAGTCCGTGGAATCAGCTACACCCATCGTGCAGTTTATTGGAAACTCTGGTGTGCCTTTCAGCCGGCTGGCGTCTCTGTTCGCAGCCCAGTCTCCAAAGCCAGCCACCACGGAGGCCAATTCGACGCTGCAGCACTCCGCGATCGGCACCGAATACTCAAACGCAGCAAAACCAGATATCGAAGCCAGTCTGCGTCGGCGTGAACAGGAACTGCAAAAATCCGAAGCCGCAATTTCCCGAATTCTTGATGAACTTGAGCAAACTCGCGGGAAGCAGCGGGAAGCTCAGTTGCAACTCGATGAACAGTCGGCTGAAAACAGACTGACTGCCGACATCCTTCAGAAAAAACTTGCCGAACTCAACGGTGAATTTGCCGCTTCCCGGCAGGCCGCTGAACTGCGTCGCCACGAATTGAACGAACTCCAAACGAGACTGGAGACCCGCGAACAGGAACTTGCCGGCCTCCGCCATGAACTCTCCGCCCGGCAACTGGAGCTCGATAACAGCTACGCACTCTACACGGCCTCCGTCACAAACCTCGCCAAACGCCAACGCGAACTGCAGGCCGCCGAACAGCAACTCGCCCAGCACCGACTTGCGTTTGACGCCCGCGAGCGGGAACTCAGCCAGCTCCAGCAGCAGCTCAACGCCCGCCAGCTGGAACTTGAAAACAGCCATTCGCAGTTTACTGCTTCCGCCAGCGAGCTTGCCAAACGCCAACGCGAACTGCAGTCTGCCGAACAGCAACTCGCCCAGCACCGGTCTGCGCTCGACACCCGCGAACGGGAACTGCTCCGCCTCCGGCAGCAACTCACTGCCCGCCAGCTGGAACTTGAAAACAGCCAGTCGCAGCTCACGGCCTCAGCCGGTGAGCTTGCCAGCCGACAGCACGAACTGCAGTCAGGCGAACATCAGCTCGCCCAGCACCGTGTTGCACTCGATGTCCGGGAACGGGAACTGATCCAGCTC
>JBEIEK010000226.1:0-10093 GCA_040382995.1 Planctomycetaceae bacterium
CAGGCAGAGCAAGGCTGACGCCGGCAAGGCCGCGAATCACGGAACGTCGGTGGAGTCTGGCCATGGGAGAAGGCTCGCTGGAGGGGTGGCGGGTGGGTGAGAAGAGTGTAGCGTGGTGGGTAGGTTTGCTGGACAGCTTATCACTGATTGGGGGTGTTGGCGAGGTCGAAATTGGCAGAATGGGGGATCAGCCGGAGCCAGTCATCGAGGTTTGCGAGGGGAAGTTTTCCGGGCGAGAGCAGGGTGAGTTCCCTTGAGTTCCACGTGCAGTGGAGCAGTGGGAGTGTTGGCAGCCAGTGCATGAGCTGCGTGGAATTGTGTGCGGTGGAGGCATCGTTTGCGGTGCTGGCCGGGGGGTGAGCATCGTTGAGAATGATGCCGAGGACCGGGAGTTGGCTGCGCTGGAGCAGTTCGGCTGTCATGCGCGTATGGCTGATGACTCCGAGTCGATTTGCGGCAACGATGATGGAGGGGGCCTGAAGTTCGCGGATGAGATCAAGTACGGTGCAGTCGTCTGTGAGGGGGCAATAGAGCCCGCCGGCGCCTTCGATGAGGAGCATCTGGCAGTGAGCTTTCCAGGCGGTGATGGCAGCCAGCAGATCCTGGCGAGCGAAGTTGGCGTGTTCGAGTTTTGCGGCGATGTTGGGTGCGAGTGGTGCCAGAAATCTGCGGGGGCAGACGAGTGACTCCGGGGGGTTGAGTGAGCAGTGGGTACGGAGGGCCTCGACATCGGCCCAGAAGGGACTGCCATCGGCATGAAACTCAGCCCCACTGCAGACCGGCTTGCAGGCTCCGGCGGCAAGTCCGCGGTCGGCCAGCAGCTTCAGCAGCGTGCAGGTGATCCAGGTTTTGCCGACATTCGTGTCAGTGCCGGTGATGAACAGCGTTTGCATGGTTTGGATCAGCCGCGCGTGCGTTCGTATTTGGGGACAGCAGGTTCGGGGACTTCGGCGACCAGTTTCCGAATGATGTCGTCTGCGTCCATGCCGTCTGCCTGAGCCTGGAAGTTGGTGGCGATGCGATGCCGCAGGACGGGGATGGCCACGTTGCGGATATCGGCGAGCGAAACAGCGGGACGTCCGGCCATGGCTGCCATCGCCTTGGCACCGGCGATGAGGTACTGGCCGGCGCGGGGACCGGCGCCCCAGTCGACGAATCGGCGGATGAATTCGGGGGAGGCAGCATCTTTGGGACGTGTGGCGCGGACAATTCGGGCGACATAGCTGAACACAAGCGGTCCGGCGACGATCTGGCTGATTTGTTTCTGCAGGTAAAGGATGGATTTGGCGGACAGAACTTTGCGGACTTCAGGGCGTTCGCCCGAAGTGGTGGCCTCAAGGATCCGCTCTTCTTCTTCCAGCGTTGGGTAGTCGACTTTGACATTGAACATGAAGCGGTCCTGTTGCGCTTCAGGAAGTGGATAAGTACCTTCCTGTTCAATGGGGTTCTGTGTGGCAATCACAAAGAACGGCTCGGGGAGTGACCAGGTTTTCTGTCCGACGGTGACTTCTTTTTCCTGCATGGCCTGCAGGAGTGCGGACTGAGTTTTGGGGGGCGTGCGGTTGATTTCGTCTGCGAGCAGAATGTTGGTGAAGACGGGGCCTTCAACGAACCGGAATTCGCGGCGGCCGGATTCGTTTTCCTCCAGCACATTGGTGCCGGTGATGTCGGACGGCATGAGGTCCGGGGTGAACTGAATGCGGCGGAACTGCACATCCAGAAGTCTGGCGATGGTGCTGACGACGAGCGTCTTGGCGAGCCCCGGGACACCGACCAGCAGACAGTGGCCGCCGGTGAAGATGGCAGCGAGGATCTGGTCGATGACAGCGTCCTGGCCGATGATCACCTTGTGAAGTTCTTCCTTCATCACTTCGTGATGGCGGTGGAATTTTTCGAGGAATTCGTCGAAGTCGCGTTTTTCTGCCACGGTGGCTGTTCCTGATCAACGGCTGGGGCTGTGGACACGGGGATGCTGAGAATAGCGTGACGCGAGGGAAAAGTCCCGGGGAATGGCTGGAATTTCCGAAGCTCACCCACCGGAATACTCGGCATTTTTCCTCGCCACCCTTGCAATTCCGCAGCCCGGGACGTGAGTTGCAGTTGCATCCGGCGTGGCCAGGCGTAATCTTCCCGCCTTCCTCCCCTTTCCTCACCAGCGGTATTCATCATGCAGGCAAATCTTGTACTCCTGCCCGGCGACGGGATTGGTCCCGAGATCGTTTTTCAGGCCCGCCGTGTCTTCGACGCCATCGCGGCTCGATTCGGCCACCAGTTCACTATGTCTGAACATCTGATCGGTGGGTGTGCGATCGACGCCTGTGGCAACCCGCTCCCGGATGATACGCTGGCGGCGTGCAAAGCCTCCCACGCCGTGCTCCTGGGCGCTGTTGGTGGGCCCAAATGGGATGACCCGTCCGCAAAAACGCGCCCCGAAGCCGGGCTGCTCAAGATTCGCCGCGAACTGGGACTGTTCGCCAACCTTCGCCCTACCCGCACCTGGGACGAACTGCTCGACGCCTCCCCGCTCCGACGTGACATCGTGCAGGGCACCGACATCCTCTTCGTCCGCGAACTCACCGGGGGCATTTATTTCGGTGAATCCGGACGCAGGCCGCACCCCAGCGGCGAAGAAGCATGGAACGTGATGACCTACTCCACAGCAGAGATCGAACGTGTGGTGCGCGTCGCTGCACTCGCAGCCCGCCAGCGCCGCGGAAAACTGACCATGGTCGATAAGGCCAACGTCCTCGAATGCTCGCGACTTTGGCGGCAGGTCTCTGAACGACTGGTCCGGACCGAATTCCCTGACCTGCAGTACAACGTCGTGCTGGTGGACGCCATGGCCATGCACCTGATCTCCCGGCCACGCGACTTCGATGTGGTCGTGACAGAGAATCTGTTTGGCGACATCCTGACCGACGAAGCATCGATGCTGCCGGGATCTCTGGGCCTGCTGCCCTCCGCCTCAATTGGTTCCAGCGGCCCAGGCCTGTATGAACCCATTCATGGTTCAGCCCCGGATATTGCCGGGAAGAACATCGCCAATCCGCTGGCCACCATCCTTGCCGTTGCCATGCTGCTGCGATCTTCACTGCAACTCACTGCCGAGGCCGATGCGATTGAACAGGCCGTCAGCCGCGTCCTGAAAGCCGGGTACCGAACTCGCGACATTGCCGGCGGTGGCGAATTCCTGTCAACCACTGCGATGGGAGACAAAGTGATCGCCGAACTGCAGCAGGGCTGAGCTGCACGTCTGTTCGTCAATGCAACCGCCAGGTGTTGTCACCTGGCGGTTTGCTGTTGCTACCCTGACTGGTGCTATTTCAGTTCCCTGATTTCGATATCACGGAACTCAGCCCACATCGGCTTGCCCGCGTGCAGCTGCAAGGCAAGGATGCCGTCAGGAAGTGCCAGATCCGGTGCATTGTCGTGGAAGTCAATGATCTGCTGGCCGTTCATGAAATGCTGGATGTGATTGCCCTCGCCGCGAATGACGACGTCGTTCCAGTCATCCAGCCGAAAGAGTTTCTTCCAGCCTTCCTGATCCACGAAGGAACTGGATTCCAGCTTTTTGCCGGATGGCTCCCAGGACGCTTTTTCACCCACCAGGATGATGCGACCGCGTTTGCCACCTTCGTCGTAGATGAATCCTGAGACGTTGGGGAACATCAGTTCGTTGCGAAGTTCGTGCTGATAGCCGCGAACGACCCACTTGTTTCGCGGATTTCCTTCGGTGATGTGTCGGGATCGGTATTGAATGCCGGAGTTGTTTGTGGCGCTGCAGCGGAATGACAGCCGCAGCTCGAAGTTGGCAGTACGGCCACCCTTCCAGATCAGGAATGTGTTTCCATCCGCCTTGTTTTCTTCAGTGGTTTCGCCGTGGATGACGCCGTCCCTGACAGACCAGAGCCGTGGATCGCCGTCCCAGCCATCAAGATTGGTGCCGTTGAAGATTTTGACAGGCGACGACGATTCGCCTGGCTTGTCCTGGGCGTAACCGGAGGTAACGGCGAACAATGGAAACAGGACCAGAAGCAGCTGGCGGAGCATGATGTGGCCTTTCGGGCAGGTGGGAGTTGATACGGTCAGTACGCACGGGTCTGGGGGCGGAAGTATGCGCGATAGACAGGTGAAAAGCGAGGCTGACCACCCCGCGTCCCGGCCCGCAGGCACTCAGAATTCAGCCTGCCGGGATGCGTCGAAAACCCGGCCTGATCACGGCCGGACCAAAGCCGCTTCAAGCCAGTATCCCGTCGATGGGTGTGCCATGATCAACCTCCAGACGCTTGCGTCCGGGGATTTCAAGTCGTCTGGAATCCAGCCCCAGAAGCTTCAGGATGGTGGCGTGGACGTCGGTGACGTAATGCCGATCGGTCACAGCGTGGAAGCCGATTTCGTCAGTGGCTCCATGGACTGTGCCACCTTTGATTCCACCTCCAGCCATCCAGCAGCAGAAACCGTAGATATGATGATCGCGACCATCGGAGCCCTGAGAACCGGGTGTGCGGCCGAATTCAGAGGCGAATACGACGAGTGTTTCATCGAGCAGTCCGCGCTGTGCAAGATCTTCGAGAAGTGCGGCGATCGGCTGATCCACGGCCAAAGCGTTGCGTTCATGATTGGCCCTGAGTCCGCCATGGGCATCCCAGCTGCCCGCGCCACCGGCGCCGTGCTGCACCTGAATAAAACGGACACCGCGTTCAACCAGTCGGCGGGCGGCGAGCATTTGCATACCGAAATCGCGACTGTGGGGCTGATCGATGCCATATCGATTCTGAGTGGCAGCCGTTTCCTGCGCGAAATCGACCGCTTCGGGCACGGACTGCTGCATGCGGAAGGCAAGTTCGTATGAGGCGATGCGAGCCACCAGCTGCGGATCTTCAGCGGTTTCCTGAGCACGATAAGAGTGGAGGTCGCCAAGGAGCCTGGCGGCGATGCGCCTCGAATCTGCTGACTGAGGCCGCTCGGGGCGTCCAAAATCGAGCGGATTTCCGGGGTCAACGCGCAGTGGCACCGCATCGTGAGCCGGACCCAGATAGTGCCCGTCACGGCGATTCCAGTATTCCCGGTTGCCAAAGGAGATGTATTGCGGGAGGTTTTCGTTGAGCGATCCCAGGCCGTAGTGCACCCAGGCTCCCAGATTCGGAAATGAACCGTCGTTTTGATGCCGACCGGAATGAAACTGAGTCTGCGCCCCGTGATTGCTGTCGGTGGTCCAGAGCGACCGGACGACGGCGATGCGATCAATCTGTGAGCCGATGTGCGGAAACCAGTCACTGACTTCGATGCCGCTTTCGCCACGGGGACGAAAGCCAATCTGGAGCGGGTAGAGCGTATTTCGCTGGTTGCCATTGCCATCGGGAACCACCAGTCGCTCGATGGCAAGTTTCCGTGGGTTCTGCACGTCTGCAAACGGCGTTTCAGCGATGGTCCTGCCGGCATATTTGGTCAGCATCGGCTTCGGGTCGAAGCTTTCCATGTGACTCAGGCCACCGTTCATAAACAGCCAGATGACGCTCTTGACGCGGGGCGGAAAATGGGGCTGTCCATCGGGAGGCGTCCAGCCGGCTGCCGTGGCATCGCGGTGCAGCATAGCAGCGAGCGCCACGGAGCCGAGGCCGAAGCTGGCTGAACGTCGGGACAGTGTGCGGAAATTGTGGGAATGGTGCATAGGTTGAATTCCGGCTTCAGCGAATGGTGATCAGATCGTGGTGATTGAGCAGGACCTGAATAAGCTGTGTGCGAGCGAAGCTTGCGGGGCTACTGGCGGGCTGTGCTGTGGATTCCGGGAGCTGTTCCCAGTCCTGAAGTGCCTGGCTTGCCGCAGCGAGTTCCGCGGGGGATGGCTCAGAGCCCAGCAGCAGGAGAAAGGCAGCCTGAATAAAGCGGTCAGTCTCGTTCCTTGCTGCGGGGGCCAGTTTGGAACCCTGACTGGTGACTCGGGCGGCAATCAACGGTGCGGCATCAAGAACCAGTCGGCTGTTGGACAGTGCGAGTGCCTGCTGGGGCACGATGCTTTGTTCCCGTCGATAGCAGTCGGTCACCAACGCTTCATCAAACATGGTAAGAAACAGATTTCGATCATTGTTGGAGTGCTGGAAGTAGAGGCTGCGGCGGCGTGACTCAGCCTGCTGAGCGGGGGGAATGGGGGGGCCACCGCGCTCTGGATCGAGTGTGCCGGCCAGTTCCAGCAGTGTGTCCCGGACAAGCTGCGATTCCATGCGGCCCGGCAGGCGTCGCCAGTAGTATTGATTTTCGGGGTCGCGTGCCAGACGCTGATCTCCAGGCGGTGGGCTGGAGCTGCGGCGGTATACAGCGGAGAGCAGGATGCGGCGGTGGAGCTGTTTAAGGTTCCAGCCACCTTCGATGAATTCAGCGGCAAGCCAGTCCAGCAGCTGGCTCTGTGTCGGTTCGGGAGACTTGAGTCCGAAGTCAAACACCGTGGGAACAAGGGGCTGGCCCAAATGACGAAGCCAGATGTGATTCACGGCGACGCGGGCGGTGAGTGGATTGCGGGGATGAGTGATCCAGGCGGCGAGGGCAGAGCGTCGGCCGGTGCTCTGCGGCAGAAACTTTGGGGCAGGGTCGTCGGTGCCGGAGGAAAAGAAGCGGGTTGGCGTCCAGCGGGCGCCAATGAATTCCGGGAGGGGTGTGGCGGAATCAATGTCCGTGTTGAGCGTGGCTTCGGCGCGACTGAGTGCTTCTGTGCTGGCGGTGACCGCTGTTGCGGCGGCAGCAGTGCCACCAGCACCGCGTTCAGCAGTGGCACGCTGCTGGTCGCGGCGGGCGACGGCCAGTGCGTGCCTTGCAGCGGCGACGGCTTTCTGGCGCAGGGAGCGAACGGCGGTTGCGTGGGTTTCGGTGCGGGTGGGCTGTTCTGCGTTCTGCCAGACGGCGCGCCACGCCTGCGCGCGGTGTTCGACTTCGGTGACCTCGGCTGCCGCCAGCAGTTGTGTGGCTTCGGCGACATCCAGATCCAGCTGTGCGGCCACCGGGTCAGGGGAAACGGAAACGCCTTCCGCGGGAAGACTGCCAGCGGCCTGCAGCACGGTCCGTGGATCAAGAGCTGCCAGCTGGAATTCATGGACGGCCACAACCGCGTCAAAGGTGGTCAGCTGCAGCACACCACTGCGACGGTCCGTGGGTAGGTTGCAGGCCAGCAGCGGGAGGCCGTTGACCGACGCGTTGAGCAGTTTGCCGCGAACCTGAACGCGGAGTGTGTATTCGGTGCCGAGCGTGATCGGCAGATTGCGAACGGCAGGAAACGGCGGATAATTCCAGCGGCCACCGGCATTCCACGCGGCATGGATTTTGGATCCCGGGGATTGGCCGCTGATGTAGACATTGTGTTCATGATAGTCGGCTGCGGTGTCGACGGTCGGGTCTCCGTTCGAAGCATCGAAACTAAGGCCCACACTGCGGTACTGGGAGCCGCCGAGGATCGTGAAACGCACGAGGACGTCAAAGTCCTGAGGCGGTTGCTGCAGCAGTCTGAGCGCAGCGCGGCGCTGACCATCCAGTTGCTGCTCCAGCCGACCCGGAGAATGCTTCCACGAGCCGGCGAACAACTGCCAGCGGGCGGGATCGAGCAACTGGAAGTCATCGAAGAGGACAGATTCCGGAGCTTCGGGCGGGGCCGTCAGGCGAAGTTTGGTGCTGGCGGTGCGGGCTGTTTCGAGGGCTTGCCGGGCGGCATCGCTAGCGGCTGTGGCTGCTTCCAGTTTTCGGCGGGCTGCGGTGATGTGAGCATCTGCGACCCAGTCGCGACGTTCTGGCTGCCAGGCTTCTGCGGGGAGTGTCACCGGTGTGATGGCGAGGGGAGCAAAATCGAAGATTGCCGGCAGACCGGGAGAGATGGACTGGCTTTTGTCAGGACGCTTTTCGTCACCTCGAATGTAGAGCCATGTCGGGTCGTCCGGGTGGGCGTCGAAAACCCGCGGGATGCCGTCCCGCTCCAGATCCGCCTCACCCGGAACCACATCCACTCGCGCGTGGTATGGTTCGAAGAAGGCACGCATGCGATAGTAGTCAGCCTGATCAATGGGATCGTACTTGTGATCATGACAGCGGGCGCAATTGAAGGTCAGCCCAAGTAACGCCTTGCTGACATGTTCGACGGTTTCATCCATCCACTGCGGGCGATTGAACAGAAAGTAGTTGCGAGCCAGAAACCCGGTGGCACGCAGCCGGCTGAGGTCATTCGGGTGCGTTTCGTCAGCGGCCAGCATCAGCCGCAGCATCTCGTCGAAGGCCACGTCGTTGTTCAGCGATTCAACAATCCAGTCGCGCCAGTGCCAGATGTGCTTCTGACTGTTGCGGAGCTGATCACCCAGTCCCCACCAGTCGCTGTAACGCCAGATGTCCATCCAGTGCCGGCCCCAGCGCTCTCCGTAGCGGGGATCCGCAAGCAGACGCTCGACTTCCCGTTCGTACCAGCCATCAGCGGAGGCAGAGCGGACGGCGGTAAGTTCTTCGGGGGTTGGTGGGAGTCCGATCAGGTCAAGCGAAAGACGCCGCAGCAGGATTTCGCGGGGGGCTTCAGGAAGCGGGCTGAGTTGCTGTTGACGGAGATGTGTGGCAAGCAGCAGATCAATGGGGCTGGGCGGGGTTGAAGTGGCGGGTTCGGCAGTTTTCGGCTGCGGCGGAATTTCCGACCGAACAATCGGGCGAAAGGCCCAGTGATCCCGGGGATCAGCTTCGGGTTGTTCGTTGTCAGGGGCGGGAGCGCCGGCCGCGATCCAGTCTTTCAGAAGCTGCTGCTGTTCAGTATTCAGCGGCTCACCGGAACCCTCCGGAGGCATGCGGTGTTCGGCGTCTGCCGAGGAGACTCTCTGCAGGATCAGGCTGGCGGCGGTATCACCGGCCTTGAATGCAGGTCCGGCAGACCCACCGATCCGCATGGCCGCGACCGTGTCCAGTCGAAGTCCGGATTCCTGACGGAGCGCTCCGTGACAGGCCGTGCAACGCGTTTGCAGCAGCGGTCGTATGTGGGTGAGATAGAGATTGTCGTCTGGATTCTGAGCGGAGGCTGACGCGGATATGAACAACGCTGCGAGGCAGGCGGTCAGGAGGCGTGTCAGCGACACCGCCAGGGCGGGGAGCGATTGGAGCGGCATAACGGCGGGACTCCTGTGACGCGGCTCGACGGGGAAATTGGCGGGCGGTGATGATAGCGTTTGCACGCTGGCGAAGCCAACCAGAACACTGCAGGCGCTGCGGCTTAGCGAGAGCTTCGCCCCGGGATGGCGAAACGGTGGCAATTGCCGTTGGTCATGTATTACTGACTCGACCCCTAAACCTTCCACAATGAAAAGGACAAGGGTGAAACGCCCCTGCCACACGCACAGCACGGACAGTGCACGAGGATCCTGGATTCACACTGTCGCGGAAGTGTTGACGTGGGGGCTGGCAGTGTTCTTTGACCCCTCACCCCCGTCCCCTCTCCCCTCGAATGGGAGAGGGGGGATTGAGGCTGCTTTTCGCCGGGATTGGGAGAACTTCAAGACGATTGGACTGCCGTCCTGCATCTGAGCGGATGGGCGGAAGCCCCCGGCTGCGATTTCGCACCGAAGGTGCGCGCGATGCCGAGGGCATTTGCAGTTGCGTTTACAGGGCCGTTTGCCCGCGGACTGCCGTCCGGCGGCTCAGCACTTATGGCAGCAGACTCAAATCCGCGAACAGGTCGTCGATCAGTGACAGGTCAGCATCAATGCCAGCGTTCTCTCCCGATCGATTCCTGTCTCGCACAACAATATCTACTGCCAAATCCCCATCAGACTCACTCTCCACTCTCTTCACCAGAGCCCCATTAACCAGCTCGACATCACGCACTGGAACCAGGATCAGCCCAGTGACAGCATCGCCAGGTTCCTCCTCACGGAAGACATCCACCCCGCGAGCCGGCACCACCACAGACACCTCCGGCACCGCCGGTTCCGAACCACGGGCCACCACATCCAGCGTCTCCACGCCGCGACGTTCACCCACCGCCAGCTCACCCGCCATCAAGTGCCCTGGATACTGCTGCGGATCCAGATCCTGCCAGCCCAGCAGGTGACCGTATTCATGGGCCATCACGGTGGCGAGGTCAATG
>JBEIEK010000227.1:0-10003 GCA_040382995.1 Planctomycetaceae bacterium
CTTCGAGGAACTGCGGCGAAGAATGGGAGTCGAGGATGCATGGGAATTGTTTCCGGAACCAGCATATTTGTTCCCGCTTTCCACAGGCATCGGCACAGTGAACTGGCTTGGAAATGCTCCTCTTCTGCTGGTCGCGGTGACGCAGGGGTTTACGATCTGGCTGGGAATTATCCTGCTGCTGTTTGCTGGACAACGAATCGCAGCGCTGCATTTGCAGTCGCAGTTGTCAGCTTCATCCGGGGAAATTGTCAGTCAGGTCGCAGCAGAGGTGATCAGGCTGATTCTGCTCATCTTCGCGGCCCATCTCTGCTGGTGTCGGCTGATTCCCGTGGTCACTTTACGAGTTCCGGACCAGGTATCGGCAGCCATGATTGCCACCATACTGACAGGGCTCTTCGTGGCTGGCTGGGTTCGAGTCGTCTACACCACAGCATCAGACTTCAGCCTGAAGATTTGCATGGCAGCTTTTGCGGTCGCCGTGTTCCTTGCAAAGATCTGGTGGTTGACCACTGTTGAGTTCCGTCCGCTGTCTGATTACGAGGCCTATCATCGATATGGGGCCCAACTGGCAGCCGAGGACTGGGAGTCGATTCGCAGTGGTCCGCAGGGGCTGTCCGCCATCTACCTCCGGCGTGCAGCGGCGTTCGCCTGGCCGATTTCCTATTTTTTCGGGCCCTCCATGTCTGCCTATGAGTGCGTCAATGTGCTCACACAGGCGGTCACTGTCTGGCTGCTTTGCATTCTCATCCGCAGAATGTTCTGTCTGAAGACTGCTGCGCTGTCACTGCCGTTTTTGCTGCTTTATCCGGAGCTTTGGTATCTGCCGGGAATGGTCACACACAACATCCCTGGATACCTCTGGATGGTAGCCGCATGGCTGGCCGTGGACAGCTTTCTCAAGGTCTCTGAACTGCAGTCTGATCGCAGCAGCCGATGGCTGAGCCGACTCGGGGCTGCAGGCATTTTCGGGTTGCTGGCAGGTATTGCGCTTGGATTGCTCGATCTGACAAAATCCTACGGGATGATTTGTATCCTCAGCCTGGCCCTGTGCCTGTTGATTGGTCCGCTGCTGCCTGCATCTCTGGTTGCCCGACGCACTGGTGCTCGTGCTTCAAACCTGCAGAAGCTGGTGTTTTTTATCGTGCTGGTGGTCACAGAGCAGTTGCTGGTGCGGAATTTGGACCAGTTCCTGTTGCAGAAAACTGGCCTCGTTGGGCCACCGAACTGGACACTGAACTACCTTACGGCAATCGATTCGACCACCGATGCAAACGGTGATAAATCATTCCTGTGGACGCACTATTCGTATGCAGTGGATTCGAAGAACGTGCTGCCACTGGCTTTTCGCAAACTGCTGCACGAAAAGCTGGGCACCGGCATCGAATTTCTGAAGTGCACGTTTCGCAAGAATGAAGTGCTGTCAAGAGCGGCTGATTCCATGCCGCTTGTGCAGGACGACATTCGCCTGCAAAAGCTGGATGCAAAACCAGAGAATGTCTGGTTTGGGGCGTTTCAGTCGACCTTCAGTTATCTGCTGGCCCTGATCACGGGGGGCATGCTCCTGTTGCGGCTGCTGTTGCCAGGACCGCTCGTCAGGTCAGAATCTGAGTTGTTTCCGCTGGCATCCAGTGCCGCAGTGATGTTGGCAGTCTACCTGCTCACCGAGTCTCACCCCTACTATGCGTTGAATCTGGTTTTCCCCTTCTGCTGGAGTGCCGGGGCTGTGATCGAGAAGCTGCGATCGTGCGGTGAGCGGGCGATCAGTGGCACGCAAGCCATCAGGCTGCACTGCCCATTGCCACGCCTTCTTGCTGCAGGCGTGCTTGCGATCGCGGTGGCCGTTTTCTGCGCAGCAGGATCCGCAGTCGACCACAGTGGACTGACTTTCCATCGAGTCGCCGCAACCGGGAGCGTGGAATATGCGAATGATGTCGCACCAGCGTCGGGTGGAAAATCTGCAATCTTTGCTGCCACGGGCACCTCGCGGGTTCATGGGTGGCTGGAACTCAGCACTGCTGCCGGGACGCTGAATGCCGGGCAGAGTGCCACGGCAACCTTTACGGTTCAGTCCGAAGCCGGACCACTGCGAGGACTGAGATTTTTCGTGGCCGGAAATCAGCGGGCGCGACAGCAGCAGATCCGGGACGCGTGGAAGGGACTTCCGATCCGGTATGCCATCACAATCAATGGGAAAAAAGTCGTCGAAGATCAACCGCTTGAAGAACTCACACGCCCACGTTTTCTGCTTGTGCCGGCCAGCCACTGGCTGGGGAAGCAGCCACCCACGGAGTCCACCGCATCCGTTATGGTAACGCTCACGTGCACCGCAGACACGGCCATTGGAAGGATTACGCCGCCCCCTGCGATCTCCATTGAGTACTTCCACTGACTCCGCAAACTGCCGTTCTCAGAAACGCCGCCACCTGCAAAGATTCCGATTGCCCCCGCGCTCCACAACCCTGTACCGCGCGGGTTTACGTCTTTGCTGGCTGTCTGTCATGAGAAACCATCTGTTCAAAGTTCGCCTCCTTCTGCTGGCTGTTCCTTTGCTGGCGTCCACCGCGTACAGCCTGCATTCCCCCGCATTGCAACCGCTCAATATCACCTCAGAACGCCCGGCGCTCGTCTTCGAGAGCTATCTCGCCGACCAAAGTCGGATTGTGGCGGAGTCACGGCCGGTGATTTCCGAGGAATTTCATTTTCGCAATCAGGGGGCCAGCACCGTCAAAATCACAGGTGTGGAACCCAGCTGCGGGTGTCTTCGCCCACAACTCTCGTCCACACAAATCGAGCCTGGCCAGCGTGGGCGCATCACACTGCCTGTGCGCACAGTCAATGAACCGGCCGGACTTCGTGAGTACATGGTCAATATTCATTACGAAGATCCGCGTCCTCGTACGGTGTCCCTAACCTGGCGCGTTCAGCTTCCCGAAAAGAAACTTCTGATCGAGCCACGTGTGCTGATGATCCTCGGCAATCTCGCTGAAGATGAATCGCTCCCCGTCCGAATTTCGGACTTTCGTGCCGGGAAGACCGACACCCCGCTGCGAATCACGGAGGTTTCTGCAGCCCCCGCTCTGATTCAGGCTGCTGTCGGCGGACAAACAGTCAGTGCAGACGCCAGCGAGACCGTTGTCAATGTCCGCTTCAGCAGCAAGCTGCCACCCGGAAAACACCGCGGAGTCGTCACGGTCCGAACTGAAGACCCCGATTACCCGGCACTGCAGATTCCCGTGATCGTCGGTAAGGCCGACCCGGAACTCAAAGATTGCCTGAAAGTGTCACCGGAAATGGGACGCGTCGTGATTCGCGGGAATAAGCCTGAAGAATCAGCGGGAACCAGCATTGTGCTGTCAATGCCAGCCGAATGGACCATCGACAGGGTTGAAACATTCCCGGTCGAGCTGCAGGCGACCGCAGAGTCCCTCGAACCCGACTCCGAAGACTCTCAGAAAACCACTCTTGCCATCAGCGTCGCCGCGATGCCACCGGCCGGCATTCAGCAGGGACTGGTCACACTGCACTTCAACTCGCCGGCCGGCCCCCAAATGCTGACCGTGCCGATGTCGCTTGTCTGGCTGTAACACCTCAGGTTGCCACATGGGAGGTTTGCCTGCGTGCCATCTCTGCCAGCCACCCACCCTGCGACATTTCCTTCTCGATTCCCGTATCAACACGAATCAGCGCTGCACGCGACACTTCATTCGGGGCTTCAAAACGGGCCGCAAGCATCTGCAGATCCTCTTCACGTGCATCCGAAATCACATCGCTGCGACGTCCTCGGTCGCGCAGCCGCTCAAGACGAACATCATCAGGTGCCTCCGCGAACGTCCAGATCAATTCTGCCCCGGCAGACGCGGCCACAGCTGCAAGGGCATCCCGGGCGTCGCGACGCGAAAAAGTGGCGTCCACGATCACACTCTTTCCCGCTCGTAACTGCTCCAGCGCACCCTCATAAAGTTTTGTATACACCCGCTGTGTGAAGTCGCCGCTGTACATCACAGCTCGCTCCGCTTCCGTGCCTCGATAGTTGAGGTCAACGCCGGCCAGCTGCTTGCGGATGCGGTCGGAAGACAACAGCGCCCAGCCACTTTCAGCCGCGGCAAATTCCGCCAGTGCCGATTTTCCGGAGGCGACCTGTCCGGCAAAGGCAAGCAGCCGTGGGACGTCACCGGTCAACACATAGCGCGAGGCCAGATGAAAGTAGCGAGCCGCCCGCTGCTGCGCGTCAACACGCTCCATTGCCGCTGCTGTCTCAGAAATGCTTCGCAGATATTCCACTTTGCCACGCACGCAGGCTCGATACGCCTGATACCAGCGAATCAGCCGGGGCAGATCCGGGTCCGGCAACTCTGCTGACAAACGCCGGACCAAATGCCGCGACCAGTCCTCGCGTCCGTGAAAGTCCAGATCCATCGCCAGAAAGGCCGCGTCAGCGGCCACATCAATCTGTCGCAGACTGTCATTGAATTCCAGACAGTCATAAATCCTTACTGCACGTTCATCAATGTGAATATGCTCCAGATGCAGATCGCCATGCACATCGCGAATCCAGCCCGCACTGGCACGGCCCTCAAGCAATACCACATGCTGTCGCACAAATTCAGCCGAGCCCTGTTGCAGAAATGCCAGCCGCTGCGGCGCGATCACGGCTGCTGGCATCGACCGAGCCGCCTCGAAGTTCTGCTGAACATGCTGACAGACTTGCGGAAATGCAGCCGCCGAAATTTCTGCCGACAAAGGAGGCTGTGTCCGATAAAATGCCAGCAGCCGATCCACCACACGGTCAAAGTCTGCAGACTGTGCGGTTCCGACACGCAGTCTGTGCAGCAGGAATCCATCCTCTGACAGCTGTCGCATCTGCACCACCCAGTCAATCGTTCCCGGAGGTTCTTCAGCACCCTCCGCAACACGCATCAGCTCAAGCTGCGGCTGAACCGCGCCCACCTGCTGTGACTGGCAGACGGCCAGAACTCCCAGATAAACGTCTTCAGCCAGACGGCGGTTCAGCCGCACTTCTGCTTCACAGTTTTGACGATGACTGGAAAGTTGCTGGAAATTCAAAAACCCCAGATCAACCGGCTGCTTCATCTTGTACACGTACGGCGGCGCCAGAAAGACCCATGACGCATGAGTCTGCAGACGCCGCACCAGTGGCGGACGATGAGCGTAGCTGGAGGGATTGGAAAGGAAATCAAGGACAAGCGCGGTCTGCGGATGCATCGGTGGCGACCTCCGTATCCCGTGCTGCAAAAATCATTCCTGGTGTCCGCTATCGGCCGCGAAAAGCGTCTGATACTCCTGGACGTGTCAGCGCGACAAGAGCCCAGATGCCTGCCGGCAGACCAATCAGACAACATGGGGATGTAATCGGCAGCATCGTCAGGATAGCCGCCGTGATGGCCAGACCGTAACGCTGCACATTCATCATCGAGATCGCTCCGAAGATGATCAGGGCATTTGCGGCCAGACCGATCACGGAAAATGTAATGCCAACAGCCGCGAATCCCTGAAAGAGCGATGTCTGGAGCTGCATGATGCTTTTGATATCCGGGCCAGGCCGCGGGCCGGGCATTGGGGGCATCTCCGGGCCGCTGCCTGGCCCTGATGACTGCTCGGCTGAATTTTGCTCTGCGGTCTGCATCCGCTGCATGTCTCGCTCAATCTGCTGCTCAATCTGCTGCTCGAATTGCTGGCTCATCTGAGCCATCTGTGGGCCGATGAAGAGCAGGCTGACAATTCCATAGAGAGACGACAGCAGCCCCAGGGCAGCCAGAATCATCAATACAATTGCCGGGGCGGACATCCTGCTGCGAACGTTGACTGCATTCGAGGCGGGCTGCATTTCAGAGCCTTCCACCTCAAAGGGCTGACCCTGATTCCACTGATTCGACATTTGGCTGTTTCCTTCAGTTCGGGATGGAAAACCTGTGTGCGCGGCGCCTCGCCACCGTCTTGACGACGCTACGAAACGCTTTGATTCGTACACGAGGTCAAAATATCGCCAAATAATTCCCCGGAAAAGCCAGATGGGCTTTTTTCAACCCGGATTGCGTATTTACCTGAGTGAAACAACCTGGCTGTTCATCGTCCGTAAATCCAGCCGCAGCAGCCGATTGAAGAGCGGTTCGCCAAAGCCCGCCAGAAGCTTGATCGCCTCCATCGCCGCCAGGCAACCCACTGTACCGCTGACGGCCCCAAAGACCGGGAAACGCCGTTGCCAGCCTGCCGGCACCTCAGGCACAAGGTCCCGAAATCGCAGCGTCCCCGGCGGCTGAATCACGGTCAGGGATGCCTCCAGTTCATACATCGCCGCTTCCACCACCGGCCTGCCCAAACGCTCTGCCGCGTCATTCATCGCCAGTCGCTCCTGAAAAAGCGGAGCCGCATCCACCACACAATCGGCCATTCCCACAAGCTCGTCTGCGTTATCCACCGTGATCTGGTCAGCGATGGTCAGCACTTCCAGTCGCGGGTTCAGCTCCTGCAGACGCCTCGCTGCTGATTCCACACGTGGACGACCAATCCAGTCGTGAGTCATCAGCAGTTGCCGATTCAGGTCGGAAGGCTGGAGCAGACCTCCGTGAGCGAGAATCAGCCGACCCACACCGGCCGCCGCAAGTTCATAGGCCGCTGCCGAACCCACTCCACCAACACGACTGACCAGCACCGTCGCTGCCCTCAGACGTTCCTGACCAGCTTCGCCAAAACCCTCCACATCCAGCTGCCATGACCAGATCTCACGCTCCTCATCCGTCAGCGGTCGCCTTGACATCTGCACTAGCCCCCGCTGATCATCGGCATCAGAGTGATCTGGTCGCCTGAGGACACCGCAAACGCAGAATCGGCCGGCAGCAGCTGCTGGTCACGCAGCACCAGCAGTCCTGGCGGCAGTGCTGAGTGGCCAGCTGTTGTCGTTGCACAAGGGGTCAGGTGCGCAGCGGTTTGTGGACAAAGCACACGCAGGCGATCGAGCAACTCTCCAAGCGTGATTTGTGTTTCGCAGGGCACGATGAAATGCTGAGTACCGGCGGATCGTCGCAGGGGTCCGGTCAGCTCCAGCCGCACGAATCCTTCTGCCACGCCGTCCGCAGGGCAGTCACTGCCGGGAAATGAACCGTCACCCATAGTTTACAGGGCCCTGCTATTGGCCCGTGGCCGAAGTTGCTGCGGACAATACCAGCGGCTGCACCCACGCCCGCTCAAACTCATCCTTCTCACCAGGATTGGGGTGCTTTCGGGACGAAGTCACAACCGCCCTCACATAGAGCTCCCGGCCCGTGAATCGGTAAACCGGATTCACTCCATCCACGGCCGCATACACGCGGCCGATCTGGTCGGAATAGCGGCGAGTGATCAGGGCAGCCTGTGCCTCGTCGGCCACCGCAGGCTGAGATTCCTGGGGGAAGCCACGATCGGTTCCAATAAACTCCGTGCGATAGGTCACGCCCTCTTCTGCGGCAATTTCCAATTGCAGCACGCTGCCGTCGCTGCTGACGGACTTCAGTGAGACACCCGAGGAAGAATAGAATCGTCCGGCTTCGAGCGATTCGACAAGGGCATCAGGGGTGAGTGTGGAAGTCAGCACATTGACCCAGCCACGGCCCGGCTGAGCGCGCTTGCCGGGAGTTGTCTCGAAGTAGTTGTGACAATCGTCCGTTGCCAGACCGTAGAGCAGCGGGAGCTTCAGCGTTTCGAGCCGGAAACTGTTGATGATGTCCCACATGCGTTCTGTGGAAGCGTGCGTTTCATCGCCTGAGTTATTGACGGCCGGATGGCCGTTGTAGACCTCGAAAAAGTTTCCGCCGACCGTTGGAAGAAGCTGCTCGGCAGTGACGGCATAACCGAAATTCGGATGGTTCAGGTGCACCAGTGTCCTGACGCCGGAACGCTCGCGGCGGGATTGAGCGGCGAGGAAGTTTCGCTGCATCACATCCGCCACCGATTCACCACTGGTGGGTGGCAATAACTCCTGCGTGTTCGTTGCACACAGATGCACCGGCAGTTTCCCGAAGCGATCCGTGATCTCTTCTCCCTGGATCAGCAGGTATTCCTGAGGCACGGCGAGCTTTGCGAAGACTTCATCAAAAGTCTTCAGGCGGACCTCCTGAGCTGCACCTTCGCCACGCGTCTCAATCCATTCAGCCGGCCAGGCGGCGGTCAGACTCTCAAAGGCCGCCTTTCGCTTATCAACGTTGACCCAACGCTCTTTCTGCAGCAGCGTGTTGTGGTCCGTGAACACCAGAAACTGATAGCCACGATCCCGATACCATTTCGCAATTGCCTCGGGAAAATCGTCCCCGTCACTCCAGAATGAATGCGTGTGCATGTTGCCGCGGCACCAGCGCTGGCCGGATTCCGCCGCCAGTCGGAATGGTGGCGACTGGGCTGACGACAACGAACAGCAAAACAGGCTGCCGCACAGCAGCAGGCTGGAGATCAGTCGAGTCAACATGGCTGGCAGGCTCTCGGCAGGCGGGCTGGGGGTTTCACGGACAATGATCACCGGATCATCGCGGCTGGCATGAAGATTTGATGAGCCTAACGAGCAGTGCCGACTTCGTAGCACATTAGTTTGTTCTGCTCGCGCAGGTATAGCCGACCACCCACGACAACCGGATGGGCCCACGTGGCTCCTTCCTGGTAGTCGGGCTTGAAACTGCCCCTGAGCCGATATTCGTCCGGGGTGGCTTCAATCAGCGCCACAACGCCGTCCTGGTAGCGGAAGATCAGGTGCCCGTCAATCAGTAACACAGAGGCCGAACCGCCGCCGGGGCCACGCTGCTTGCCGCCCCAGACAATCTCACCCGTGCTCATCCGTATGCAGGTTGGAAAGCCCTGGTTCTGCTGGTGACCGGCATAAATATGTCCGTCCTTCAGAATCATTCCGCCGTGATGATTATTGAAGACTTCGCCTTCAAGGAAGTATTTTTCTTCAGCAACGATGGCGTCACCGTCTCGCTTGAGTTCCACCAGGGCTGCGCCGGTTTTGTAGCTGGTGGAGCCGAACACGAAGTTGCCCTCAACAAGTGGTGTGGGGATGTTCGCCACGCCGTTCGCCACACGATTGTACGTCCACAGTTGTTTGCCGTCCTTCGCGTTGATCCCAATCAGCCCGCGACCAGTCAGCTGCACATACTGAGGAATGCCAAGGGCGTCGCTGGTCACGATCGACGAATACCCTGCACCATCCTTGCCCGCAGAGCCCTCAAAGGTTGCCGCACACTTCCAGATGTCCCTGCCGGTCATGCGATCCAGACACACGACCAGCGCCTCTGGGCCACCGGGTGTGCAGAGCACGCGATCGCCATCCACCAGCGGGCTCTCTGAAAACCCCCAGCCGGACATCATCTTACCATCCCATTCGCTGAACTTGCGCTGCCAGACCAGCTTGCCATCTTTCCGTGTCAGACAGGCAATCGATCCGTCTGATGTGACGACGTACAGATGATCACCAGCCACCGATGGAGTGCAGCGGGAGCCTTCGTAGCTGTGCTTCGGATTCGCTTCGGTAACGGGTGTCGTCCAGAGAATGCTGCCGTCACTGGCCTTCGCCGCCAGTACCGCCTGACCCTGCTCGGTGTTGCCAACCGTGTAGAGCACGTCATCCACAACCGACACACTGGCGTAACCCGTTCCAAAGCCTTCGACAGTCCAGAGATGCTTTGGAGGATTCGCGTTCCAGTCATGCGAGGACAGCTTTTCATCAGACTGGGCATTCCGCAAAGGACCGCGCCACTGTGGCCAGTCACCAGCCGTCACTGGAGCACACAGGAGCAGCAGGCAGAGAATTTGCGGGGAAAATCGCAGCGGCATGAGACATGCTTTCGGGCAGAGTGATGCGGAAAGAAGGAGTTGTGCGGTGACAGAACGCGGAGCAGGGGGGGACTGTGGCAGGCGAAACAGCAGAATTCGGGGTCTTTTTCCAAAATCCCGCTCGAAGTGTCAAGGCACCGGCCCACCTGTCGTGACTCGTCATCGCCAAAGTCAGCCAATCCCTGCC
>JBEIEK010000228.1:0-9937 GCA_040382995.1 Planctomycetaceae bacterium
CGCTTCAGATTCGCCTTCGCTCGCTTCAGGGCCGCAACGCCGGCGTCGAGGTCGGAGAACAGTTCTTCGATTTTGGCGACGATGCGGCGTTGTTCGTTTAAATTGGGAATCGGAAAGTGTATCTGAGACAGCGCTGCGCCGGTCAGATGCCTAATCGTCGTACCGGTGTAGTGCGGGGCGAATCGGTGGGTGATTGTGCCATAATAAATGAAGTACATTGCAAAAGACGGATCGTACTCATCCGGGCGAAATCGAACTCGATGCAGCGCTTTCTGAATCTTGGCGTTCTCGGTCTGGCCCTTCCAAACAGCAGCCCGGCCTGGCTCGCCGCCTTCGCAAATCACCAAATCACCAACCCGAAGATCGAATCGAGTTCCTTCGCTTTCCTCGAACCGCATCTCCTTTAGGTCGGTTAGGTCGAACGAGAACCAACGAATGTTCACGTTGCGCAGATATGGCTGGAGAGTACCTCGATTCTTCTGTTTGTCGAGCATCTTGCCGAGGCACATGTCGGCTGCAAGATTTCCAAGCGGTAACGTCGGCCAGGGATGTTTGATGTTCTGCTTCATGCCGCCAACCTCATGTTGAGTTCATCAAGGATGCTGCTGAGCTGATCCCCGAAGAGTTCGTAGGCCCTGCCCAGCCCACCAATCGAATTGAACGGCACTTCTTCAAGGTCCTCCTGCTCGATGTTCAAACTCGCTGCGATGTGGTCCTTGATCGCATCGAGCCATTTCCGCTGATCTGCGGTAAACGTGACGCCCGCCGTCTGCTGCTCGGACATCCACTGCTGATAGCGTTCCTCAACCGTGATGCCGACCGGAGACAGCGGCGTGTTGGGATCAATCGCATGTCGCACCATGGCGATCACATCCACCAGTTGCTTACCACCCTTGCCTCGCACCTTGTCCGGCTCAACCACCTCAAACGCCTGCCACAGCCGTCTGAGCGATTCGGGGCGGTTCGGGTCCACGAAGAACGGCGGCTGATTGAGCTTCGTCGCCAGTTCCTTAACGTGCCGGAACTTCAGACCGGCTCGCCAGGGAACGCTGTACAACACCTGAAGAGCTTCGATCTCGTCCCTGTTGTCTTCGATGAACTGCCTGAAGCTCGTGAGCATCGACCTGGCTTTTTCCAGTGCCTCGGCATCGAATCCTGCCCGCAGAAGTTGATCGGGAGTCTGCTCGTCAATGACCTGGTCCAGCGACTGCTTCGCTGCCAGGATCGCATCTCGCAACCTCGGGTCGTGGAAGGCTCGCAATGCACTCGCTATCCGTTCCCGTTCGACTTCAACGATCTGCTCTTCGGTCGGCTCTGGTGATTGTCCGCGGGGGCCGTGCGGGATTTTGAACTGCTGCACTGCCAGCTCGGTGTTCGCATCCGGATCGATGCTCTCGAGCAGCCCGGCACTCAGTTCAGCCAGCGACTTTCCGCCTGATGCCTGCTGAATTGCCGTTTGTTGGGTGGATTCCAATTCCCGATCGAGTCGGGAGAGTCGTGAGGCCAGTGTCGACACGACGTCGTCGCTGGCGGCACCCGCTGCAACCAGATTCAGAAGCTTGTCGAGCGGCACAGATGGCTTGCGGTCCATTGGCCTGGTCGCCGACTTTTCGTCTTCGCACACGCCTACGGCATCGACAATCACGAAGTGGGTTTTGTGCCGAGCATCGGGCGTGACGCTTTGCAGGACGTCGGGATCCACCACCCGACAACCTCGCCCCTTCATCTGCTCGAAGTAGCCCAGAGACCGAATGTTCCGCATGAAGATCAGGCATTCAAGCGGCTTCACATCGGTCCCTGTGGCGATCATGTCCACGGTGACGGCGATGCGCGGAAAGTACGAGTTGCGGAACGCGGACAGGAGGTATTCAGGTTTCCTGCCCGTGCTTTTTGACGTGATCTTCTGGCAGAAATCGTTCCCTTTGCCGAACTCTTCGCGGATGATCCGCACGACGTCTTCGGCGTGCAGGTCCGTCTTGGCGAAGACAAGCGTTTTGGGAACTTCGGTGCGGCCCGGAAAGATTTCCGGCAGTTTGTCCCTGAACGTGCGAATCACCAGGCGGATTTGATTTTCCGACACCACGTCCCGGTCAAGCTGATTGGCGGTGTAGGTCAGATCGTCATCCAGTTCCCTTTACTTCTTCCCCTTCGTGCGGCGGTCCCGGTGCGGCACGAAGACACCCGGCTCGCGAGCCAGCCTGGCCCCGTCTTTGGTGATTTTCGTTTCGATGCGATACACGTCATAGCCGACGTTGACGCCATCGACCACAGCCTGTTCGTGGGCGTAATCCTGGACCAGATTCTCGCCGAAGAAGCCAATGGTCTGTTTGGTCGGGGTGGCGGTCAGGCCAATCAGGAACGCATCGAAGTATTCCAGAACCTGCCGCCAGATGTTGTAGATGCTGCGGTGACATTCATCGACGACGATGAAGTCGAACATTTCAATCGGTATCCGGGCATTGTAAATCACCGGCAGCGGCTCTTTGAATAACGCGTTCTCTGTCTCGAAGAGGGAACCTTCTTCGTTCTCTTCCTGGAAGTCGTCTTCACCCTTGAGCATGGAATAAAGCCGCTGAATGGTCGTGATGCAGACCTTCGCGGCCGGGGCGATGGTGTTCTTCTTGAGATGCTGGACGGTGTACTCCTCGATGAACTTGTAGCCATTCACCGGACTGACGAACTGCTGGAATTCATTGAGCGTCTGGCTTCCCAGATTGTTTCGGTCCACGAGGAAGAGAATGCGTTTTGCGCCGGCGTACTTGATCAGCCGGTAGCAGAAATTGACGGCGGTGAAGGTCTTGCCGCTGCCGGTCGCCATTTGGATCAGCGCACGCGGCTTGTTGAGGGCGAGTGACCGTTCGAGGTTGTTGATGCTGTCGACCTGAACATTCCAGAGATTGCCGGTATTCAAGGGCGGCATTTCTTGAAGCAGCCCCCGCACCTGCTTGTCGAGCTGGACGAGCCGAATGAGTTCTTCGGGCCGATGGAAGGTGAAGACTGCCCGGCTGCGAGCGTCTGGTTCCCTGCGATTTGTGAATCGGCATTCCGTTCCGGTCGATTCGTAGGCGAACGGCAACGGCATGTCCCACGCGGGGAGCAGTTTGGGCAATCCGACGGAGTACTTTGCGGTTTGTTCGGCAACGCCTGCCAACCCAAAACCTTCAGGCTTCCCCTCGACAACGCCGATCGCTCGGGAGGCGGCGTACAGCATGTAGTCTGCGAATCCGGTTGTGAGCGAAAACTCACGAACTGCCACGCCCAGCCCGGCCGAGATATTCATCTGGCGGTAGTCCTGCACGATCCAGCCCGCCTGTTCAAGCTGCCGGTCGATCTGCTGGCGGGATTTCTGTTCGGGGGTCATGCGTCACCGTTTTGCAACGTCGCTGATGTTGGTGGCTGCTGATTCCTGACGGACGCACACGCCACGCGATCGGGGTTGGTCCTGCTGTCATCCATTGGGAATTGTCTGGTCGGTACAATATGGTACTCTGCGGAGGGGTATCTGGCAACCAGCAGGTGCATGTGAGTGTGATCGCAAGCTGGAAGAAGCTCGGCGAACACGAGCTGACCGCCGACGGCAGAAAAAATCGTCAACGCCTCGAAAAGCCTCGCGACAACCACCTGCCCTTGAAAGTATCCCCCAGCGTCTCTCAGGAGGACAGGGCTCTGCTGGGAAGCAACCCGAGCGTCTGAGAGACGCCATTGACAGGTTCCATTCGCTCAAAGCCAGCCAACACATTCGGCAACACCTGTTGATGGCCTCCCGGGGGTCTGGGGGCTGGCCCCCAGCATCCCTCCAAAGATCTCCCCAAAATCTGCGTCCGTTTTTCAATATCTCTCAACAGGGCAAACTCTGAGTCCCGTCTGACCAGTTCACTCAGTCCTGAAACTGATGAAAGAAAGACACGTCAACATCATACGTGGTGCGGGGAACCAGACCAAACTCAAGAGTCTCGAACAGCCGCACAAGAGCTTCACCGTCCACAAGTTCAATCGGCGGTGCACCGTCTCTGCGAGCCTCGCGTTTGGCCTCAACAGTGAATGTTCCAGTTGTAATCACCAGTCCCTTGTCGGCACGCCCAACCATGGCCCCACGAAAATCTCTGATTTGTGTCGATGCCGCCGTCGCCCGATTTCCCCGTCACGGTGACCTGTTGAAAGCCGGACTCACGCAACAGATTCTGGCACAGCTTTTCAAAACCGGATGGCGGCAGGCGACGCAGGATCGTCAGCACTTCCGCGATATAGTCGGTGGCTGGCGCCACGGAGTCGTCTGCGGTGTCCTCCGGGGTCTCATCTGATTCCTCTCGCTGTTTTCGCTCATCAGCAAATGCCTTTTGCATGGACTTGAACATCGCGCGCCAGTCGCAGGTATCCGGATCGACTGAATTGCCGGCCTCTGTGAGCCGCCCATTTCCCGCAGTGCCTTCAAAATCGGGGGAAAGAAACGAGTGAATTCCGGACCGTACGCTGTGGTCATGAAAAATCCCTTGTGTCCGACATCTGGCTCTTCCAGACGCATCCATCCCCTGATCAACTGCTGCTGGTGAATTCTGCCCCCACTCTTTCAGAGTGTCAAGGACTGCGGTCATGCGTGGGATGGGAGCGTCGGGAGGGCGAGGCTGGGATGGTGAAACGACGTTAAGACAGCTGCCGTTCGTTGATTCGAGGTTTTTCCTCACGCAAAGGCGCCAAGGCGCAAAGATGAGATGCTGAAAATGTGAACCTTGGCCCTTCCTTTGCGTCTTGGCGCCTTGGCGTGAGACCAGCAGTCCTCACCGCAAACGGGCACAGTTGCCATCCGCAACTTCCTCCTGCAGAATGTCGCACGCGGTCGCGCGTCGTCCGCGCTACACCGTCAGCTCCGGAACACCGTTATGCCCTCGCTTGCCACACAGCTCGAATCCCTCTGGAAGTCGACCACGACGCCCCCCGACCTGAATTCGTGGCTCGCTGGTCTGGCCCTCTCGCCCGACCAATCCCACGAAACACACCATGATCTGCTCACTGCACTGAAGCTGGACCAGCAGCGTCGGTGGAAGTCGCCGCAGCCATGGTCGACTGAAGACTACTTTGCACGCCTGCCGGCCTTTCTGCAGACCCCGGACTGCCTTGTGGAACTGGCTGTTGGGGAGTTTGACGCACAGGTCATCGCAGGGCGACTGGTCTGCATCGAAGACTTCTGCCAGCGGTTTTCGGGACTGGATGAACAACTGCGCACGCGAGTCAGGCACCTCGAAGCGCTGCTTGTGTCCACCCACGTCGACGGGACTCAGGTGGTCAAAATCGCTCAGGAACTGCTGAACGGCCGCTACAGGCTGGATCGCATTCTGGGGGAAGGCAAATTCGGCCGCGTCTTTCTTGCTCACGACATCGAACTGCAGCGCGACGTGGCCATCAAAATGCCCATCGACGAACGTCTGCAGGATGCCGCAAACGCCGAAGAATACCTGCGTGAAGCCCGAACGCTCGCCGGGCTCGACCATCCCCACATCGTCCCCGTGTATGATCTCGGCCGCTTCAGCAACGGTTTCATCTATGTCGTGTCACGTTACGTCGAAGGCGGTACGCTGGGGGAACTGATTCGGCGGAAACGACCATCCCCCGCCGAAGCTGCTCAGATCCTGATTCCAATCGCCGGAGCCCTCGCCTTTGCACATACTCAGCACATCATCCATCGCGATGTCAAACCCGACAACATCCTGTTTGATGAACGCACGCAGCGGCCCTTCCTCACCGACTTCGGACTCGCCATCACCGCAGAAGACCACCGTCGGCGACCTGAAATTGCCGGAACACCGGCGTATATGAGCCCTGAGCAGGTGCGGGGGGAGAGCAACAGGCTCGATGGACGCAGCGACCTGTTTTCGCTCGGAGTCATCTTCTACGAAATGCTCACCGGGCAGCGCCCGTTCAAAGCCGCAGGACGCGATCTGCTGTTTCAGGAAATTGTCTCCGCCAACCCGTTGCCCCCACGCTCACTGAATACCGGCATCCCCGCGGCACTCGAAGCCATCTGCCTCAAAGCACTCGCCAAACGTCCCGCCGATCGCCACCCCACCGCCACTGCCTTCGCTCAGGCACTCGAAGAAGCCCTGCAGTTCAAAAGCCCGGCCCCCGCTGCAGCCGCGCAGGGGCACGGCACTCGACCCACTGCCCCGGGCACGGCCCATCACACAACAGTCCCAGCAGTCACGCCTGGCATGTGTCCGGTCTGCGGCGTCGTGCACGAAAGGCTGCAGAAAAAGGAAATTCCCGATGACGTCCGCTTCTGCACTTCCCCCGGCTGCCGTACTCAACTCGTTGAACCCTGCGCCAACTGCGGGCGCGAAATCTGGATCTGGGACGAACACTGCTGCCGCTGCAATCAGTGCAGCACCAAACTGCAGACCGCCGAACACCACCTCAACACTCTCGAAGCCCCGATCCGATCAGCCTTCACCGACCGCCAGTTCACCACGGTCCTCAAAGGCCTCGATGACATCAAAAAACGCAGCGACCTCCAGCACCGGAGGCTCTTTCATGCCCGCAGCTGGTGCCGCGAACTCGAAAATCAGCTCGAAACAGAACTGCTCAATCTGGCTGAACAGGCCGAACAACGTTTCCTGCAAACCGATTTTCAGGCCGCCGCAGAACTGCTCACACAAATCCCCGAAAACCGCCGCAGCCTGCCGAGGTATCGCGAAGCCGTTACCCGGGCAGATGCTGTGAGCAGGCTTGAGGCGGAATTCCGGGTGGCGCTCGCCGGCAATCAGCTGCAACAGGCCGCCGACTGTCTGCCACATCTGAAACTCCTGCAGCCCGCACGAACAGACCTCGCCGAACTCCTGCACGAACGCACCGCAGAACTCCACCGCAAAGCCCGCCAGGCCGCTCAGCAGCACAACTACAGCGCCGCCATCGATCTGCTCAAATCCGTCCCCGAGACACTCCGCGACAACGAAGCCTTCCTGCTCTGGACCCGCCACCGCGACGAAGTTCTGCAACTCGAAAGTCAGCTCCACAGAGCATTCGCTGAACACAGCATCAAACTTCTCCACGAAGCACTCACTCGACTCGAGGAACTCTGCCCCGCATACCCCGCCGCAAATGATGCCCGCGCGGAACTGCGGAGACTTGTCGATATGCGACATCGACAGGCCGAAGGACTCGCTGAACTTAATCGCGACTACGTCGCGGCTCTCGCCCGACTCGAAGACATCCCCGAACCACTCATCCGCCAGGATATCCGAGCCAGTCTGCTGGAACGACACGACAAAGTGCAGCAGCTTGAAGATGAACTCCTGCGCTGCCTTGAACGCAAAGATCTCAGCTCCGCCTGGAATTGCTCCTGCCAGCTTGAAAACCTCGTTGCCGCAACCTCCCCGGCGCAACATCAGCTGCGAACCGCCGCAGATAAACACAACGCCGATGTCGCCTCACTCGCCCGAGAACAGAAAAACTGGACACTCGCCCTCCAGCTCCTCGAACTCCTTCCAGCCCAGCTCCGTGATCAACAGCTGCATCAGGACATCACCGCCAACACCGCACGCATCAGCGAACTCCGCCAAAAACTCACACTTGCCCTGGAAAAGAAACAACTCCGCCGTGCCGCCAGAGCTGCCGCAGAACTCAGCAGCCTCCAGCCGCAAATCGCTGCCCCGGAAGAGGACCTGCGGAAACTTGCCGAAAAATATCTCCGTCACGCCACCAGACTCATCGAACAACTCCAGGACTATGACACCGCCGAACAACTCCTGCGCGACGTCCCGGAACGCTTTCGAGATCAGCAATGGAAATCCCTCGTCAATCGCCGCCAGCAGCTGGAAACCCTCACCCAGTCACTCCAGCTCCTGCTCGAACAAAAACGCCTCACTGAACTCCATCACGGCCTGGTACTCCTGAAACAGCTGCAGCCCCGGCACCCCAGGCTCCAGCCACTGACGGATGGCCTGCAGCAGCTGGTCAGCCGCATCGAATCCGATTGCGAAGATCGCATTCGTCGCTTCCTCGACTATGAACTGGCTGCCACAGAGCTGGAACAAATCCCCAGCCCGCTCCGCAATTCCAGCCTGTACGCGAAAGTCCGGGCCGCGGCGGAAGAAATCCGGCAGTGCAGGGAACACATTCGCAACGACAGCCACAACCGTCACTGGGTTGCTCTCCAGCAATCCTGTTGCAGGCTGCTGAAGATTCTGCCGCACGATTACACGGCCAGTCTGCACCTGAAACTGGCGGCGGAAGAGCTGCAGTTGCGGCAGCCACCGGCCGGTGGCTAACTGCTGTTTTGTCCGGCAATAACGGCTGAATCGGGTCAAATTCGCTTGCCACAAGGGAATTTGCTGGAACTAATGTAGGGGAGCGCTAAATAACACATGCAGTATGGCATAAAAAAACCCGAAAAAGGGATTGACGAATACTGCATTTGCAACTACCATGACAATCGCTCGATGTCACTCCCGTAAAACACCTTTTTCAAATCACCAATTCCTCAATTTCAGACCGCGGAACACTCACTTTCGCCGGCAATCCAATACACTCCATAAACCCCTCTTTGTCTTCTCTTCAGGAACCCTTCTCATGGTTGCCAAGCCGTCCAAAAAAACACCTGCCAAGCCCCAGAACGAACACCAGGTGCTGCTCGAAAACACCGTCGGCCAGATCGAAAAAATGTTCGGCAAAGGCTCCATCATGAAGCTGGACGCCACCGAAAACGTCGGTGGCTTCCCGGGCATTTCCACCGGCTCCCTCTCCCTTGATCTGGCACTCGGCGGTCGCGGTTTTCCGCGTGGTCGCATCATCGAACTCTTCGGCCCTGAATCCAGCGGCAAAACCACACTTGCCCTGCACGCCATCGCCAGCGCACAAAAAGAAGGTGGTATTGCCGCCTTCATCGACGCCGAACATGCTCTCGACCCCCAGTGGGCCCGCCGTGTCGGCGTGAACCTCGACGAACTCCTCGTCAGCCAGCCCTCCTACGGCGAAGAAGGCCTTCAAATCGCCGAAATGCTCGTCAAATCCAACTCCGTCGACATCATCGTCGTCGACTCCGTCGCGGCCCTCGTACCCAAAGCCGAACTCGACGGCGAAATCGGCGACTCCCATGTCGGTCTGCAGGCCCGCATGATGAGCCAGGCCATGCGAAAACTCACCGGCGCCATCTCACGCGCCCGTGCCACCGTGATCTTCATCAACCAGATCCGCGAGAAAATCGGCGTCATGTTCGGCAGCCCCGAAACCACTCCCGGTGGCCGCGCCCTCAAATTCTACAGCTCCGCCCGACTCGATGTCCGCCGCATCAATCAGCTCAAGGAAGGCGAAACCACCATCGGCATGCGGATGCGAGTCAAGATCGTCAAGAACAAGGTCGCACCTCCCTTCCGCGTCGCCGAATTCGACATGTACAGCCACTGCGGCATCAGCTACGAAGCTGACCTGCTCGATCTGGCCGCCGAAAACAAAGTCGTCGACCGCAGCGGCAGCTGGTTCAACTTCGGCAGCACAAAGCTCGGACAAGGACGCGACCGCGCCCGACAATTCCTCCAGGATAACCCCGCCGTCGCCGAAGACATCAAACAACGCATCCTCACTCTCAAAAATCTCACCTCCCCAGCCGGCGCCGAAGCAGAAGCTCAAGCCGAAGTCGAAGCCGCTGCCGAAGAAGAATGAGCCACTTTCACCAGGTCAGGCGAATCCAGGCCTGCTCTTCCACAAATCCGATCCCCGCAAAATCCGGGCTGTGACTATTCGTGAAAATTCGATTGATTCGTGGACCTGAACCCCTGCACTGCGGCGCTGGGCGATTGTCCACGAATAACACGAATTCACACGAATTAAAAACCGCTGTTTCGCGAATCTGATTTCACCAAAACTCGGACTGCGACTATTCGTGAAAATTCGAGTAATTCGTGGACCTGAACCCCTGCACCGCGGCGCTGGGCGATTGTCCACGAATATC
>JBEIEK010000229.1:0-9912 GCA_040382995.1 Planctomycetaceae bacterium
ACGGGGACTCCGGTCTCGGGATGGACAGTCAGAGCAGCGTCGCGAATGCCCTGCTCGACTTCAAATATTTCACCGACGGCCTCATCGTCATCATCCGACAGAATCACACCATAAACGTAGGTGGGCATCAAACTTCTCCCGCGTCGCTCTGTGCTGCCGGAAGGACCTAGATGTTTTTCAGGCCGTCCTGAATCACTCCGACATACAGCAGAGCCAGACGCATGATAAAGTAGACAATCAAGCCTCCGGTGAACAGCCAGACAGCGCCAGAGAACACCGCTGTCAGCCGGCGCATGGAGCGTCGAGCCTGATCTTCGAAGATGTGACTCAGGCGGTGCAGTTGTTCCGGGACCGTACCTGTTTCCTCCGCGGTGGCCACGACCTGCAGGAACTCTTCCGGAAAGACTCGAGCGTTGCGGAAGGCGTCGGCCAGCGTTTCGCCGTCAGCGACATCGCTCCAGACGAACGGAGCTGCCGCACTGAAGGCACCATTTTCAGCCGCGCGAAAACTGGCCTCAAGTGACGGACGGATCGACATCCCGGCTTTTTGGGTGAGCGAAAAACACCAGGCAAAACGCGAGACGGCGAAGGCGGCGATGCAGGGCCCGAGCACGGGGACCTGCAGCAGCAGCGCATCCAGTGTCTGGGCGGCGGCAAGTCGGTTGCGGGAATACTTCCAGAAGCACCAACCGCCCGTAGCCACCACACCCCAGGCAGTGAACCAGACCAGCGCTCCGGTGCTTCCGTAAAGGCCCAGACCGGTGACATCCCAGGGGCGGCCGTCGGGGCCGGCTGGCGGGAGCAATCCGAGGATGAAGATCAGAAGCCCAACAATGCCAATCGCCACGATAAACTGGATCAGCGGCCACGCAATCGAGGAGCGAAACTGCCGCAACTGTTCGATTCGTGCCTCGTAATACGCGGCCAGCGCCTGAAAGACCTCAGGCATGTGACCTGTGAGTTCTCCGACATGGACGAGGTCACGGAAGAGGGGCGGGAAGAGTTCTCCCTGAGCCGCGAGCGCTTCGGTGAGTGTGGAGCCGCCGGCAAGGGCCTTGCGGATGCCGCCAGCGGCGGCTGCAAGCCGTGCACTGGAGGCACGCTGACCGGCTGTCTGGAGTGCCTTGCGGAGGTCAACACCGGCGTCTGTGAGACGTCCGAGGGAGTGTGCGAAGGAGGCAAGGGTGGCCCAGGGAAGATCCGGATTGCGGAACATCGCGAGGTTCACCATTGAGTACGGAGGTCGGTTCGTGGAACGCCATCAGTGGCCGGCAACGGCCGCGATGCCTTCGAGGAATCCCTGGAGCTGTTTGCTGCGGACGGGGTGTTGCAGCTTACGGACGGCTTGGCTTCGATCTGACGCACGCGTTCGCGAGTGACCTTGAAGATGCGGCCGACTTCTTCGAGCGTGTAGGTGTAACCATCGCCGAGACCGTAACGCAGCTTGATGATTTCACGTTCGCGATAGGTGAGCGTTTTCAGGACGGTGTCGATTTTGTCCTTGAGCATTTCTGAGGCGGCGTTGCTGACGGGGCTGTCATTGCCCCGGTCCTCAATGAAATCCCCGAACGCCGTATCATCGCCTTCACCGATGGGCTTGTCCAGGCTGACCGGCTGGCGCGAGATTCGCATCACGCGGCGGGCTTCATCGATGGGCACGCCGGCAGCCTCTGCCATTTCCTCGACCGTGGGTTCGCGACCGATTTCCTGCAGCAGCACTCGCGCGGCCGCACGGAGCCTGGTCATGGCTTCGATCATGTGCACTGGCACACGAATGGTGCGGGCCTGATCGGCGATGGCGCGAGTGATAGCCTGGCGGATCCACCAGGTGGCGTAGGTGGAAAACTTGTAGCCGCGGCGGTATTCGTACTTGTCTACGGCCCGCATCAGTCCGGTGTTGCCTTCCTGAATCAGATCGAGGAACGTCAGACCACGATTGCGATATTTTTTGGCAATGGAAACGACCAGACGCAGATTGCCGCCTGAGAGGTCTCGCATGGCCTTGTCGTATTCGGTGTATCGCTGGAGGATGGCGCGAACGGCGACGGCCAGCGAGTCCGGGGTTTCGCGGGTGAGCTGCATCAGTTCGTCCAGTTCCTTCTGCAGGTGGCGTCGCTCGTCCACCGCGGACGCCAGACTGCGAAGACTGTTGATCTGCTCCTGCAGTTCCAGCATCCGTGTTGAGATCTGTTCCAGACGCTTCATGCAGGGTTGCAGCCGCTGGGTGCGCAGGCTGAGTTCTTCGAGCAGGGTGACGCAGCGACGGCGGCGTTCCGCCAGTTGTTGATGAATCAACCCACGCTCTTCTTCTGACGTGGTCGTGGCCAGCCGTGCATGGTCCACCGCATCCCGACGACGCATCTGATCGACAGTTGACAGATTGGGGGCCATGCGGCCGAGTATCTGTTCCTTTTCAAGACTTTCGGTCATTGAGACCTTGATCGTTCTGTCAAACGGAAGCTCACCCCGCTGAACCCGGAGAAGCGTGTCGTGACAGTAGCTCAGGGCGTATTCGGAGGACAGGAGTGCCCGGCGGAATCGTCGGCGAGTGACTTCGATCTGCTTGGCAAGGAAGATTTCTTCTTCCCGCGACAGCAGCGGAATCTCGCCCATCTGGCTCAGGTACACCCGAATCGGATCCTCCCCGCCACGACCGGCATCTTCGTCGTCGATGCGGATCTCCTGACGACGCCGGCGGCGGACTGCGAGCGGGAGTGAATCGACTGGCACCGGAGGATCGGGCAGGAGCTGGATGTTGAGCTCTTCGAGGCAGATGATCAGGTTGTCGAGATGCAGCGGATCTTCAGCTTCGTCCGGCAGGTAGGCGTTGACCTGTGAGAATGTAAGATGGCCCTGCTGGAGAGCGACCTGAATGAGTTGTCGCAGACCTTCATCAAGACACTGCATGGCGAATGCTCCGAGAAGCTTCTAAACCCGCCCGACAGAGTTGGCTGGCGGACGGATTTCGGTTGGGTGGCGATGGTGAGGTGAAGAAAACAGAGTCCGGCAATAAAGAACAGGAAAGTTTGAATGCAATCGGAAAGTGTTATTTCGGGGCTGTCGGATACCCCATCTGGTTCTGGCGGAACTGGTGGAGCTTTTTCAAGGCGTTGCGGGTTGCTTCGTCGAGTTCGTTGCGGGGTTTGTCGGTTTGTGCCATGAGCTGGCGGGACGTCTGGCGGAGATGCAGTTCGCGCTGTTCAAGCAGCGGGGCAAGGACGCTTTCGAGGTAGGCCGGGGAAGAGTCAGTGGAAGCGGCCGGATCACGGCCGGCAGCCATGAGCCGAAAAATGCCTTTCTCTTCGGCGGAATCCAGTACCGCGTTGATCAGGCTGAGCAGTGAAGTGTCGGAGTCGGCGGCGCTGATCAGACGAGCCGTCTCGGGGAGTTCTCCTTCTTCTTTCCAGAGGTCAATGCAAAGCTCCAGCAGCTGGCGATGTCGCGAATCAGAAAAATCGTCGGGGCCAATGTGGTGACGGATCAGATCGATGGTCTCAGGACAGGTCAGGATGATTTCCAGCAGATCACGTTCGGCCTTGCGAATGGCAGACGATGCCGTTGCTGAACGATGAGGTGACTGGGCAGGATTTGAAACTTTGGCAGTTGCAGATCGGGGAGAGCTTTTTTCGGGGGTTTCGGCGGAGGATTTCAGCTGGAGTCTTTTTCGGGCAGTCTGCCGCAGTTCCGACAACTGCTGCCGCGCGATCCGCTCGTCCACCTGTACCTTCCAGCAGACTGTCCGCAGGATCAGATCCTCACGCACAGTCCCTGCAAGCCCCGGGGCAGAATTGAGAAAATCGAGCATTTGTGTGAGCACCTGCTGGCGGGCGGAAATGGAGTCGGTGCCCAACCGCTTCATCACCGCCTGCAGCTTGTAATCCCACGCTTCCAAAGCCGACTCCGTCAGCTTCAGAAATTCCTCTCGGCTATGGTCCTCAAGGTAGTCCGCCGGATCCTTGCCGGACGGAACATTCAGAATTCGAAGGTCCAGATCCTGAGCCAGAAATTGCGAAATTGACCTTTCTGCCGCGCGTTGCCCCGCGTCATCACTGTCGTAAACAAGCACCACTCGCTCAGCAAACCGTCGCAAAAACTTCACATGGTCTTCAGTCAGAGCCGTTCCGAGGGTCGCGATCGCATTGCTGACGCCAGCCTGATGACAGGCAATGCAGTCCATGTAGCCTTCCACAACGATCGCCACCTTCTGTCGACGAATCGTTTCGCGAGCCTTGTCGAACGCGAACGTTGTTCGTCGCTTTTGGAAGATGGAAGATTCCCAGCTGTTCCAGTACTTGCCACGGTTTTGATCGTTGCGACCGGGCAACACCCGTCCACCAAATGCAACCACCCGCCCCTTCTCGTCAAATACAGGAAAAACCAATCGATCCGCCAAATCCATTGCAGAATGCCCCTGAGCTCCGTCCCGTGGTCGAATGATGCCCGCCGCCACCAGTTGTGCCGTTGTGAAACGCCCCCGCGCCTTGTCCTGCAGCCAGTAACGATCTTCCGGATGGTAGCCCAGCTGGAAACTGCGCACCGTTTCATCCGTTAAACGACGCTTCGCAACGTACTCCCGTGCCGCCTGAGCCATCGGCGATGTTCTTAATGCCTGGTGCATCAGATTTGCAGCCCATTCCGCAACCTCCAGCGCCTCACCTTTACCAGGCCCCGCAGGCACATCAGACTGCGGACCGCGGCGGGGAATCTCCAGCCGTGCCCGTTTTGCGAGACTTTCGAGCGCCTCAGGAAAGGACACTTTTTCGATCTTCATCACCCAGCTGAAACAGTCCCCCCCCTCGTCACACACCCAGCACCGGTAAGATTGCCGATCCGGGTACACGTTGAACGATGGATTGTGATCTTCATGGAATGGGCACAACCCGACGTAACTTCGGCCCCCGTAGAGCGGCTTCAGCGTGACCGTATCGGACACCAAATCCACCAGATTGGTGCTGGATCGCACGAGCTGCTTAAAATCGTCACCAGCAGCCTGCACGAACGTACTCCTGTGAGATCAGATTCAAGGTCAACAGAAGCCCGCAGCAGACGACGACGCGAGAACATACGGATTGTGCAGGGACAAGACAGAACAGACACACGGGCAATTGCCTTCTGCCAACACAACCCGCCTCACTTATCAGGACAACAGGAGCCCATCGTGTGGCTGCGACTGTTGGTGGAGTGACCGGCAAAGGCAATCCCGTGGCGGGAATTGCTGTTTTACCGCAACGCGGAGCTGTTTCGTCCTGAATGGCCAATTCCGCGTCGGGCAATTCTAGCTGAGCCTGGGTGGGGGTCAAGCACTTCGGAACAAGTCGGACCAGGAAACCGAGGGTGGCAATGTGCCAACCGCGATAATGGTCGAGTCTTACGAAAGCCCATCCGTCTGCCCCAAACGCACAACTTACCCCACACGATTCATTTCCCAGCGGATGGGAATTTTTTGGGCGCCAGTTCAGGTTTCCTGCACCGCGGCCGGCACGACCCTGCCATCGGCAAGGCGGGCCATGGTGATCTGTCCGAGCGAGGCCAGACGGAGCACTGCCAGTCCCCATGCTGCTTCGCCCACGACGGCGGCCGACGTCACCGTGCCGGCAACCGCTCCGTCCGCCAGCAGCAGCTCGGCGCCGACGACGGCTGCCGCGTCGTCGCCATCAGTCGGGCTCGAAGCCCCTGCAGGTCCAGTGAGCCGGACTTTTTTGAGTGCCCGATTCACGTGCCCAATGGCGTCGATCCTCGCAATCGGCTCCTGCCCCAGATAGCAGCCTTTGGAGTAGCAGATGGCCTGAGCATTGCGGTCGGCTTCCGGAGCGAGATGGTCAATCGACACATCCACGCCGATGACGGGGAACCGCTCCGTGATTCTGAGCCGTTCAAGGGCGGTGTTGCTCAGCAGCCGTGTCTGCAGTTCCGCTGCGTCCCGCAGCGACGCGAGAGTGGCTGCGTCACCGCAATACACTCCGATCGCCTGTCCGGCCCAGGAGACGCACAGGCCTGCTGCCCGACCATGCTGGTCGACGAAGACGCCACAGCGTCCGGGAGCCAGAACTGGTAAACCGGGCAAAGATTCCATGCCGGCAGCGTCGAAGGCGATGGAATCACTGCCGACGGCCTGACTGAGGACCACATCCTCACTGATAATATAGCGGTCGAGGTGCTTTAGCAGACGCTGGGGGTCGTCGGCCAGCAGCCAGACCTGCAACTGGTCTTCGAACATCAGGACGTAGCCGTGCGCCAGAATTCGCCCGCGGGCATCGGTGAAAAAGGCTTCCAGAGCCTGTCCCGCTGTCAGACCACGAATATCGGCCGTGCAGAAATTGTGCAGAAATCGCACCCTGTCCCGGCCGGAAACCAAAAGCGTTCGGAATTGAATTGACATATGTGTGCCGGGGGATCCCCAAAAGAAGGCGAAATGAAGAACAGCGTGGGCTGCGGGCGAGGGAGACAGGTTTCACGGGGCCCTATACCGTGATGATACTGGAGTTAGCGGGCCGATGGCATCATCTTTATGACGGCCTTCCTGTTGTTGCCGGAAGGGCGAAAGAATGGACGGTGCGGCTGCATTGCCATTTAAAGCCTCACCGCACAGCTCATGCTGCGGCTGCCGCATCCAGGATATCAGCCCCCACAGCCACCACCTCCGCACCCGCCCCCTCCACAGCCACCGCAGCCCCCACAGCCGCTGCCCCCACTGCAACCTCCCCCACAGCCACCAGCGGCATCTGCCGGCATACTGCAGCCGCTCCCCGCAGTCCCGGCGGGTTCCGGGAGCATTTTTTTGAGCATTTCAGCGCTTTCCCGAAATTCCGGCTGAGTCACCGCGAAGGCAACTCCGGCGAGGGCGAAGTTCAGCATCAATGACTCGCGCGCGGCAGGACCGGCGTCAACCGACTCCGACTCCGGAACATCGGCAGCCAGTGCCTCGACACGCTTCCGCTGCAGTACCCAGCGTGCTGCCGGAGTCAGCCGAGTGGATCGCAGGTTTGCCAAAGTACATATGCTTGCCGCGATGACTGAATACATCAGCGGGAACAGACATGCCGGATGTCTCATGAACCCGATGCTGAGCGCGGGCCAGAAAAACAGCGGCAGCAAACCGACGAGGATCAGTGAGGCACTGCGAATCCGTGAAGGATACCACAATCCGGCAAGCTCCAGACGACGAACGGTGGCGACATACTGAGGTTTTGTGAATTGCACAAGACTGCTGATCGACCGCTCGCTGCGCAATCCCGCCAGCACCGCCCGGTCAATCCCGGCCGCTGGCAGCGCGCACCCGGGTTTTGCTACCAGCGTTCGTGGCAGAAACCAATGCGGCTTGCCCATTTCCGCACATCCCAGCGACTGCAAACGGAAGAGTGACAGAATGGTCAGGCGTGTTGCTCCGCCAGCCAGAACCGCAACATCCTCGATGCTCACTTTTGCCAGCGCCTCCGCAGCTTTGGGAGTTTCCGTTGCAGGCAAAAATTCTCCACATTCCCTACTCAGCTGATTTGTCCTGATCAACACGTAAATCACAGTTGCGAGGGTCAGTGCCATATGCACAAGCAGGGCCGATTGACTCGCGAACGAAACCTCCGGGAGTTTTCTGATTGCCGACTGTGCACTGTTCGTCTGAGGACCCGCCACCAGCAGTGAAAAATAGCCCGTGATTGACAAAAGCAGGACTGTGGCCACCACCAGCGAAAACGCGGCTGCGGGACGCGGCACCAGCCAGTAGCGACCGGCGTTGTACCACTTCCAGTCATTCCGGCGGGAGAAGCGTTTTGCTGGCGGAGGCCAGATGTCAGCGGGCGGCCGTTCCCCGAAAAGTCGCTCGTAGCTGGCCAGAGTCCTGGAATACCAGTCTTCAAACTTATGCCCCTCCGCGGCTCCGCCTGCCGTCGGCTCATGATGCAGTGGTCGCCCCAGCACCGAGCCGCAGAACCGATCCCAGTACGACCGTGTGTAGGTCAGATGCAGGTGCCAGGCCTGATCGACCTGTTCGCTGGGGGTGACCGGATGACCGCTGTGCACAGCCAGAATGCAGAACCGCTTATACTCCCGAATCACCCGCTCTGCGAATCCCGGCGTCCAGCGATTTTCCCGCGCGAGTCGGGCGGTAAAGGTGAACTCTTTTGGACCAGGGTCAATCTCAAACTTCTCGACACGCTCGATCAATTCAGCCAGTGATTCAGACATGCCGATCCCCTCTGCTTGCGGTGACTTGCCAATGTGCCATGCAGCCCGGCCCGGAGTTACTGTAAACGCACGACGGGGGCCAGCGGATCAGAATGATCCGCATCAGCGGGGAAATTCTGTGCAATCGTGGTGCGATCGATTGCAGCGTTGATGCGTCAGCACCCCGGTGGCGTTACTTCGCAGGCAATGTGACTCTCAGGGGCTGTGCAGCTTTGCCGGCCGTCAGGCCCCTGTATGTCGCTGCATCGGGACGGTCGTGACCAATTCGGAGCGTGAAAGTGCCCTCCGTGTAGACCGGCGGGCTGAACGTGGGGCCCAGGGTGCGAACCGTATACAGAATGTCGCCCTCAGCCTCGGAAATGACCTGAACCACGGCGGTTTCAGCGTTGCTGATCTGCAGCTCCGGCAATCGTCCGACGATCCGTCGGCCGTCGTTCTGCTGCATGGTGATGGTCACAGGCCAGCCGGGGAACTGCGCTGCATCGCCGTCTTCCACACGGCTGAATCTCGGCCAGCATTCCATTCGGATGCTGCGATCGGCACGGCGAAAGCGAACCAGTCCATAGCCGTCCGCTCGCTGCTGTTCGTCCTGAACATTCTGTGGATTGGCGTAGGCTTTGATGGACATGGGGTTACCGAGTCCATCGAGGTAGTCACCGGTCCACGGGAGCGGACTGCCGGGCACCGGATTGGGGCCGGGCTGTTCATTCTCGGGGTGCCACCAGCGACCATAAATGGTGTTGACGATGGCCGGGCTGGTGAACGCGAACGGGCCGTCCGCAAACTGGTCAATTCCATGCTGCAGCACCACCGCCAGATGCTGATCCCCGCAAAGGTGCGGAGCCCATGCCCGGCGAAGTTCCCGCAGAGCTGACCGGCGACCGCTCTGAGGCCACCCGTTGCAGTCCAGATCAGCCAGCAGGCGGTTCTCGCGCGAACCATGCAGGTGCACTGCGCCACAAAAAGCCGTCTGTGACAGAACACACTTCATGTCGGCTCCGTGCCAGTCTTCAGACCACGATCGCAGGAATTGCAGCTGCCGTGCACCGAGCAACTCCAGTCCCGGCAGATCAATCGCGTTTCGGTCGTACTGCGGATCGGTGATGTGATCGGGACGAGGCCCGAGCTGGGGGATGGTGCCTTCCGGACCGGTCTTGAACTTTCTGTCCTCCAGAATTGCAAAGTCAACACCTCCGACCCGCAGTCGCGTGAAATAGACGCCAATTCCCTGTTCCACCGGCTGCGGATCAACCGGGTCCGGCAGATGCCATGTCTGGCAGCGTTCCACCATCCGCACGTATTCGGCCGGGTAATAGTAGCCACCGTCAGATCCCGTGGTCTTCAGTGAACGGCGACCGGCAGCGCCCCAGAGATTGGGGTGGCCAACATCGTGATCATCGGGAATGGCCACCACCGGACGATCCCGCAACAGCTCACGAAACTGCCTGCCCCACTCCAGCCAGCCGAACGTATGCTGCGTGTGGTGATAGCTCTGGTCACCGGCGAAAAACAGCAGATCAGGGTCCTGGCGTCGGAGATTTTCGACGATGGTTTCGCGAGGCCCGGGAGTGCGGCTGGAGTTGCAGGACATCACGGCCACGACAATCTCGGGCTTGTCCAGCGGGTCCCGTCGAATGCGGCCCGTGAATTCAGACAGGTCCCCCAGCCGCAGGCGATAGTTTACACCCCGCGAATGGTCCCAGTTTGTCACTCTGAAATGCGCCGTCCAGC
>JBEIEK010000230.1:0-9882 GCA_040382995.1 Planctomycetaceae bacterium
ACCGTTACCGGGGGATTGACATCCATTTTTTGACGGCACCTGCCGTCAAAAAATCGAGCAGGAGAATGGAGAAAGTCGAGAGTCGACTCTCGACTTTCTTCCTGCTCCTGCGGTCTCCTCTCCACTTTCTACTCTCGCACTCGCACGCCCCAGCCTCGCACTGGGATTCGAGGTGCATGGCACCTGCACGCGGAACGTGCGACGCTGGCCGCGCGGGCACGTACCGTTACCGGGGGATTGACATCCCCCGCTCGCCTTTCCGGCTTTTCTGCGGTGACTCAAGGTGCATGGCACCTGCACGCGGAAAGCTCTGTCCAGATTGGCTTTGCGGCGAAACGAAGCGTCCGGCTCGCTCGCGGTCGCGGCTCGAGGGTACTTGGAAGCGGTGGCGTCTTCAAAATACTTTCTCCGTGTCTCTCCTGGCGCCCCGGGAAGAAACTCCTCCCTCACGCTCAGGGGTTATTTTTGCGACAAAACCTGGTCTCCGGGATTTGCAGTCTCGCACAGCTCCCCCCTGGCCGTTATTCTCAACGCTGCCTTCCTCTGGTCGCCCGACCGGCCCCTGCCTGCACACCTCCCTGCCACCCTGCCATTTGCTTCGGAGACTCCTTCGTGCTCCGTTATTTTCCCCCCATCAGTCTGCTGCATTCTGTTCCCGCAGCCCTGTTTGTTTCCTGCCTGCTGACCGGCATCGCTGGTCGGTCGGTGTCCGCGGCTGCTGCGGACGGAAACGATCCTGCCAGTGCGGAATTCTTTGAAGCCCGCATCCGTCCTGTGCTCGTCCAGCACTGCTACGAATGTCACTCAGCCGACGCCAAAATCGTCAAGGGTGGCCTGCTGCTGGACACCGCCGAAGGTTTCCGTCGCGGTGGTGATTCGGGGGGCGTGATAGTTCCGGGCAACAACCGGGAAAGTCTGCTCCTGCAGAACCTCCGCTACGAATCCGGCGAAATGCCACCGCGGGGGCGTCTGCCACAGTCGGTCATTGACGATTTCGCGGCGTGGGTGGATGCCGGTGCGGTCGACCCGCGAACGGGTGGAACAGCGCCTGTGCGGCCTGCGATTGACCTCGCCGCCGGGCGAAACTTCTGGTCCTTTGTTCCTCCCAGGCTGCCGTCGCTCCCGGAACTGCGGGACGCCAGTCGCGTGAAGACTCCCATAGACCATTTCATCTTCGCTGGTCACGAATCGAGGCAGCTCGCTGCTGCCCCCTTCGCTACCCGTCGAGAACTCATTCGCCGCGCGTCCTTCGACCTGCTGGGGTTGCCTCCGCAGCCTGCCGATGTGGCCGCGTTCCTTGCAGACTCCTCTCCTGATGCCTTCAACCGTATGGTTGACCGTTTGCTGGCATCACCTCATTATGGTGAACGCTGGGGCCGCTACTGGCTGGATGTGGCACGTTATTCTGAAGACCAGGCCCACACATTCAGTGTGACGCCCAACACCAATGGGTTCCGCTATCGCGACTGGGTCATTGAAGCGTTCAACCGGGATCTGCCCTTTGACGAATTCATCCGTCAGCAGATTGCCGCGGATTTGATTCCGACGGACGCTGAACAGCGACTGAAGAACCTTCCGGCTCTGGGCTACTTCGGCCTGGGGGCTCAATACTACAAGAATACTGACGCAGCCAAGGCCGCTGCGGATGAACTGGATGACCGCATCGATACGCTTACCCGCGGCTTCCTTGGGCTGACCGTCTCCTGTGCCCGCTGTCATGACCACAAGTTCGATCCGATTCCTCAGCAGGACTACTATTCCCTGGCCGGAATTTTTCGCAGTTCGCGGCTGCACAACGCGCCGCTGGTGCCTGAAGAACAGGTAAAACTGCACCAGCAGTCGCAGCAGCGTCTGAAGGATCTTGAACAGCAGGTGCAGAAACTGGTGACTGACGCTGCTCCGCGGGTACGTGAGCGACGGCTTTCCGAAACGTCCCGCTACCTTCAGGCCGCATGGCTCATCCAGCGTCGTCCGGCTCCTGATGCCAAACCGCCGGAAGTCGCTGCCGTGGCCACCGCGTGGCAGCTTGAAGGCGGCATACTGGAACGCTGGCTGCAATTCATTAAATCCCCTGAAGCCAGCCATCCGCAGCTGAAGCCGTGGTTCAGTACCCTTGAACTGCCCGTGGACAACACTGCCGGTGCTGCCGCTACTCAGGCAGCAGGCAACATTCCTGCTGTTGTTCCATCGGCGGTCGTCGCTGCTGCGGACAGCTTCCAGCGTCACCTGCAGCTGCTGCAGAAGAGCCGCAACGGCCAGGCGACGGCGGAAGAGGAAGCCGAGCTGGCTCGACAGGCCCCGGCAGGCAATGCCCGCTGGGCCAGTCCCCTTGTGAATCGCAGCCGCCCTTCCGTTGATATCGACGTGGATCTCACAGGCGCCACTCAGCTGCATCTGGTGGTCACCGACGGCGGCAACGGGCCATCCTGTGACCACGCCGACTGGGCGCGACCGGTGCTTGTCACAACCAGCGGTGAAGTGCGTCTGACAACGCTCAAATGGCGGATGGCCACGGCTTCCTACGGTTCGATCAACGTGGACCGCAATGTCAACGGAAATCCGCTCCGAATTGCCGGCAATCCGCAGGAATTTGGCCTTGGCACCCACGCGACATCGCACATCATCTATGACCTGCCTGCGGGCACTTTACGATTCCGCTGCACTGCCGGCCTGGATAACAGCGGCACCGATCAGGGTGGCGACTGCGGCGCGAATGCCACCGTGCAGTTTCGCGTGTACACCGAACCACCCACGGATCTGCAGTCCGCTCAGAATGATCTGCTCGCACAGATCACCGGCGAAAAAGGTGTCTTTGCCATCGACCCTGCAAAGCTGGAGCAGCACCTTGCGGAATCTGAACGCGCTGAACTGGCGGCTCGTCGCAGCGAACTGGAAACGCTCCGCCGGGATGCACCGCCAATGTACCCGATCGCTCACGTGATCGTGGATGCGCAGCCAGCCGATATGAAGGTGTTTCTGCGAGGCAATCCGGCGAATGAAGGTGAAGTGGCTCCGCGGCGTTTCCTGCGTGTCATTGCCGGTGATGATCCCCCGCAGTTCCGAACGGGCAGTGGCCGGCTGGAACTGGCTGCGGCCATTGCTTCACGGGACAACCCGCTGACGGCCCGTGTGATCGTCAATCGGGTCTGGCAGCAGCATTTCGGTCGGGGACTGGTGGCAACTCCGGACAACTTCGGAAAACTTGGTGAGCTCCCGTCGCACCCTGAACTGCTGGATTATCTTGCCGTGAAATTCATGGACCACGGCTGGTCGCTCAAATGGCTGCACCGCGAAATCCTGCAGTCTGCCGTCTGGCAGCTTGCCAGCACTCGCGATGCGGCCGCCGAGGAAGTCGACGCTGACAATCGGTTTCTGTGGCGGATGAATCGGCGGCGGCTGGATGTGGAAGCCTGGCGTGATGCGCTGCTGGCGGTTTCCGGCCAGCTGGACCCGCAGTTCGGAGGTCCATCCACCAATCTGGCGGATGCTGCGAATGTGCGGCGGACCGTTTACGCGTTTATCAGTCGGCACGAGCTGGACAATATGCTGCGGCTGTTTGACTTCCCCGACGCCAACATCACCAGTGCCACGCGCGCAGAAACCACGGTTCCACAGCAGCAGTTATTCGTGCTCAACAGCCCGTTTATGCTCAATCAGGCCCGTGCGTTCGCTGCCCGCCTGCAGAAAGAGGCGGGGGATGATCCTGCTGCTCGAATTCGCCTGGCTTTTCAGCTGGCCTTCAGTCGCGAACCGACCGCTGGCGAACTGCAGCTTGGCGTGGACTACGTATCTGCCGCAGACGCGGAAGGTCAGCCTCAGAACGCACTGACGCGCTGGGAACGCTACGCCCAGATTCTGCTTGCATCCAACGAATTTCTGTATATCGACTGAGGAGCTCACCATGTCCGTCCAGATCACCCCGGCCCATTCGCTCACCAGCCGCCGTGCATGGATCAGCCGCCTCGGAGCAGGCGTTGGGGGCGTTGGCCTTGCTGGCGTGCTTGCACACAGCGAACTGCTCGCAGACACCGCGAAGGCTGGCGCTGCGGTCCCCGCCCCCGGACCGCTCTCACCAAGGGCCCCGATGTTTCCCGCACGGGCCAAACGCGTTATTCATCTGTTCATGAATGGCGGACCGTCGCAGGTGGATACCTTCGACCCCAAACCGGCGCTGGAAAAGTACAACGGCCAGCGTCCGCCGGGTGCGGACCTGAAGACAGAACGTCGCACCGGAGGACTGCTGCAGTCGCCATTTCGTTTCCATCGCCGCGGACAGTCAGGGCTGGAAATCAGCGAGATCTTCCCGCGACTGGGCGAACACGCGGATGATCTCTGCGTGATCCGTTCGATGCACACCAACATTCCCAACCATGAACCTTCACTGCTGATGATGACCAGCGGAGAAACACAGCCCACACGTCCCTCGATGGGCTCATGGCTGCTGTATGGTCTGGGCACGGACAACCAGAACCTGCCCGGCTTTGTGGTGCTGTGTCCCGGCAAGCCTGTGGTTGGTCCGGCGCTCTGGGGCAATCGGTTTCTGCCGGGCATCTACCAGGGAGCGCAGATCAACAACTCCCAAATGAATCCTCAGACGGTGATCCGGGACATCAACAACGGCAGTGTTTCGCGGTCCGCGCAGCGTGAGCAGCTGGATCTGCTGAAGCGGATGAACGAACTGCATCTGCAGCAGCGCAGTGGCGATAACCCGCTGGAGGCCCGCATTCAGTCGCTGGAAATGGCGTTTCGCATGCAGACGGAAGCTCAGGAAGTCTTCGATCTCTCAAGAGAATCCAAATCCACACGAGACGCCTACGGGACCGGCGAATTTGCGAATGGCTGTCTGGCGGCCCGACGGCTTGTGGAACGCGGCGTCCGCATGGTGCAGGTGTTCTACGGCAATGGTCAGCCCTGGGATGATCACGAAAACATCGCCAGCCACGCCGACAAGGCTCGTGCCGTCGATCAGCCGATTGCGGCGCTGCTGGCGGATCTGAAGGAACGAGGACTGCTGGAGGACACGCTGGTGTTGTGGGGTGGTGAATTCGGCCGCACGCCGGTTTCTGAAGGGGCAAAGGGTCGGGACCACAACAACCACGGCTTCAGCGTCTGGCTGGCAGGCGGCGGAGTGCGTGGCGGGATGGCCTTTGGAGCGACCGACGAATTCGGGTTTGCGGCGGTGGAAAACAAGGTCCACGTGCACGACCTGCACGCGACCATGCTGCATCTGATGGGCATTGACCACGAGAAGCTGACGTTCCGCTATTCCGGACGCGATTTCCGGCTGACGGACGTGCATGGCCGAGTGGTGCAGGAAGTGATCGCGTAGACTGCTTTATTCTGCCAGGTTGACTCGCACCAGTTCCCGATCATTCCTTGCGAAGACACTCTTCATGGCGAACGCCGGATGGGACCAGATGGTCATGCGGCGCTGCACCGGGCGAGTGGGTTCCAGCAGCTTTGCGCGGCTGATTTCGTTGTAGCCGTCACCTGTCAGCTGAGCGATGATCAGGTCGCCCTGTTCGTTGTGCAGAAAGATGCGGTCGCCGTTGGGGATCAGAAACGCGTTCCACCAGCGGCCGCTGCCTGTGGCCTGCAGCGTCTCCCAGCGACGACTGCCGTCGCTGGTGTTCAGGCAGCGAAGCTGACCATAGCTGCAGACGCCGAAGATGAAGTCTGAGTTGACGATGGGTGTGGGCATGATGGAATGCAGACCGTCGGTTTCGATTTCGCTGCTGCTGCGGCCCTTCCAGACAACGGAAGCCGAATCGGCGGAGACTTTCAGCATGAGCGGTCCATCGTAGAAGGCAGTCAGGAACAGTCGGTCTTCGAGCTTGCGGGGGGTGGGTACGGTAAGTCCGTATTTGATGTCCCAGGGATGTTCCCAGATGACTTTGCCGGTTTCCGGATCGAGCGATGAGACGGCGGAGGGGTGCCAGATAATCAGCTGACGGCGGCCACCAAATTCGAAGATGACGGGTGGGCAGTAGCCGACCTGAGCATCGGTCAGAGAGCGCCAGATTTCCTTTCCGGTGCGGCGGTCAAAGCAGATAACGAGTCCATTTTCGCTGCCGCCGACGAGGGTGATGAGTTTGTCGCCGTCGACGAGTGGTGAAGCGGCCATGCCCCACGTGGGAAGTTTGGTGCCGAAGTCTTTGGGGAATTCGCTGGACCAGCGAATGTCTCCGCTGCTGGCATCGAAGCAGAACATGTGTCCCTCGGCGCCGATGGTGTAGCACAGGCCATCGTGAATCACGGGTGTTGTTCGCGGACCGGCCGGGTAGCTGACGGTGTAGCGAACGGGGTGTGAGTATTTCCAGAGTTCTTTACCGGTTTCGGCGTCGAAGCAAAGGACGCGTTCAAGGCCTTCAGCGGGCACGCGGTCGGTGACATAGACGCGGCCGTTGGCCACCGCGGGACCGGAATAGCCTTCGGCGATGGGGGCCGACCAGACTCGCGGGAGCAGCTCTGTTGTGGAGAACTTTTTCACAATCCCGGTCTCCCGCCACACGCAGTCACGTTCGGGACCGCCCCACTGAGGCCAGTCGTCAGCGGCCAGAGGGAGCGTGGTTGCCAGCACCAGAAGCAGACATCGAAGCAGGTGAACGCGCATGGGAGGATCTCGAGGGAAGTGAAGGATGCAGATGCGACGATGATAGCGGGGCTGGCTGCAATTGGTATCGCAGGGCATGGCTGACGCCCAGCTGATTTCAAAAGACAAGTGCTGCGACTATTCGTGTCATTCGTGTGCATTCGTGGTGCTGAACCCCTGCACGGCGTTGCTGGACGTTGGACCACGAATTTGCACGAATGCACACGAATCAGAGCAGGTGCTGACTCCAGCTGATTTCAAAAGACAAGTGCTGTGATTATTCGTGTCATTCGTGTCATTCGGGGTTTTGAACCCCTGCACGGCGTTGCTGGACTTGGACCACGAATTTACACGAATGCACACGAATCAGAGCAGGTGCTGACGCCCAGCTGATTTCAAAAGACAAGTGCTGCGACTATTCGTGTCATTCGTGTCATTCGTGGTGCTGAACCCCTGCACGGCATCAGGCGGGCGTGGTTACCGTGTTGTGGGAACGTCCCGAAGGCCCCGTCCAGGTTGCCAGAACGCCCGTGGATTTTCGCGAGCCTGCTGCATGACCCTGCGTGAGTTCACAAATCCAGCCTGCTGATCGGTAAAGAACTTCGCGTTCGGATTAACTCCGCGTGAATCCAGAAACGCCGACCACTGTAGCGCTGCAGGGTGGTTGGAGATCCACGGCAGCAGCACCAGCCAGATTGCCAGCAGCGAACCCAGGCAAAGCAGCAGCGGGAACCATGCCCGCCCGGACGGTTTATTTTTCAAGCAGCACCTTTGCGGCGTCCGGAAAGACAACTCGAAACACAAACCAGCTCATCGCCAGGCTCAACAGCAGATTCAGGGCCTGTCCGACCACGTACAGTGTGACCGCCTTGCCGCCGTGGAAGAAATGCGCCAGCGAACGAAAGTTTGTCTCCAGCCCAATGCTGACGAATGCCAGGCAGAAACACCAGTTTCGCAGCGTCTTTGCACTGCCATCGACAACCGCCTTGAAGAAGTCATCGCCATGGGGCAGTTGGGTATGCAGAAATGAAATCAGCAGGGAGGCCCCGACGAAGCCCAGAATGAACTTCGGAAAACGCCGCCAGATTTCTCCGGCGTCCGGCTTCACCTGCGGCCCTTCGGTGCGCTCCACTCTGGACACCCAGTACACAGCAACGCCGAAAGCCACGACACCAATCAGCATGTTCTGAATCATCTTGACGGTTACCGCGACTTTGCCGGCGGTTTTTCCGATCATCTCTCCGGCAACACCAACGGCACCTGTCGAATCAATCGTGCCCCCGATCCATGCTCCGGCAATCACCGGGTCAAGATCCAGAAAACGAATGAGGTAGGGCATGACAAACATCATCACGACGGTGAATGCCAGCGAAATCCCAACCGCCGTTGACAGTTCTTCCTTTTTCGCGCGACAGGCTGCGGCCGTCGCGATGGCAGCCGAGACGCCGCACACTGACATATCAGCGGAAATCACCATGTTCAGCGACGCCGACTCAATCTTCAGCACGCGTTGGCCAAACCAGAATGTCGTGATGAGCACAACCGGGGTGACGAACCAGGAAATGCAGATCCCGGGCAGTCCCAGTGCCAGTAGTTGGCTCAGCAGCACTTCGCTTCCCAGCAGGACCAGTCCGGCCTTGATGTAGAGTTCAGTGCGAATGGCAGGTTTCAGAAATTGCGGAACGCTGCCGGTGTTGCTGATGATCAGTCCCAGCAGGAGTGCCCACAGGGCGTATTCAAGACCTGCATTGCGGATGGTGGTCTGTTCCGCCATGACATAGGCCACTGTACCCAGCAGAAACACAGTCAGAAACCCCGGCAGGAATCGCTGCAGACATCCGCCACTGAAGGTGATCCCCAGACCAAACATGACCATGGTAATGCAGAGTGCTCCGGCAAGTGCCTTTGGTGATTGAAGGCCTTCCAGAGGGCTGTCCGTCCACTTGCCCGGGACTCCAAGGTATGGCTTGAGCGGATTTGACCAGGCTGAGGGTTTGCTGTCGCCTTTGGGCTTCTCGCCCTGACCATTGGCAAGAACAGCAGCGATGGATCCCAGAACGAGCAGCCCTCCGATGAGTATTGCCAGCCAGTCTTCGGATATGCGGGGGCGAACGTCAGCGGTCATTGCGGATCCCGGGGGAACAGAGGTGAGCATGGGGGGAAGGGTGAGGCGGGGAAGCAACTGCGGACGATGCAGCGAACACACAGTTTTGTCAAGCGGGTTGCAGGCAAGGGTTGGGCTCGGATGGCGAAACAACGCGACTTCTGCCAGAGTCTCGTTTCGCTCAGTGAATCAGTTTGGTGTGCGTTTCGGCGGAGCGAAACGCGACGCTGGAGAACGCGTTCCGGGCGGCTTCGGTTGCCCCCAACTTCGGTTCCTGTCATCGTACAGCGTGCTGCGGTCAACCGTTGTCCCTCGAATTTCACAGCTCATCAGGACGTCTGCCATATGTGCTGCCTGCTGTTCAGCCTGCTCCTTGCACTCCAGATGCCCCAGGAACCTGCCGCGCCGTTTGGTGACCAGTGGCCGCGTCTGGACGGGGATGCCACGGGAGAATGGTGGCAGCCGGCGCCTGCGGAACGCGGGCCGCAGAAGAAGAAGGGCGTTCTTGTTCCCCCGCGACTGCTTGTGCCCCGCAATGAGGTGCTGGCCTTCGCCCTCTATACTCACGACGCCGGGATCCTCAAGCTGACCGCTCAGCTGTATCCGCTGAAACCTGACGAACCGCGGACGGTGCAGCTGGAATTTGCGGATGCAAACGGGAACTGGCAGAAAGTTGCCGAGCAGCCGGTTGTGTATCCGGGCTGGACGGCGCATTTCAGAGTGACAAACTGGGACCATTCGCGGGGTGTAAACTATCGCCTGCGGCTGGGGGACCTGTCTGAATTCACGGGCCGCATTCGACGGGACCCGCTGGACAAGCCGGAGGTTGTCGTGGCCGTGATGTCCTGCAACTCCAGCCGCACTCCCGAGCCTCGCGAAACTATCGTCGAAAATCTCAGACGCCAGGATCCGGATCTGCTGTTTTTCGCCGGTGACCAGAGCTATCACCACACGCAGCACACATTTGGCTGGCTGGAGTGGGGCAGGCAGTTTCGTGAGCTGTTGCGGGATCGTCCAGTGGTGGCCAGTCCCGATGATCACGATGTTGGCCACCCCAATCTCTGGGGCGCTGCCGGTCGCCGTTCACTGAAGGCCACGGGATCGGACGGTGGCTACTATTACCCGGCCGAATACGTGCGGATGGTGGAACGCTGCCAGACATGGCATCTGCCGGACCCGGTTGATC
>JBEIEK010000231.1:0-9875 GCA_040382995.1 Planctomycetaceae bacterium
GCCTTCTGGCGCCAAGACATCCCCCACACGCCCTTATGTATCTGGCCACATTGATCAATTGCCAGTACATTCACGATTTTGAACGCTGCTTGCTTTCGCTCGCAACGCTCGCTCGGAAACGTTACAGATGCCACTTAGACTTCATTGAATTGTCAAAGATCATTCAGCTTTTTCGTCGCAACTTGTTATTCACTAACAACTTGCGAGCGGGGAAGTTTAGCGAGTCAGAAACTTGCTGTCAACCCCTCGGTGAAGAATTTTATTTTTTCTTCACCACTCTTTCGGCTTCCGAAGGAAACTGAAAATTGGAGACGATCGGGATCGAACCGACAACCTCTGCCTTGCAAGGGCAGCGCTCTCCCAGTTGAGCTACGTCCCCCCTCAATTCGATTGCACCACCCTTCAACACCTGGCCAAGACCAGAGATCGACAGGCAGTGTCCAGTGGGCGTACGTGGACTCGAACCACGGACCTCAGCTTTATCAGAGCTGCGCTCTAACCATCTGAGCTATACGCCCCGAAGACTGTTTCCGAATTCGGGGGCGGACATTGTCGCAGCCAGAGCCACGTATGTCCAGTACCTCGATGCCTGTTTTTGGGTTTTTCTCAGAATACCGTCACCGGGTTTCCCCCGTTTCGGCTTTTGTTCGATACGTCCAACTTCGGCCCCCTGATTATCGTGGTTCCCTGGAGTTTTGTTGAGCCCCTCTTTCGTTTTTCATTTGTTTTCTCGGATTGAGCTTTTGGCCATCCGTTGCAGCGGCCGGAGGGTAGTGTTTTCTGACACGAGCGTTAGCATGAACCGCGCTCTGGTTGGCTTTCTTCCCCGTTCGCAGAATATTGAGCAAGCAATGGTTGTCTATCGCGCGCTGGCATTCGTTTTCCAATTGCTCCCCCTTGCCGCTGCCGGTATCGACACGCCGCAGCTGGGGACGGTTCACCCGAACGTGCTGATGATCGCAATTGATGACCAGAATGACTGGATTGGCTGCCTCGGCGGGCACCCACTCGCGCAGACGCCAAACATTGATCGGCTTGCTTCCCGCGGAACAGTGTTCCTCAACGCTCACTGCCAGGCACCGCTGTGCAACCCGTCCAGAACCAGTCTGCTCACAGGTCGGCGGCCTTCATCGACGGGCATCTACGGCTTGCTTCCCGCGCCGCGGGAAACGGCCGTTCTGCGGGATGCGGTTACGCTGCCGCAGTATTTCGGGCGACATGGCTATTCAACACGGATGGCAGGGAAGATCTTTCATGGCTCGCAAGGGCGTCGCCGAGGCGACGCAGAGTTTGAGATTGTCGGTCCGCCTTCCGAGATTGGTCCACGGCCTCCACAGACGCTCGTCAAGTCACCTTCAGGGCATCCCCTTGTCGACTGGGGATCCTTTCCTCATGACGACACCCAGAAGGGCGACTGGAGGCTGGCCGACTGGACGATCGAACACCTCAGGCAACCTCATGACAAGCCGTTTTTCATCTGCACTGGATTTTTCCTGCCGCACGTCCCGTGTTATGTGAGTCCAAAGTGGTATGAGATGTTTCCAGAGTCGGAACTCCTGCTTCCTGCGGTTAACTACGAGGATCGCAGGGACACTCCGCGATTCAGCTGGTATTTGCACTGGAAGCTGCCTGAGCCGAGGCTCAGGTTTCTTCAGGAGCAGGACCAGTGGAAGAACCTTGTTCGCAGTTACCTCGCGAGCACAGCTTTCGTGGACGCTCAGATTGGACGGATCCTTGAAGCGCTCGACGCCAGCCCGTGGGCCAACAACACCGTGGTGGTGCTCTGGTCCGACCACGGCTGGCACCTTGGAGAGAAGCTCATCACCGGAAAGAACTCCCTCTGGGAACGCTCGACACGGGTGCCACTGATCTTCGCTGGTCCTGGCATCAGTGAGAACGCGCGCTGTGTTGAGCCCGCCGAACTTCTCGACATCTACCCGACGCTTGCCGAGCTTTGCCAACTGGCACCACCGGACGAGCAGGAGGGGCACAGCCTCGTTCCTCAGCTGCAGAACTGCAGTGCCGCTCGGATTTGGCCTGCCATCACCACCCATAATCAGGGCAATCACAGCGTGAGAACTCGAGACTGGAGATACATTCGCTATGCGGACGGTTCCGAGGAGCTCTATGACATGCAGAATGACCCGCGTGAATGGACCAATCTCGCCCCGGACCCCGCCTACGGGTCAATACTTGCGCGACATCGCGAGCAGCTGCCGAAATCGAGCCGTCCCGCCGTCCCGGGCAGTGCTCAGAGGATTTTGCTGTTCGATCCGGTGACAGGGGCCGTGAACTGGGAAGGGATGCCGGTTGGTACGAAGGACCCGATTCCGGAACTGGAAGACGACACAGGATCCCGGTAGCAGTCACCTGCCGAGACGGTGTCGAAAGCGCCTGCGGATTTCGTCCGCCGTCCCAATCGTCAGCCAGACATCCCACGCGAATTCAAAACCGGGTACTACGGCGAGTGTTTCGATGGGAGCAAAGTAGGAACAGGCGTCTGGAGCGGTCTCGGAAGTGCCGAAGCGGTAGCAGGTGAGCTGTCGAATATGGGGAACGCAGCAGCCCAGTCCCCAATCCGAATCATCCACCCAGGCAGCCCAGGGTTCCACGAGATTCCGGTATTCATTCGGCCAGCCTGGCTGTGTACGGCTGAGTTTCGTGCCGGTCCATGCCGGTGTGCCTTCCGCGAGTACCAGATTCCGCAGGCGAGGGTCTGCGAACACAGCCGGCAACTCCTGGTGTCGTGGCGGATGCGACTCAACCCCCAGATACTGAAAACAAAAGCGAATTTCCAGAATATCTTCACTGAGCCGCAGTGTTTGTTCCATGACGGCATCAACAATCGGGTTGCCTGCGGCCCAGTGCACTGGCTGCGTTTTGACGAACGCGGTCGATTCGGACACCCGCCGTGCGTTGATTTTCGCGGGCTTTCCCTTCCAGTCTCCGCCCTGCACGGGGTTCCAGCGCCAGGGTCGACCGTTCCAGTCAGAGCCATCTTCACGACCGTACCACGACTGCTGCACGAGTCGGCCACGATCAAAATTGTTGATCAGGTTTTGGGCTGACGCAGGCGTTCCGAGCCAGCCGATCGCCCCTCCGGCAGACTGCAGAAGTCCGACTCGGAGGAACCGGTTTCCGAGCCAGATCCAATCTTCGCCATGGCCGGTTGAGCACTCTTCGGCGATGGAGGCCACGCGACTCATCTGCGTGGCCTGAGCGACCTCCAGAGTTGCTGTGGCCACGGCCACCTTGAGCATGCGTCGCCGGGATTTCAGCCCTTCGTCAGTCGATCCCTGCCGACCCATGGTCGCAAGACCTCCGGAACAATGACGCTGCCGTCTTCCTGCTGATAGTTTTCGAGGACAGCAATAATCGCACGGGCGCAGGATATGGCGGTGCCGTTGAGAGTATGCGCGAACTGGGTTCCTTTCCTGTCCGGACTCTTGCAGCGTATGTTGAGCCTGCGGGCCTGGTAGTCGGTGCAGTTGGAGGCGCTTGTGACTTCGCCGTATTCGCCGCCGTCACCGCGCCCGGGCATCCATGCTTCGATGTCGAACTTTCGATATGCCGGTCCTCCGAGATCTCCGGACGCGGTATCGATGACCCGGTAGTGAATGCCGAGAGCCTGAAAGATTTCCTCTTCAATCCTCAGGATTTCCAGATGCAGTGCATCGCTGGCAGCGTTGTCGGGACCGGCATAGCCGAACATTTCCACTTTGGTGAACTGATGCACGCGGTAGATTCCGCGAGTTGCTCGGCCGGCGGCCCCCGCTTCGGTTCGGAAGCAATGAGAAAGGCCGGCATATTTGAGTGGCAGCGAGCTGATGTCGAGGGTTTGATCTTTTTGGATGCCGCCAAGGGTAATTTCGGCGGTGGCAACGAGGCTCAGATCGGTTTCGGCGATGGAATAAATCTGAGTTTCGTTTCCGCGGGGGCTGAAGCCGATGCCCTCGAGCACGGAATCGCGGGCGAGGTCGGGTGTGGTGAAGAGTGTGAAGCCTTCCCTGCGGAGTTTTGACAGCGCGAACTGCACAAGGGCCATTTCGAGCATGACGCCATCATTTTTGAGGAAATAGAAACCAGACCCAGCGACTCGGGCACCTGCTTCGAAGTCGATCAGATCAAGGTGGGCCGCAATCTCCACGTGATCCTTCGGGCGGAACGAGAAGACCGGTTTTGGTCCCACGACGCGGAGTTCTCTGGCATCTGCTTCGCCACCAACGGGAGCATCGGGGTGTGTCATGTTTGGGATCCGCGCCTGTTCGTCGCGGAGCCGCAGTTCCACCCCCCGCAGTTGCTCATCGGCCGTCGCCACCTGATCCCGAAGCACCCTGCCCTGCTCCACCAGCCCCGGTCGGTCACTGGCAGATGCTTTGGGAATCTGCGCGGAAACGTCTTTCTGCTGCCGCCGGAGTTCATCGCCGCGTGCGATCAGTTCATTGCGTTCCTGCCGCAGTCGCAGCACGGCATCGACATCCGCCTGCACGCCGCGTTTGCGGCAGTTTTCGACAACTTCGTCCCGATGATCGCAGATGAACTGCAGATCCAGCATTGATAATCTCCTCACGCCGCCCGGCCCTCTCGGCTGGGCAGTTCATGTGCAAGTTTCAGTCAGAAATTTGGATACAGGTGCGACCAATGCTTCAGCGACTTTTCACTTTGGCGAGCTCTTCCCACAGGCAGGCGCTTGCAAGAGTACCACGATGAAAGTCTTCCAGATGAATATGCTCATCCGGACTGTGAAGGTTGTCGGAATTTCGGCCCCATCCGAGCAGGAGGGTATCGAGTCCGAGGATTTGTTTGAAGCTGAGCACGACCGGTATCGAGCCTCCCTCTCGGAACAGCACAGGGGGTTGCCCAAAAGCGGCCTGAATAGCCCGTTTGGCGGCCGCCAGCCAGTCACTGGTTGGGTCGAATACAAAGGCCTCGCAGCCATGAAATCGATGAAACTCAAACTCGATTCCCGGCGGGCAGAGCGATCGCAGAAAGGCTTCGAGCGAATCGAGCACGCGGCCGGGGTTCATGTCAGGAACAAGTCGACAGGTAATTTTCGCAAGTGCCTTTGAGGGAATGATTGTTTTGGGCCCCTCACCGGAGTAGCCACCGACAATGCCGTTGATATCGCAGGTGGGGCGAGCGGTGCGACGCTCTAATGTGGACCAGCCGGCTTCACCGAAAACAGCGCTGCTGCCTACTTCCCGCAGAAAGTCGGCTTCTGAGAATGGCAGTTCGGCATACCCATTCCGCTCGGCGACTGAGAGGTCCTGAACATCGTCGTAGAAACCGGGGATCTGAACGCGTCCATCCGGTCCCACCAGAGCACCGCACATACGTGCCAGTGCATTCACCGGATTGGCAATGCTTCCGCCGTAGATGCCACTGTGCAGGTCCTTGCCGGGTCCGCGGAGCCTCACTTCCGCAGCCACAATTCCTCTCAAACCACAGGTGATCGCCGGAATTCCATCGCCGTACTGACTGGTGTCGCTGATCACAGCGACATCAGCCCTGAGCAGATCCTGGTGACTTTGCAGGAACTGTTCGAGGTGCAGCCCCCCGCATTCTTCCTCACCCTCAATCAGGACTTTGACATTGAGCGGCAGTTCGCCTGTTGTGTGCACCCACGCTTCGAGTGACTTGATATGCGTAAACAGTTGCCCCTTATCATCGGTGGCTCCTCGGGCATAAAGCCTTCCCTGACGAATTGACGGTTCAAAGGCGGGGGTTGTCCAGAGATTCAGTGGGTCGGGTGGCTGCACGTCATAGTGCCCGTAGATCAGCACTGTGGGCAGTGATGGATCCCGCAGCCGCTGGCCATAGACAATGGGGTGCCCTGCCGTTGGATAGATTTTGGATTCGAGTCCGGCGGTCTCGAGCGCCTGGCGGACCCAGGTGGCGCAGTGCTGCATTTGCGGGGCAAACGCACTGTCTGCGCTGACACTGGGAATCCGCAGAAATTCGCAGAGTTCTGCGAGTGCTGTGGACTGTCGCCCGCGAAGAAACTCCAGCACATTCTGAATCATGATGTCGCCCTGTTGACTGAATACCGTGAAACTTTGAAGTCAGGATTTCGCCGCTCAGCGACCAAGCTCCTTCACCAGCGACGTTGCCCCGTAGACAACTTCCAAAGCTTCTCGAAGGGCACTTGAATGCACCGATACCGATCGGCTTTGACGATCGGTATACACGTAGTTGCCGGACAGCGACTGAATGTTACCGTCGAAGATCAGCCCGACGAGTTCACCAGCGCGATTGACTACGGGGCTGCCGGAGTTACCGCCGATGATGTCGGCCGTGCTGACAAAATTAAACGGGGTTTTTGGATTGAGTTTTTCGCGGGCGAGTTTCCAGGATTCGGGCAGCACATAGTCAGACTGGCCAGTGTGTGCCTGTTCATGCTGGAAGGCTTCCCCCAGAGTGGTCATGGCTGGAATGGTGTCTGAGCCCTGCTGGTAACTGAGCACAGGCCCGAAGGCCAGCCGGAGGGTGAAAGTGGCATCGGGATAGACGGTTGTGCCGAGCACCGCAAAGCGAGCCTCAGCGATCTTCGCGTAGGCCTGCCGCTCCTGCTCATCAAGTTCATCCGTCACAGCTCGGATTTTGCGGAGTTCGGGGAGCACGTCACGAGCAAGTTGAATCAGGGGGTCTTTGCTGGATTCAATGCCCCGGATGCCGGAATCTCCAAGCGATCTGCGGGCAGCAACATCTGCGAGGGCGGTTCCGCTGATCAGCTCTGCAGCGCGGTCAGCTGGAGCTTTGCCGGCGAGAATCTGCTGACAGAGTGGATCGTCGAAGCCACGGGCTTCGAGCGTTCTGGAGATGGAATCTGCGAGAATGACCTGTTCGAGGTCAGCATAGATTGGGGCGGGGGAGTAAAGTTGTTGCAGAAATGACTCGCGACCAGCATCTGCAAACTCCGGCAAGCGCTGCTCAGACGGCTTTTGATCTTCTTCAGCCATCTGAACGAGCTGCAGTGCGATACTGAACAGTCGGGAATTCAGCGGTACGCCACCGTTCTGGATTTCACGACGGCGAGCCGTGGTTTTGGAGATGGCGACCCAGGCATCAGCAAGTGGCTGGAGTTTGGCGTCGGCGCTGAGTTGTTGCAGCAGCTGCTTTTCGGCAGTCGCTTTCCCTGCCATGACATCGGGGTCCTGGAGCCCGGCCAGCATGCCGAGGCGAGCTTTTCGGGAGTTTTGGACACTGAAGAGCAGCTCGCGAGCTCGACGGGCATTTTCGCGACCGCGGAGCGAGTACTGCTGAAACACGATTTCCTGGCGTCTGAGTCCTGTGAGTGCAGCAGGCTGAGCCACATCCCGCTGGTAACGCAGCGCATCCACCGTAAGGGAACGACTGGTGCGACCGGGATGCCCTGACACAAAAACCACTTCGCCTTCCGCAGGACCATCGGCCGACCACTTCAGAAAATGCTCAGTTTTTGCAGGCTTGTCATTCTCATAAACCCTGAAGATGCAGGCATCCAGACAATACCGGGGGTATTCAAAGTTGTCCGCATCCCCGCCAAAAAACGCAATTGCTGTTTCCGGCGCCCAGACCAGCCTGACATCCGTGTACTTCTTGTAGTGGTAAAGGTGATAGCGACCACCTCCGTAAAGCGTGGTCACGGTGCATTTGAGTCCGGTTGCATCCTGCGCTGCTTTCTCGATTCGGGCGATCACGGCCCGCCGTGCCCCCAAAGCCTGCTCCGGTGTCATTTCTGAAGTCACGGCAGCCTGCACTTCCGCCGTAACATCACGAATCTGCAACAGCTGATTGAGCTCAAGATCCGGCGCTTTCAGCTCCTGCGACAAGTCTGCGGCCAGATATCCCCGCTCAAGGATATTGCGTTCTGCGGTGGAGAGTTTGCCAAGCGTATCTGAACCGACATGGTGGTTTGTCAGTACCAGCCCCGTGGAGGAGATAAAGGAGCCAGAGCCACCAACGTTGAAACGCACGCTGGACTTCATCAGGTGATCGGTCCATTCCTGCGGCGCGGCGAAACCATACTTCTGCTGCAGCAGCTGTCGTGGCAGGTCGTTGAACAACCACATCCCCTCATCAGCCGCAGCGGAAGAGAACAGGACCGAACCGGCTAAGGCCAGAAATGCAACCAACCGCATTACACACTCCGCGCTGAAGTTCATGGTCGGGCAGATGAACAGCTCTGTCATCGAACACTGCCCGTGTCTGTGCATTGTAGCGGTTGGACAGCGAGCGACAAAGCCGGAGGGGTGATGGGGTAATTTTGAGAGCGTTGCAAGCTGCAGGTGTCGAGATCTATTGAGCAGACGTTCCCGGCCACGGGTATTCGATTGAAACGGCTGGTCGAACCGCGGCGGTGTCAAGCCTTGTGTCAGCCGTGCATACAAGCTCCAGTTTCACAAAGACAGCGTTGCCTGCCGCGCCACCCGGACTCGTCCAGAAACTCGAGTCCACACTGCAGAACTGCGGTCGCTCCAGCTCGCTGATCGGACCGGATTTCCAGAGCAAATCGTCGATGTAGATCCGATAGTTCACCGGAACTGTTACCCAGTCCAGCTTCGTGATTCGAGACTGACGATGTGCGGCGCTGAGGAAGAATTTCAGCGATGGCATGTCGCTTCGCTCACAAAGCACACGCACCTCATCCGAAACACGGTCACCGGCCTTGAGTGTTCTCAGCCAGCCCGGAAATCGCACGGTGAACGACACACGAGTGATGTCCGTTGCGGATTCAATCGCAGGAGCAACTCCATCCGTCTGCACGCGCGCGAGGCGGGCAAAAGTTCGCCCGCTGCGATCCACAACCATCCCCAGCGCTGCATGCAGCAGAATGACAGCCGACAGCAACACTCCCCCGGGCAAAATTTGATATGGCAGCCCCGTGAACCAACTCTGGGTGCCGCCGGAGAGCGGACGGGACCACAGCACCGCTCCTGCGCTCCAGCACATCGGCAGCAGCCAGATCAGGGAATCTTCAGGCTTCGCCTCGCTCATCAGCAGCATTTTTGCAAGGACACTCACAACAAAACAAATCGGAAATGCCTCGGCGCGGGAGCACCCACGACGCTCGGGGTTCCAGAGCCGCATCAGCACCAGCAGCACAACCCAGCTTGAAAGGCCATAGTTCAGAACTGCCCTGAATACAGGATACGGCAGCACAACCTGGTTCGGATCGGCATCGAAAGACCCGTCACTCCTCGCATAGATCATGGCTTTGCGGAGCATTGTGCCAAACAAAGCCGATCCCGCAGCAACCTTCTCCTGCAACAGTTTCCGACCGACGAATTCCTCGCGATCAGATTTCGGAATCAGCGGGAAATAATCATCTCGCCAGACAGAAACGCTGCGTCCTGAGCCTTCTGTCCCGGATTCCACGCCAGTCAACACCGCATCTGCATCGGTGGTGATCATCAGTGACGCAGGCAGATAGTTCTGAATCTGGCGATCCACCCCTTCCGAAATCATCCAGCTGAATCCTGCCGCAAGCACCAGTCCGGCAGGAACAGCAGCCGCAGGCACTGCTGCACGCCCCCAGGTACCTCCAGTCTTCGCACCGACGTCCGGCATAACCGCGAGCAGCACAACGGCCGGCAGAAGAGCAGCGAGGGCCAGCCAGCCCCTGGATGAACACAACTCCAGCAGCGTCAGCACGCCACCAAATACAAGGCATCCAGCCAACCACGTCAGCGTCGGAAAATCTCTGCCACTGGCCGTGATCCTTCCCAGCCATATTCGGCCCAGTTCGAAGCAGCCAAATACCAGCAGCATGCAGAAGCATTCGACAATTCGCGGCGACGCTGCCGTACCCAAAAAACGAAACTCCGGTTCCACCAAAACCAGCAGAATCAGTCCTCCTGCCGCCCCGCGCACGCCAACCATCCGGCTGGCAAGCA
>JBEIEK010000232.1:0-9849 GCA_040382995.1 Planctomycetaceae bacterium
GCCATGAGTGCATAGCCGAGCGTTTCGATGGCGAAAATGCCGGCCAGTTCTTCGAGGCGGCTGCGGATCCAATCGCGGCGGTGTGAGTAATCGCGTCCCGACCTGCGATCGCGTCCGCACAAATGATTGCGGCGTACGCAGCGGCTGATGGTGTGGAACACCTGGACATCAGTTTCGGAAAAGATTTCCCGGCGATTCACGCGTGGCATAACAGACCTTTCAAAAAGCGTCCGCACGAGTATAAACACAGGGAATTCATTGTCAAGGTGCATGGCACCTTTGCGGGCGATCGGAGGGGCAGATTGCGGAATTCCCTGGGGGCGATGTTACCGGGTGGGGTCCAGGGGCTTCAGTGGGAAGAGCAGGGAGGGTGTGCGTTCCTGCTGGATCAGCTGGCTGAGCTGTTCAACGAGTTGCGGATGTTTGGCGGCCACGTCGGTGGTTTCGCTGGGGTCTTCGCGGAGGTTATAAAGTTCGGTGGTGGCGGTGCGGGGTTTTGCGAGTTGCTGGCGGACGAGTTTCCAGTCGCCCCGACGCATGCTCTGCTGCCCGCCGTACCCGGGAAACTCGCGATACAGATACCGGCGTTCCGGCTGGCTGCGGCCGCGCAGTGTGGGAACCAGACTGATGCCGTCAACTTCCGGAAGCTGCGCCGGTGCCACGCCACACAGGTCCGCGATGGTCGGCAGCCAGTCTTCAAAACCGCTCACGAAACTGCTTTCGCTGCCTTCCGGAACGACGCCCGGCAGCTTCACGATCGTGGGCACTCGCACACCTCCTTCGTACAGCGATCCCTTCAGGCCCCGCAGGTCTCCAACACTGTTGAAGAACGGCACATCCACTTCTTCCTGCAGGTGTGTGGTGCCATTGTCGGCGCTGAAGATCACAAGGGTCCGACTGCTGAGTCCGAGCCGATCCAGTTCGGCCATGAGGGCGCCGACATCCCTGTCGAGCCGACTGATCATGGCGGCGTAAGCGGCGCGGGGTGTGAAGTGTGGAGTGTAGCCGCCGCGAGCTGCCGTAAACGGGGGATCGTTCCAGCCAAGTGCGTGGTAGGGTTTCAGCTCGGCGTCAGGAATATGCAGGGCGACATGAGGAAGCGTGGAGGGATAGTAGAGAAAGAAGGGTTGCTGCTGATGTTCGCGAATAAAGCTGAGTGCTGCATCACGAATGCGATCCGGAGCATAGTCGGTTCCCTGAAAGGGCCTGTAACTGTCCGGGCTGGCGGGGTCTGCACCGGGGGCCAGTTTCGCGTGGCCGGGGACTGGGGGGCGGTTTTCAAGCGGGATGCGAGTTGAATTCTTCCAGAGGTAATCCGGGTAATAGCTGTGAGCGTGTCTCTGGCAGTTGTAGCCGAAGAATTCAGCGAAGCCCTGATTGTTGGGATCGCCTTCCGTTCCGGGGCCTCCAAGTCCCCATTTGCCGAACGCTCCGGTGACATAGCCAAGGGATTTGAGCACTTCGGCGAGAGTCACTTCGGCAGCTGGGATCGGCAGCTGGCCCTCCGGCTGGGCTTCACTGTTATTGCGAATCCATGCGTGTCCGGGATGCTTGCCGGTCATCAGCACACAGCGCGACGGTGCACAGACGGCGTTCCCGCTGTAGTGCTGAGTAAGCTTCATTCCGCGGGCCGCCAGTTGGTCGAGGTGGGGGGTGCGGATCTTCTGTTGTCCGAAGCAGCCAAGTTCCCGATAGCCGAGATCGTCTGCGAGGATGAAGACGACATTCAGCGGCCTGTCCGGCTGCTGCGATGCCTCTGCGGGTTTTGTGTCGGTGTCGCCAGGGGCCGCCATCAGGACTGCTGAGGCGAGCAGCAGAATGGCGGGCAGGGACGCAGAGAGTCGGAGAACTTGCGACATCTGGAAGTGATCCTGAGGGATTTGGCGGGCCTGCAGCGGTTGCAGAACTGAGGTCAGCGAATGGCCAGCACCGACGCGAAATTGAAACACTGGAACCATGGCACAACGGAACGGAAGCCTGCCTGCCGGAGTCGCTGGATGTGGGTATCAAGCGTTTCCGGGATCAGGCGATTTTCGATGGACGTGCGCTTCTGTGCGATTTCAAGGTCTGTGTAGCCATGGGCCCGTTTGAAATCATGGTGCAGTTCTGTGAGCAGTTGCTGGGAGGCCGGATCGTCGAAACTGAGTTTTTCTGCGAGCAGCAGTGTGCCGCCTGGCAGCATGCCCGAAGCGATGTCGCTGAGCAGCCGGGTCCGGTCGGAGGGGGGAATGAACTGCAGGGTCAGGTTCAGAACCACGAAGGAGGCGGAATGAATGGGCAGCTGGCGAATATCGGCCTGATGCACTTCAACGGGACAGCCGGGTTCCCAGGTGTCGCGAATGAGAGTTTGCAGGCGGGTGATCATGGCAGCCGAACTGTCCACAGCATGGATGGTTGCTGAGAGCGGACTTCGGCGGCGGATGAGTCGTGTGGCTGCGCCGAGGGAGCAGCCGAGGTCCCACGCATGGGTTCCCGGCTGTACGCAGCGGCCTGCCAACTGCTCGATCACGGCGAGGATGGACGAGTACCCCGGGACAGAACGGGCGATCATATCGGGAAAGACGCGGACAACATCTTCATCGAATTCGAAGTCAGCCACGCGGTGCAGCGGTGCGGCAAAGAGCGTGTCTCTGGGGGAGGACGCAGCATTTCCGGAAGGGGCAGACACAGAAGTTCCTTGCCGCCGCAGGCAGAGAAAATTGAAAATCAGGCGAATGGCAGTCCCGCAGAGTCGACAGACAGCAGCGATTCCGCGGTGGATGTTTTCGCCCTCACAATCGCCAGCCCGGGCCCTGCCCGATCGCGGCAACGCCGCCGTCAGAAGAAGTTGCGGCAGTCAAGCCAGATCGTCCCTGCAACCAGCCGCGAACCACCAACCATCGCTATTTCCCTTTTGCCGCATCAGGATTTCGCAGGTTCCAGGCCAGGATCCAGTCTTCGCCGGAGCGGGTGAATCCGTAGTCTTTCACCATGCGTTTTTCCATATCAGCAAAATGACCGGCGCCGTAGAAGATGGCGACCTTCGCGGGCTTTTTGGCTTTGATCTGCTGTTCCATGATTTCGAGACAGCGACGGTTGCGTTCGGTGATGATGGTGGAGGTGCCATCGGCGCTGGCAAAGGCTTCACCGGATCCTTCCTGAGCCAGCTGACTGGCAGCGATGCGGCGGACAGCGTAGACGCGGTCTGAAGAGAGAGCCGAGATGAACAGGTCCAGATTCATGGCGAGTGCGTTTTGTTGTTTGGTAGCGGACATGGATTTGCCCATTTCCGAGAGCAGCATGCCGCCAAAGCTTTCGCCGCGTTTTTTCATGGAAGCCTCAAATTCTTCCGCGGTCATGTCGGCATGCACAAAGTTTTTGGGAGTGTAGTCGACAGCAGCCAGCTGGAATTCCATGCCGAGTGCGTCCTTCATGCCCAGTTGCAGCACGGAGATGGCGGCAAAGCCCACTTTGGCGTCATCCCAGTTTTCCTCATCGGGCAACGACGCGCGGCCCGCGCCGCCACCACCCGGTCGGACGCCGTCCTTCACGGCTTCTTCCGGCATCACGGCTTCGAACAACACCATATCGTAATTGCGGAATCGATTGTTGAGTTCTCTGTAGTAGGCGCCTTCGCCGAGATGGACGGCGCCGACCAGATCGACGGTAACGCCCTTGAAGCGTTCTGAGCTGCGAAACGTGATCACGGGCGTTTCCATGGCTACCGGCAGACGACGCTCGTCGCGGCGAATACGGATGTATTCGGGCCCCTTCGGAGTTTCGGCTGAGTCGTTGGCCGCGGCGGTTGACGGCCGATTTGCGGGCTTCTTTTCATCAGCGGCCAAAACCGACGGCAGGCAGAGGCAGAATCCAAGGGCCAGAAGAGAGCGGATCATCGTGCTTGCTTTCCGAGGAAAAGCTGGTGGACCGGGAGGCACTCCGGGAACTGGAAGTTTCCCGGAGACGTAATCATGCCGTTGGAGACGGAAAAACTCCAGAGACATCTTCGTGGCAGACCTGTTTCGCCTGGCAAAAATCGGGCACGGAAAGGGGAATTTCGTCCAGTCTTTCAGGTGACACACACCGATGAGCGCGTAAAATCGATCAGACAACTCCCTTTTTCGCCCGCAGTCGGTGGCAGGCGGGAAATTTCACCAGACACCGGCTCAGTTTCGCTCCAGAGGTCCCCGTGGCGGACTACGTTGAACCACTTGGCATGCGAGTGCTCATTCGCAAGGACGAAGCGCGCCAGCGAACCCGTGGCGGCATTGTCCTTCCGGACAACTCAGAGATCCCAACGATCACCGGCCGAGTTGTCGAGGTGAGCGTGCAGGTGGAGCGAAGCGAGGATTTCCCGATTCGCAAGTACGACAAAGTGCTGTTTCATCCCCGCAATGCCATTCCCGTGGATTTCGAGGGAAACAATCTGCTGTTTGTTGTGCCGATCGAAGACATTGTCGCCGTATTTCGCCGCGAAGCCACACGGCGGACCCCGGTTCCCCAGGCCGAACCGGAAGACAGCGAATAGCACACCGACACGTCTGTGGATCCAGGTCTCACAGCAGCGGACTGAGCAGTCTGCAAAGGTTCTGAATGGCTCTGACCACACGACCACGTCGCTGCCATTCTGCCGCTGTCAGCGGTCGGCTTCTGCGCAGATCGCGTGCCTGAAGCTCCTGGACGCTGCGAGTGAAACCGGAGTCATAGACCAGCAGGCTGATTTCAGCATTCAGCACAAACGAACGAATGTCCATGTTGCAGGAGCCGAGGACACTGATGCCGTGATCAATCGTGATGTGCTTTGCGTGCAGGAAATGGCGATGGAAGAGCTGGATCTGCACGCCGCAGGCCAGCAGTTCTTCATACCAGGATTGCTGTGCCTGACTCACCAGAAACTGCTCCTCCCGCTCACTCACCATCAGTCGCACCTCCACTCCTCGCAGGGCGGCGGTCTGGAGCGCCTGCAGGAAAGCCTCGTCGGGGATGAAGTAGGGCGTAGTGATCACAACGCGGTGCTGTGCGGAATGGATCAGCTGCACGACAATCCGCTGCAGGCTGAGCGGCGTCCAGGCAGGGCCGGAGGGAAGTACCTGAGCGGCAATCGAACCGGTCATCGGGGGGGCAGGAAAGAGCTCGGGGCCATCCAGCATTTCTTCCGTTTCCAGCAGCCAGTCACAGCAGAATACGTACTGCAGCTCCAGCACCACCGGTCCTGTCACCCGCACCACCAGCTCTTCATAGCGGACCCCGGGACGGAAATCGGGACGAATCAGATTTTGCGAACCCGTATAGCCAACCCGCCCGTCGATAACGGCCACCTTGCGGTGATTCCGCAGGTCGCGACGAATACCGGCACGGGAAAACAGGCCGGTCGGCAAGACCTCACGAACCTCAATGTCGGCGTCGCGAAGTGTTGAGGCGAGCTGCGGCAGGTGGCTGCGGGAACCATAGGAATCGACGAGTATTCGACACCGCACACCCCTCGCTCTCGCGCGCCGCAGAGCATCCAGAATCGGCTCCGTTGCCGGATCGCAGGCGAAGATGTAATACAGCAGGTGCACATGGCTCACGGCCGCCTCGATATCAGCGGCCAGGCGGGCCAGCGATTCGCGATACTCGGCGATCAGCTCGATGCCATTTCCGTCAAGGATCGGCAACGAACCTACACGGCTCGCCAGTTTTGCAGCAGGCAATGCAGCCGCATCGACCGCCGCCTGATGAATCTCCGGCCGCCTCAGAATCTGCTCGGTCAGCGGAGCCAGGCGCTGATTGAGCTGTCGGATGCGACGGCGGCGAATCCGCGGCAGCTCTGCTCGTCCAAAACACCCATACAGCAGCAGCCCCGCAAGCGGCTCAAAAAAAATCAGCAGGAGCCAGCTGCGGGCGGATTCCGGAGACCGACGCACGGGCACCCAGATGAGCATGGTAAGTCGAATGCCCCACTCCAGCCACAGCAGGAGTGGGGACAGGACCTGCCAGAATTCCAGGAACTGCACTGGCATACGCAGACTCCCCGACTGACCATGTGCGGTACAAGCGACGTCAGGAGGCCAGGAGGCGTTGCAAACATTGTGCCGTGCTGTTCAGGCCGCGCGACGCAGGTGGTCGGCAAGCGACAGAATCTCGGCCGGCTCAGCTTCACGGGCTGCCGCATCGACGAATGCTTCGAAGATCTGCAGGTCGAGTGCTGAAGCTGTGCCGTTCTCCGGATGCCACTGCACACCCAGACAGAACCAGTCATCTTCCGTTGACTCGTATGCCTCGATGACCCCATCAGGACACGCAGCACTCACACGAAAACGCCCTGCCAGATCGCGAATGGCCATGTGGTGGGCACTGTTCACGCGGACTTCACCGGGACCATAGATGGCATCCAGTCGCGTGCCGGGCACAATTTCGAGCACGTGCCGCAGGTTCTGTTCGACCGGATCGCGATGGTGCAGCGCACGCGGAATATCCTCGGGAATGTGCTGATGCAGTGTGCCACCGCAGAGCACGTTCACCAATTGCATGCCGACACCAATCGCGAGGACGGGCAGCTTGCGCTGGATGGCCATTTCAGTAATGCGACGGTCGTAGTCTTCTCTGCGTTTCGGCATGACACGAACCGAGGGATGCGGGTGCTGTTTCATGCGTGTTGGATCGAGGTCCAGACTGCAGCCGGCGAGGACGATTCCGGAGACTGCGTCGAGGCTGCGAGCCACGTCTTCTTCTGATTCGAGCGGCGGCAGGAGCAGTGGGATGCCACCGGCGGCGGTGATGCTGTCGTAGTAGCCGGTGTTAAACCAGCTGAGGGCGGCTGCGTTAAAACGATCGGGACGAAAGTCTCCGGTAATTCCAATCAACGGCTTCGGACGACTGTTTGAGCTCACGATTCGGTTCCTTCCTGCAATTGAGCTGTGGTCGGGTTGATCGACCATGAAAATCCCAAAGACCCCCTTCAGGACCCTTCGTCTCCGGCCGAGTCCCTGGCGAGATGACGAAGTGGTGGGGAGCATATCGCGGCAAAAACTGCCTGTAAACCAAACCCCCGATTTTGTGGCAAAATCTTTAAGCACCACAACATCCAGGGGGCTTGAGTACGGGTTCAGCGCAATCCGAGCAGAAAATCGTTGCAACCGGGAGTTTTTTGTTGCATCCAGTTAGCGTGTTGTGTACTGTGGTACCTGCGTGTGGTTGTTGTTTGCGTGCGGCACAGTCTCAAACGTCAGATTTTCACTGTGGACAGTCCATGCAGGGACTGCAGTTTCCTCACGGATCGGGTATCTGTTGCATCTGGGGTGCAGGCAGCTCGTTGCCTCACCAGGTTTTCAGGGCATTCACTGCATATGCTTACCATGGTTCAGCCCGGTCCAGGACCTTCATCGCCTGCCTTCCCGGATCCTTCCCGGCCGGTAGCTCCTGTCGCAACCGTTGATCCCCGGCGCCTGCTTGAACCGCTTCAGAAATGGTGGGGTTACCCCGGGTTTCGGCCACTGCAGTCTGAAGCGATGACTCTGGTTCTGCAGGATCGTGACTCGCTTGTGGTGCTTCCCACGGGCGGCGGAAAATCCCTGTGTTATCAGGTGCCGGCTCTGGCAAGGCCTGGTCTGGCGATCATTGTTTCACCGTTGATTTCGCTGATGAAGGATCAGGTGGATTCCCTGCAGGCCCTGGGCGTTCCCGCGGCGTGCATCAACAGTTCCCAAAGCGGTGCCGAAAAAGCCCATGTGGCAACTCAGATCCGTCGCCGCGAACTGAAGCTCCTGTACATCTCCCCGGAACGGCTTGTCCAGCCAGGCACCCTGGACTTTCTCCGCGACGCCGGGTTGTCATTTGTCGCCGTGGACGAGGCGCACTGCATCAGCCAGTGGGGGCATGATTTCCGGCCGGAATACCGTCAACTGCAGACGCTGAAACAGCATTTCCCGGGAATTTCCGTGCACGGCTACACGGCCACAGCAACGCCGCAGGTGCGTCAGGACATCGTGCTGCAGCTGGGGCTGCATCAGCCCGAAATCCTGGTCGGCTCATTCGACCGCCCCAACCTCGTGTATCGTGTCGAGCGTCGCGTGGATTCCATTGGACAGATTCGGCGGATTCTTGAACGTCACAAGGGTGAATCCGGAGTGATTTACTGTATCAGCCGTCGCAACGTCGAATCGGTCAGCAGCGCGCTCAATCAGGCTGGCTACAAGACGCTCCCCTATCACGCCGGGCTCAGCGACGAAGAACGCCGTCGCGGTCAGGAAGCATTTATTGACGAATCGATCAACATCATCGTGGCCACTGTTGCGTTTGGGATGGGGATCGACAAAAGCAATGTGCGGTTTGTAATTCACGCCGAAATGCCCAAGTCTCTGGAACACTACCAACAGGAAAGCGGTCGGGCGGGGCGGGACGGACTGGAGGCCGAATGCACGCTGTTGTTTTCTGCCAGCGACGTCGAAACGTGGAACTACCTGATGAAGGACACCACTGACGACGCCGTGCGTGAAGCGGCCGAAGAATCGCTCAGATCCATGCGTCACTACTGCTCAAGCACTCGCTGTCGCCACAGCATGCTTGTCGAGCATTTCGGGCAGAAACTGGACAAGCCCGCATGTTCAGCGTGCGATGTCTGTCTTCAGGAAATGGCGCCTGTGGCCGATTCCCTGATTGTGGCTCAAAAGATTCTCTCCTGCATTGTGCGTCTGCAGGAGCGTTACGGCGGCACCTACACCGCGCAGGTGCTGAAAGGTTCCAGGGCTCGCAGAATTCTCGAAAACCGCCACAACGAACTCTCCACCTGGGGGCTGCTCAAGGACGACCCTGAGACACAAATACGCGTCTGGATCGACCAACTGACTTCTCAGGGATTTCTTCGCCAGGTCGGCGAATACAACTGTCTCCACGTCACTCCCACGGGCCGCCAGCTCCTGCGCGGTCAGGCTGTTCCGGCGCTGCTCCGGACTCGCTCCAGCGAAAACCCCGCCCCTGCCGCCTCTCAGCTCGATTCCTGGGACGGCGTCGATCGCGACCTCTTCAATGAGCTGCGTGGACTTCGCACGCGACTTGCCGTCCAGCGGGGACTGCCACCCTACATTATCTTCAGCGACAACACACTCCGCGCACTGGCCCGCCACCGCCCCGCCTCTGCTGCGGCGCTTTCCGCAATCCCCGGCATTGGCGAAAAAAAGCTCAACGACTTCGGTGCTGTGGTGCTCTTCGAGATCCAGCAGTGGTGCCAATCGCGCGGTGTCACGTTCGATGTGGATTTACCGGGAACGTCGCGTCCCGCACCATCAAGCCCCCAGGGATCTTCACCAACTCCACCGCCAACACCAACATCCGCCCAGCGCGGACTGTCAAAAATTCCCAGTCAGAACTCTGACGAGTACTACGACCTGTTCGAGCAGGAGCTTTCCATCGAGGAAGTTGCCGTACAGCTTGACCGCTCGCTGGATTCCGTCAGCAAACACCTCTCAACATGGCTGCAGATCCATCGCCGCACAGATCTGACTCCCTGGGTGGCACCGTCCATCAAAGCCCGGGTGGAAGAGTCAGTGGGGCGTTTGGGACCTGAGCGGCTGAAGCCAATCTTTGAAGATCTGCAGGGGGCAGTTGCGTATCATGTGCTGCGAGTGATTGTCACCGCGTGGCAGATTGAACACGACTCTTAAGAAACCGCCCGACAATCTCACAGTTCCGCTGGTAACATCGGCAACCGCGGCAAAGCCGCAGGCTTCCTCCGTTGGCCAGTGCGTTTCTCCAGCCGGCGGGCAGCCGACAGGTGCGTCGTCCGCGGACGACGATCAGGGGGTGCACACGATCACCCGTCTGTCGCTCCAGCCATCCCAGCATGGCACCCGGGCTGGCAAACACGTCCCGGTCGTCACCAAGCACACTGGA
>JBEIEK010000233.1:0-9830 GCA_040382995.1 Planctomycetaceae bacterium
CGTTTTTTGTGATTCGTTCGGGCTGGGGACTGACGATAGCTGGGGGATTGAAATGTCCCAATTTTCCTGTCCTCACACCGTTTCACCATCCCCGCATCATCCCCGCGTCGCCTTCTGTCTCTTCATGGGATCGCAGAGAACTTCAATGCCCCTGGCCCTTACGACCCCAGCGAGCTGCGTCCGGCTACGTTGGTGTGGGCCGAAAACACCAGCCCGGCCGGAAGCGCTGGCTGCAGGTCGGCGTGCACGGGCAGAATTGCTCCGGTTCGTCCCATTCCCGGAACCGGGCTTGTCCATGGTGATGGGGCAGCGAGGATCAGCGACGGTGGGACCTGCAGGATGTCAGCAGACGCAGCGGCGGCAATGCGGGTCGGGGGTGATGGATTTTCTGCCAGAGTGTTTTGCAGCAGTTCGAGAAGTTCGCTGGTGGTGCGGCAGCGGGCCGGGGCTGCCAGAAGGTGCCATTCGCCGTCCGGGGTTCCTGCGGCGAAGCAGGGTTGTTCGTCGTTGATCGCGGCCAGTTCGAGGGCGTCGATGGAGGCGTTGTTTTCGTTGCCTGAAAAGCGGCAGACGAGCCCCATGATCTGTTCTGCGCGGGCCCGGAGTTCCGGACCGCTTTGGGGGCAGGCCGCGGGAAACTGAAACACGGCTGGTTCCCCCGGAAGGCCCGGGTCGTCCGCCCCTGTGATGCAGATCAGCGTCGACACGGCCGGATCGCGCGGCCCCGGCGACTGGCCGGACTGAACGAGCAGTTGCTGCTGGCGAAGTGTCGCGTGCAGTTGATCAGCGCCCGCGATTACGAGGAGGCTGCAGTGCGTGAGATGCTGGTGAATTCTGCTGAGAGCTGAGGGGCTGGTGATTGGCCAGATTCTCCAGCGCTCGCCTTCGTCAGTGCAGCATTCCACGGGGGTGGCCTGGCGGACGAGTTGCTGCAGGAGTTCGGTGAGAGAGGTGTCTGCGCTGGTGTGTTGATTGATGGCGACGGCCTGAACCGGAGTGAAGTCGCCCTCGGCCAGCAGCCGCAGATGGAGCGCGTGCTGGATGTGCTCTTCGGTGGCCTGTGCGGGGCAGGCGGGGCTGATGTTTCCGGCTGCGGTCACTTCGGGGCGAACGAGCCCGATCAGGCTCCAGCGTTCATACTCGAGCCCCGGGCGGGACTGCAGCAGTTGCACGACGTAGAAGGCGTCGTCATGTTCGCGAGTCAGAATCCCTTCGCGTCTCCAGAGGCGGAAGAAGCTACTGGCCCGGCGATGGCATTCCAGTGGATCGGGGTCCCCTGGTTCCGGCTGATTGTCCACCAGCCTGATGGCGTTGCAGGGATGGCGACGACTGAGGTCGCGATGGATTTCGGGAGTGATCGCGGTGGATGGAAGTGCAGGTGCGAGCACATCTGCGAGGGCACCGATCTGGCTGAGATCGTAGCGCCAGCCACAGAAGGGGAGGATCTGAGCCACTGAGGGGTCCTGTTTAGTGGGTGCTGTCAGGGGAATCTGCGAGCAGTCCGAGCTGCTGCAGTTTGCGGCGGCATTCATCACGTTCGCGACTGCGGCTGAGCGATGCCCATGCTGGATCCTGTGCGGCCAGAAACTGGGCCTCGGTCCAGGGAGGCGGAGATCCGGCGACGGACGCAGCGGCCGTGAGACGCTGAATGACGCCGGTATCCAGCCTGGTCAGCGTGGTGGAGTGCATACGGTAGTCCAGGAAGGCTTCCCAGACGACCGGGAAGAGTGGAGCAACGATGCGTTCGCCGATTGTTGTGGCGTAGTTGCGAATTTCCAGCTGGGCATGACTGTCCATGCGGAGTGCAAGGAAGTGCAGGAGGTTGTGCAGGTCAATTTTCCAGTAGGCTTCGGTGTAGGTGGAGAGGGGAAGGTCCTTGCGGGCCTGTTCGCGGGCGACGCCGGATTCGATTCGCTGCTGATACTGATCGCGTAACTGATCGTGGAGGCGACGTTCGTCGTCTGAAAGCTGGCGGCCAAGTTCGACAGGGAGCGCTTCGCCGCTGCCCTGGCGATTGTGCTCGGCCTGACTGCGCCACTGATCCGCGGGAGTGGTCTGTGCGGCGTCGATGGCCAGAGAATAGCGGGTGCTGTATTCGTTGATGCTGGCCATGCGGTGCCGCACCCACTGTCGCCAGCAGTCCATCGGCACTCGAACCAGAAACTTGATCTCCGCCATCTCAAAAGGAGTGGTGTGGCGGTGTCTGAGCAGGTAGCGGATGAGGGTGCGGTCGTCGCTGACCCGGCGGGTTCCCTCGCCGTAGCTGACCCGCGCTGCCTGAACCACACTGCTGTCATCACCCATCACATCCACGAGACAAACGAAGCCCTCGTCCAGCACGGGAAACTTGTGCCAGCGGAGGTTTTCAACCGTGGCAGCACGATTGGAAGCGTAAGAGGAATCCGCGGAAGTTTCGGTGGCAGACATGGAAGGCGACGGCCTGGGGAAAATGGGACCGATGGAGTCAGCGATGTGCGGGCAGGACGAAAACGCGAAACCCGGATTGTGCTCGGGATGGAACAGAAAGGCAACTAAGTGAGGGGATTGAGTGCAAAATGGCAACACATGTAGAATCCGGCTGGCCCCCCTGCTGCCAAACCGTACTGATTCTTCAGCGGCCTGATTCAGATGCCATGCTGCCAGCCACCTGCAGGCAGTGGCCGCGTGTGTCCCGCGGCGTCCTGCAGCAGGATCGCCCTGTCCTGCGTCACGCGACCGATGGGAATGAAGGAAAGCTCCCTCGGTGCCTTCCCGAGCTTTTCGGCTTCTTCTGCGGATATGGAAAACAGCAGCTCAAAGTCTTCGCCATCACAGATGGCTGCATGCAGGCGTGCGGCGGCAGAGAGACCAGCCGGAACGTCGGCATGTACCGGGATGGACTCCTGCAGAATGACCGCACCCGTATTGCTTGCCAGCATCATCCGGGGCAGGTCCGTCGCCAGGCCATCGGAAAGATCCATCAGCGCGTGCAGCCTGACGTTCTCCACAAGCCAGCGGATGGCATCGAAGCGGGGCTGAAAACTCAGGTGCCGGCCGTGGTTCAGACTGCCACCCAGAGCTCCGGTGACATACAGCAGGTCGCCGGGCATGGCATCCCTGCGGAGAGGGACATGAGTGGTGATGGGCACGCCCAGCAGGCAAACATTAATTGCAAACGGACCGTTCCAGGCATTGGTATCGCCACCAGCCACCGTGAAATGATACTGCCGCGACAGCTCTTCAATCCCGTCGTAGAGCCTCTCAAGCCAGCCTGGGCGGGTCTGCGACAGGTTCCGGGGGATGGCCAGCGAAATAAACGCGGCGATCGGCCTGGATGCCATTGCAGCAAGGTCACTGAGGTTGACAGCGACGGCTTTCCGTCCGGCAAGCGCCGGGTCGATTTCATCGAGCCTGAAGTGGACACCGTCGAGCAGCATGTCGGTGACGGTCACCAGCTGAGCGTCCGCGGGAAGCTGCAGCAGCGCGCCATCGTCGCCAATCCCCAGGACGACCGGCGGCAGCGTCGGAAATCGGCGGGCAAGGTTATTCAGCAGGTCGTTTTCGGTCATAAACAAGGGCTTTGCGGGGTTGGATCCACCATCAGCTCCACACACCGCCGAAGTCTGCAGCGGAGTCTGGAAAAGTGTAGTCAGGAATCTGCCATTGTGGGGCATCATCGGGGCAAACACCTTCGCCGAGGAGGCAAATGATTGCCGTCACCAAAGCGATTCGGCGTTTGTTGCCGGTGGGCAGCGGGGTGTGGTCCGTCGTTCCCGGGATGCGGAACGAAAACGAGGAATCAAAGGGCGCGTGGATGCGGAGCATTCGACTATGCTCAGCAGCAGCGAGAAATTTTCGCACATCTTATTATGGAATGCAGGAGCCGCCGTGTCCGCACTGTCGACTCAAACTCCGGATTTGAATTCCCAGAAGAACCATTCAAGCCTTCCGCGACCCGCAGTTTCCGGCCGAGTGTTGCCGGGGCTGGTGGCAGGGCTGAGTTCCACATTGGTGTTTTATCTCATCGGGCCATGGATTGCCGCCTGCTTTTCCGGTGGCCCGGTGTTTTTCCAGAGGTATTTCTGTGGGCATCCTCTCGAGTACATCACTTCCGCCATCTTCTTTATCGGTATGGCAATTCTTGGTCTCAAGTTCAGGCGGCTGCCGTCTGAACGCCGTGCCCTGCGGCTGGTGCAACAGGCCGCGGCTGATCGTGGCTGGCCGGCAGATCGTCCAGCTGATTCCCGACAGGCTGCGGTCATACTGCTGAATTCGCTGGATGAAACGTCGCTGGGGCTCACGGCCCGGTCTGCTGTTGGCCAGAGGCTTGCCGACGTACTGCAGCAGGTCTCGCTCCGTCCCGATGCAGCTCTCGAAGACCATCTCAGATACCTCGCAGATCTGGCCGTGGATCGGCTGAACCACAGTTATCAGCTGGTTCGCACTGTCACCTGGGCCGTGCCTATCATGGGCTTTCTGGGCACGGTGATCGGGATCACGATGGCGATCGCCAATGTCACCCCTGAGCAGCTGGATTCTTCACTTCCCGAAGTGACCTCAGGCCTGGCCGTGGCCTTTGACACCACAGCCCAGGCGCTGGGTATGTCGATGGTGCTCGTGTTTGGTACCTTTCTGGTCGAGCGCGGGGAACAGTCCGTGCTGAACGAAACAGAGCAGTTCGGGATCGATGTGCTCCTGCCGCTGCTGGAGTCAGCCGCCACCGAAGCTGCACCAGCCAGCACCGCATCTGCGGCACTCGCGGAACTGCTGCGCAGTCAGGCGGAGTTCTGGAACAGCCGGTTTGCCACACTGCAGTCCGACTGGCAGCAGACGCTCACTCGCCAGACAGCCACCATGGCTCAGGCCCTTTCAGCAGATACCGCCGCGATGCTGCAGTCACACCGCGACACCCTCGGGCAGTCACGGGATGTTTATGCGGCGACGCTGCAGTCAAGTGCCGAGCAGCTCGGCAGGCAGCTTGAAGGAGCGTTCGCTGGTTTTGCACAGCGGATGGAAGTCTGGCAGTCTGCACTGCAAACCACCACCGCATCTGCAGCCGGTCAGGCTGAAGAACTGCATCGTCTGGGACGCACCCTGCTGCAGCTGACGGAATCGGAAGAGCGGCTGGCACGGCTGCAGGAGCAACTCAATCAAAATCTGCAGGCGCTCCAGGTCGTTGATACTCTGGAGCAGACCGTCAACAGTCTGAATGCCGCAGTGGCAGTTCTGTCTGCCAGAACGCACCTGCGATCGGCAGCCTGAAATATGCCACGGCGCCAGGTACAACTTTCCGTTACGCTGTTTCCCTTTCTCGCGGTACTCGTCTGCGCGATGGGATCCTTAATTCTGCTGCTGCTGGTGATGACGCGCAAGATTCGCGAGGACCAGCGGGCAGAACAGGTGTCGCCTCCCGCAGTTGCGGCCCCTGCGAGTGTGTCGGAACCGGTTTTCATCGATCGCAGTACTGAACTGCAGCAGCTTGCGAAAGCCACCGCAGCCCTTGAAGTCAGCGCGCAGGGGCTCCGGCAGACCGTGACACGCCTGCAGCAGGAACTGGCTGCACAGCGAACGCTGGTAGACGGTCGCCGCGCGGAACTCAATGCACTCCGCTCGGTCCTCGCCGACAAAAGCTCCGCCACCCCTGACGATGCTGCGGCGGTGAAGGAGATCGAAGCCCTGAAGGCCAGGGAGTTAAAGCTCACCGCAGAGCTCTCCGAAGCTGAGGCTGAACTGCTGGACAAACGTGACTTGCTGGCTCGAGCCGAAGACGAACTGCGCGAGACGGAACTGCGACTGTTTGAAAAGTCTTCTGCTCTCGTGGCCCTCCGACAACGCACTGCCCAGGCACAGGCAGCAGCCGAAAAGTCCACCGGTACCGAAACACTTCTCGAATTCACAAACCCCACCGGCACCAGCCGCATTCCCATCGTGATTGATGTCACTCGAAATGGTTATGAGCTGCTGCCTTCCGGTCTGAAGATCTCGGCTGCGGATATGGAACAGTTTCCCGTGCGCGACAATCCGCTGCTGTCATCCGTGTTCGCGGTGCACCGGCATCGCAGCGGGAGCAGTGTCGTTGCCGAACCCTATGTGCTGCTGCTGGTGCGACCCGGTGGCAGCCTGCCCTTCTACGGTGCCCAGCGGATCTTCCAGGAAGCTCGCATCCACTATGGTTATGAGCTGGTGCAGCCGGAGACAATGCTGCTGGCAGGTCCTGTCGATCCTTCTGAAGGTCCGGCTGTGCAGCGGGCGCTGGCCGACGTGTTCCGTCGCCGTGAGACGCTCTACAGCCGCCTGTTTGAAATCGCCAAAGAAGAACGCGAGCGACTGGAATCGGGCCAGGGCCTGACGCGGCCACGGGGTGACAATGCCAGTGGCGATGGTGCAGACACCAGTGCCACCGATGCTGATGATTCTGAGAAAGCCGGCAGGCGTCTGGCTGTTCGACCTGATGGACGTGTGGTTGAAGATGTGGGACCGCCCCGACGCCGGCTGGAAGGTCGCTTCTATGCCGGCGGTGTCGCACCTCCTTCGACGTTCTTTGAGAACCGGGCGTCGAGCGCCGTCGCCGGTAACCCTCGCGGGCGCCTGAATGCCGCTCAGGCCGAACAGATGGCAGAGGAATTTGCCGCGGCTTATGCGAGGCAGCGGGCACTGGCCGAAGCCTCCGCTGCCGCTCAGATGGAAGCCAACGCTGCACAGCCACAACGCCAGGCAGCTCGCCAGTCGTCAGCCCCGGAACCTGCCTCTGAGTTCGTCGACACAGGTGTTCATGGAAAAATCGCTGAGGACCTGCGGGATCCCGCCGAGCAGCGATTTGCAGAAACTCTCTTCGGTGGCGACGGTTCACTGCAGGGTTCCCGACTTGTCGGACCGCGAAGTGACGCGTTCGGTGGTGTACCGGATTCTCAGCCAGCAGACGCAATACCCGCAGTTACCGCGGCAGACGTGCTGGCCTCCGCCGCACCGGGGGGCAGTTCGGGAAATCAGACCGACGACGTGCTGCGGGCACCGTGGTATCAGTCGTCGCAGCCGGATCCCTCCGCAGCCGGTGATTCACAGGGCGTGCCTGGCGCTTCAGCCACGACGGCTTCCGACAGCTCCCGCAATGGACTCGGACAGGCCACCACAGGTCGCCCCAGAATCGACCGCGAAACCCTGCGACTGCTGAACGGCCCCGGAACGCGATCCAGTTCCAGTCTGAAAGTGCCGGTCGGAATCGTGGTGTTCCTGGATGAGAGGCACCTTGCGGTGGCTCAGCAGCCAGCCGTGGCACTGCCTGCCGACGATCCGCTGGTGGCAGAGGCCGCTCTGCTGCAGGGTATCAATCAGGAAATTCAGGATGCTCGCCGTTCTCCACGGGATGACCTGCTGCCGGTTGTGCGCTTTGTTGTCAGCCCCGGTGGTGAACGCTGGCGTCTGCGACTGGCTCGATCTCTTAAACAGGCTGGCATCGCCAGTGTGACCCAGTACGAACTGACACCCTACATGATGCCCGGCGACGCAACCGGCCGGGCGGAGCTGGAAGAAGCATTTGAGGAGGCCGTGCCATGAGTCGACGGACACAGCGCGGTGAACTTGAATTCGGTTCCGACTCGTTTCTGGATGTGGTTTGCAACATTGTCGGGATTCTGATCATTCTGATCGTGGTGGTGGGGGTCCGCGTGCAGCGTCAGCCACTGCAGCAGGAACAGTTGTCAACGGAAGCTGCCCAGGCCACACTCGCGGAACACGCCGCTCGTGCGCAGGCCGTCGCCGAGCGCGAACGCGTGCAGACGGCGGCATTGGCCGGCGCCGCCAGCCGCCGTGATGAACTCAGCCGCAGCCAGCAGCTGCTGCAGCAGGAAAGCTCACAGCTGGAAACAGATCTCAAACTGGCTCGCTCAGAAGCCGCCGCGATCGAACAGGAACTGGCTGAAGTTCGGGCACAGCAGGCCGCACGCGATGCCGCCAGCAGGGAACAACTCTCCCGCCGCTCCCGACAGCTGGCGAATGAACGCGCCGCTCTTCAGGAACGCATTGCGAAGCTTGTCGGGTCACTGGAACAAACAGGGACCAGCAAACGCAGCGTCGAGGCAGCTCTGGTGAGTCTGCAGCAGAAACAGCAGACCACGGAGCAGTCACGGCAGGGGGCGATTGTGGAAACCCAGAGGCTCGAAGAACTGCTGGAGGGACTCCGCGAGAAAGTTCAACCCGCCAGTCGACTTGAGCATCGACTGTCCCCCGTGAGTCGCGCTGTCGAAGCGGACGAATACCATTTTCGGCTGGAGCATGGCCAGATCAGCCGCATTCCCCTGAATGAACTGCTGGAACGGCTGAAGGATCAGGTGCTCGCGCGGCGCGCCGCAATTCTCAAGTTCAACCAGTTCGAAGGATCCGTGGGACCGGTCGCGGGATACTCGATGAAGTACGCCGTGGAGAAAGAAGGTCCATCGCCGCTTGAGGCCCTGCAGACCGGGGATGGACGCATCCGAGTAAATGTGTCGCGGTGGGAGATTGTGCCGGAGGAATCGCGGATTGAAGAGTCCGTGGAAGCAGCCGTGCGGCCCGGGGCAAGATTTCGTGAACAGCTGGAGACGTGTCCGCCAGACTCCGTGATTACCTTGTGGGTTTATGAAGATTCCTTTGCCGGCTTCCCGGCACTCCGCGAACTGGCCCATAGCCTTTCCCTGCGAATCGCCGCACGCCCGCTCCCCCCTGGAGCCCCAATCGTCGGGAGTCCCAACGGCAGTCGTTCAACGGCCCAGTGAACAACCGCGGACGATCCCTGGAGAGTGGCTGTCGCCCATCGGGAAGGCGACGCTGGATTTCATGATCACTCGGCAGTGCTGGCAGGAGCGGTTTGCGGTAGGTCCGCAGGGCCGTTTGCCCGCGGACTGCCGTCCTGCGGCTGATGATGCGAGCGGATGGGCGGAAGCCGAGTGGCGTTGACGTTTTGGCGTATGCGGCATCTGGCTCCCCTCTCTCTTGTGGGGGGGCGGGGGTGCCCGGCCCCCCACCCCCCCCCACTCCCCCTGCCACGCACAGCACGAACAGTGCACGAGGATCCTGGATTCACAGTGTCGCGGAAGTGTTGACGTGGGGGGCTGGCGGTGTTCTTTGGCCCCTCACCCCCGTCCCCTCTCCCCTCGGAGGGGAGAGGGGGGATTGAGGCTGCTTTTCGCCCGGATTGGCAGAACTTCAAGGCGATTTGGCGTTTGCGGTCGCGTTTACAGGGCCGTTTGCCCGCGGACTGCCGTCCGGCGGCTCAGCACTTATGGCAGCAGACTCAAATCCGCGAACAGGTCGTCGATCAGTGACAGGTCGGAATCAATGTCAGCGGTCCTTCCCAGTCGCTTGCTGTCTCGAACATCAACAACGCCCGTCAGATCAACTCCAGACTCGCCCTCCGCTTTCTTCACCGAAGACCCCAACGCCATCGCGTCGCCCCGGACCGGCAACACAACCAGCCCGGCACCAACATCTCCAACCTCCTCCTTCCGGAACACATCCTCCCCGCGAGCCGGCAGCACCACCGACACCTCCGGCACCGCCGGTTCCACACCCTGGCGAACCACATCCAGCGTCTCCACGCCGCGACGTTCACCAACTGCCAGCTCCCCGGCCATCAGATGGTTCGGATACTGCTGCGGATCCAGATCCTGCCAGCCGAGCAGGTGACCGTATTCATGAGCCATCACGGTGGCGAGGTCGATCGTGCCGGCGGGGACTTCAAGATCGGGCTCGCCGTCGCCGTCGAGATCCGCGTCGTCCGTAAACGACCAGCCGTAGCCCAGTGCGTCATCATCCAGCCAGATCTCTGACGTTCCGGCTGCACCCGACGCACCCAGCATTCCCCGGTCGTTCATGTC
>JBEIEK010000234.1:0-9805 GCA_040382995.1 Planctomycetaceae bacterium
CCCCACCAAGGAACGCAACGCCGTGCGTGAAGCCCGGCTGCTGGGCATCAAGGTGGTGGCGCTGATCGACACCGACTCCGATCCGGATCTCGTCGACCTGCCAATTCCCGGAAACGACGACAGCCTGCGTTCAATTCGACTGATCATGCAGCACCTGTCCGACGCCGTGAAACAGGGTCGCAGCCTGCGTCCCGACGAAAACCGTCGCAAGGAAGAATCCGCCGCAGACGTCTACAAAGCGGTGCCGTCGATTCGCGACTGATCCACTCCGTCGCCACCTCGGCACACTGTGCAACAAACTGAATGCGGCGGTCCGCAGGACCGTCGCATTCGTGTTTCCCCTCCAGTCCTGTGAACCACTGCTCATTCTTATCCTTTGGAGTCCCCATGGCCGAAATTACTGCCGCCGCTGTGAAGGCCCTTCGTGAAAAAACCGACCTGCCAATGATGGAGTGCAAAAAAGCACTCACCGAGGCCGGTGGCGACGAGGCCAAAGCCATCCAGATTCTCAAGTCCATGTTCCGCAAAGTGCAGGAAAAACGCGCTGACAACGTCACCGCCGAAGGCCGCATGTTCCTCGCCGCACGCCCCGACGGCAGCGAAGCTGCCCTCATCGAAATCCAGTGCGAATCGGCCCCCGTTGCCACCGGCGAAGTCCTCCAGAACTTCGGCCAGTCCATGGTCGATCAACTGCTCAATGGCCCCGGTGCCGACAGCCCCGCCGCACTCATGGCCCAGAAAGCCCCCGGAGCGACTCACACCTTCCAGGAACAGTACGAAGAAATCGTCAACAAAATTCGCGAAAAAATCGTCGTGAATCGCATCGCGCGCGTCTCCGGCACTGTGGCTGGCTACGTGCATCACGACTTCCGCACCGGAGTTCTCTTCATCGCCGCCGGAACTACGAAAAACAGCGATGTGCTCCGTGATGTCGCCATGCACATCGCCGCTCTCAACCCCGCCGTCACCCGCCCCGAAGAACTCAGCACCGAACTTGTCGAAGCCGAACGCGAACGCCTCCGCGCCGAAGCTCGTGCCTCCGGCAAACCCGAAAACATCATCGAAAAAATGATCGACGGGCGACTGAAAGTCTTCTACGCCGAACAGGGCGTCCTCACAGCTCAGCCATTCGCCAAAGACGACAAAAAAACCGTCGCTCAGGCACTCAGCGAAGTCGGACTTGAAGCCGTCACCTTCCATCGCTGGAAAGTCGGCGCCGGCTGAACACAATCCCCCCCTCTCCCCATCCGGGGAGAGGGGCCGGGGGTGAGGGGCCGCAACACCCGCACCAAAGCCCCTCCATCTCGCCACACCGCCAATCCGCAGCCGCCTCACCCGGATGCCACCACCGACGTGGCCCACTGATCGTACCCAGAAGGCCTACTGCCATGTCCGCCAACGCTTCGTCAACAGGTCCTTCAGCTGCGTCCGGGCTCACCTCCGCCAGTCGCCTCCCCTACCGGCGCGTGCTGCTCAAAATCAGCGGCGAAAGTTTCTGCCGCGAAGGCGAATCCGGCATCGCCATGGCAGAACTCACTTCCATCTGCGAACAAATTCGCGATGTCGTCCAGCGCGGCGTCCAGCTGGCCATCGTCTGTGGCGGTGGCAATATCATCCGCGGCAGGCAGTTCGCCGAAATCAGCCAAAGTATCGTGCCGTCCACGGCCCACTACATGGGCATGCTGGCCACCGTAATCAATGGACTCGCCCTCCAGGATGCGCTGGAAACCGCTGGCGTCCAGACACGACTGCAAAGCGCGATTCGGATGGAAGGCGTCGCCGAACCGTTCATCCGCCGGCGCTGCCTCCGACACCTCGAAAAAGGACGTGTCGTCATCCTCGCCGCTGGCACCGGCAGCCCCTTCGTTACCACCGATACCGCGGCCGCTCTGCGAGCCCGCGAGATCGATGCCGAAGTGGTGCTCAAAGGCACCAAAGTCGACGGCGTCTACTCCGCTGATCCGCTCCGAAATCCCCACGCCATCCGCTACTCGGAAATCTCCTTCCGCGATGTCCTCGCACAAAACCTCCAGGTGATGGACGCACAGGCCATGCACCACTGCATGGAACACAACATCGACATCGTCGTCTTCAACTACAAAAAGGTCGGCAACATCCTCCGCGCTGTCTCCGGCGAACGCATCGGCACGCGAGTTTCCAACGAGCCGCGCACCTGAGCTTCGAGCTCATGCTTCCCTCCAGGCGGGATTCGTGCGATACGCCTGTTCAGGATGAGTCGGTTGCTCGGGATACCGGAGTTGAAGCTGCTGGTCCTGGACCATGTCCGCCAGGAAGTTCTTCTGAAGCTTCTCCTTGCCCCTGTCCATCAGCGTTCCGATCTGGTCGGCCGTGAGGTAATGCCCATGGCACAAGTTCCGAATGATTGTTCGTGTCAGTGATGGGATCAGCTTTTTCTTATCCCGAGCGGGCTTAGCCATCGCCAGGAATCTGGGATCTTGCTCAGGCGCAAGGGCCGTAGCTCCCGGCGCAAGAGGTAATGTCCATAGCGGCAGCCGATACGTGCTGCCCCGTTTCTGCCCCACCTGATCCAGAAAACCGCGTCCGGCCAGACCTTGCAACATCTTTGTCAATTCGACCGGATGTTCAGAGCGGACCAGCTGGAGTCGCCCGTTTGAAACTTCACCTTCCAGATCGGCGGTCACCAGTGCCTGCACTTCGATGGGTGTCAATGGCTCGAAATCCCTGCCAAACAAACTCTGCAATCGAGCGAGCGATTCAGGAGGAAGTATACTCACCAAAGGTAAGACAAATCTCACTCGATCCGGTTGCGTCGTTTCTCGGACGGTTGGAGATCGCCATTGCTGCGATTTCCAGCCCCGACGAATCTTATCGATACCTGAACCGGCCTTGTCACCAGCTCCGATCAACTGAAACATCCGTTGCAAACCTGGGTTCCGGCATTCGCTCACCGCCCCTCGGCTAAGTTGCTCGAACGACACCAGCAGCGCCCCGGATTCGACAGCTCGATGCGATCTGCGAAACGCTCAATGACAACACCGCCCATCCCGCGATAATCGGCATGGATCAACGAATTGACCAGTGCTTCCTGAATGGCCTCGTGAACAGGTGACTGTCCCGATCGCAGCGGGTCCGGAAACACATCTGGCGGATTTGAAACGTATCCGAACGGCAACTTGAGTCCGGTAGTCAACCTCGGGTAGACCTTTTGAAAGAACTGGAACAGGTTTGGTACCCAGGTTCCATCCGGCGTCAGCCGATCTGTCCACCGATCAGCGATTGAGTTGGTCGGTCGTTCACGGTAGTCGAGATGAAACTTCAGTCCGGAGGCTGTGTCATTCAATGCATCTTCGCTGCCAAACATCAGCAGGCCGGCGACTGTCAGCCCCTGCTCAGCCGTCGAACGATTTTTCCCCCAACCGCCGAGTTTTTGCAGGAACACCTCGGTGTCTTCATTGAGCCACACATGATTCGGATTGCGTGCCGAAAATCGGTTTCGGTACTGGCGAATCGTCTCAGCATCAAGATCGGCGAGGCCGAAGTTTGGGAGGATCCGGCTATCTGGCGGTTCCTGCGACTGGTCGGCCAGCATTCGCCTGACTTCATCCGGCTGGCACTTATAATCCCCTTCATAATTGCGGCGAAAAGTTCCTTCAAGTGGATTTTGTCCGACAAATACGGGACGCTGTCGCCGGTTGGCCCGAGGCACTTGCAGGACCAGAACGTGTTTGTCTTCAAGGACTTGAATTCCCAGTCTGCACTTTCTCCGGCAGAAATCGCTTCAAGAATTTCATTCGCAGTCATTCGTCGTACTCCCGATCGAACAGGCTGGCTTCCTCGGTAACGGGCTTGCTGGCAGGTTTTGGCTTCCCTCCGGCCGCCAACTGTGCCCGGTCTGGATGGCTCGTCTCATAGCCAAAGGCCAGTCAAGCGACTGGTCACGTGCGTCTGTCATTCCGTTCGCGTTCTTCCGGCGTCCTTCAGGCCGCTCGACTCCCGGGCTGTACGACATTTGTTGTCACGAACTGTGACTGCAGAAGTCGCACGGTGGCGAGCACGGCGCCCTGCTGGTTGCGGACAACGGTGGCGGCGGCCGTTCCGATGCGCTGACGTTCAAGAGGCTGATCAAGCCAGTGCTGGATCAGGGGCAGGAGTTCTGCGGGAGATTGAACCTGGCGACAGGCGTCGGCATCGCGAAAGATCTGCACGACGTCGCGGAAGTTCCACGTGTTGGGGCCGAAGGTCACGGCTGCTCCCCATGCGGCCGGTTCAATCATGTTCTGACCGCCACGGCTGCCGAATGAGCCACCGACGAAGGCGATATCGGCGAGTCCCCAGCAGGCGCTGAGTTCGCCGATGGTGTCCAGAAGTCTCACACAGTCGCTGCCCGCATGCGGCGCTGGGGTGTCAGCTGAGAGTTGCGAACGGCGAAGCAGTGGCACACCAGCCGCCTGCACCATTTCGGCCACTTCGTCAAATCGTTCCCGGTGACGTGGCACCAGAATCAGCTGCAGTGAGGGATGCAGGCGACGGAGCTGCTGCCAGGCTTCGAGGATCCGGCGTTCTTCAGGCGCCTGAGTACTGCCGGCCATGAGTACGGGGGCTTGAGCGTCAATCTTCAAGAGTTTCCTGAGCAGCTGCGTTGGCGGGTGCTGAGGACTGCAGGCGACACCGTCGAACTTGACAGATCCTGTGATGTGGATGCGATCAGCGGGCACGCCAAGTCGTTGCAGGCGTTCGGCACAGGGCTGAGACTGCGCGGCGACGAGAGCAATGCGGGAGAAGATCGGCTGCAGGAACCATGTGCCGCGCAGATAGCGGCGGAAGCTGCGTTCGCTGAGTCGGGCGTTGACGATCGCCACAGGCACCTGCTGACGGCTGCATTCAAGAAGCAGACCGGGCCAGAGTTCGAGTTCGACAAGCACGAGAAGACGGGGCTTGAGCGTCTGCAGGGCGGTTCGCACGGCCCATGAGAAGTCGAGCGGGAACCAGACGAGCTGGCAGCCAGGAAAACGCTGGCTTGCAAGATCGTAGCCGGTGTCTGTGGATGTCGAGACGACGACCATCCAGGTGTTGCCGGTCTGCCTGCGGAATTCGTCGACGATTTTCTGCAGCTGCACGATTTCGCCGACGCTGACGGCATGGAACCAGGCGACGGGCCTGCCGTCGGGGGTGACGGGGAGCCGTCCGAAGAGTTTTTGCTGGATTCCGCGGCGGTAGCGTCCGTGGCGAAGCATGCGCCAGAGGATGACGGGGCTGAGCAGCGTGAGGAGCGCTGCGTAGAGGACGTTAAGCAGCCATGGCATCAGCGACCGCAGCATTTCTTGTATTTCTTTCCGCTTCCGCAGGGGCAGTCTTCGTTGCGACCGACGCGCGGGGCGGTGTTGATAATGGGCTGAGTCGCTCGGCCCTCTTCGCCCGCCTCTGGTGCATTGGTCGCGAGGTCGTCCACAGGATTGTCGACGGGGGGGGCGACATCATGTTCTGTGGCGGTGATTCTCCAGAGTGAACCGACGAAGGCGGGGCTTTCGTGTTCGACTCGGAAGATGCTTTCCGTGACCTGAGTGGCGATGCGTTCCCACATGGCAAGGAACGCGCGACGACCTTCGCGTTTGTATTCGGTGCGAGGGTCTTTCTGGGCATACCCGACGAATCCGATGCCCTGGCGGAGATAGCCCATGAAGTACAGGTGTTCCTTCCAGGCGGTATCGACGAATTCGAGCAGGATAGAGCGTTCGGTTTGGCGGAGTTCCGGACGGAACAGCTGGTCGATGCCCTGAACGATTTCGGAACGAACTTTTTCGACAGGGAGACGTCGCAGGGCATCGGGGTTGAGCTGGAGTTGGAGGTCCTGATCGACCCAGCTGAGAAGCGTGCTGATCTGGTTTTCGGAGAGCAGTGATCTGGGGCGACTGCCGGCGAGGATTTCGCTGAGTCTGGCTTCGACGATGGCTGCGGCGGGGCGGCGGGCCAGAAACTGGCGGCTGGCCTCAAGCAGGACTTCGCGGATGGCGGAGGACTGCATTTCGGCCATGGCGGCGGGATCGAAGTCGGCGCGGAAGCGGGTATTGGCCCAGCGTGCGAGTCGTTCGCGGTTGGCACGTTCGTTCTGCTGACCGTCACCGGTCAGGAAGTTATGCATGCCCACAGCGACTGGGAAGGAGACTTCCTTTTCGTCGTACTGCTGAGCCACGCGTTCGCGGAGCACTTTCGGGACGGAGCTTTGGTCGAGGCTTTGAAATTCTTCCGGGGAAATGGCAAGCTGGAAGTTAAAGCCGACCCAGCCGGCGAGGGATTTCTGGGGGAAGAGGGGATCGAGGAAGCCGTCGAGATCTGAGAGATCGCGGCGGGAGAAGGCATCGCGGATTTTTTCAATCAGAAACGCGGGGATTTCGTCGCGTTCACGGGAGCGGAGATCGCGATCATTGATGGTGATGGAGAACGCGCGGTTGGCCCATTTGACGAGCGCGATGTAGTTCCACTCAAGCTTGCTTTCGGTCGCTTCAGGGAGATGCATTTCGAGCTGATCGTTGATCTGGATTTCGCCCTGGCGTTCGAGTTCGTCGCGGATCCAGCTTTCGATGTCCTGGCGGGACATGTCGCGGATATCGCCGGCGTCGGCTTCGATCTGGAAGGTCTGATGAATCCAGGCGGCGATGGAATCCCAGCGGTAGTTCTTGTCGAGGAACTGAGCGGTCCAGCGGTCGATTTCGCTGTGCATCATGCCGAGGATGAGCGATCGGCAGTCTTCACCGTCGAGAATACGCTGGCGGTAGGTGTAGGTCCGCTTGCGCTGCTCGTCCATGATCTCGTCATATTCAAGCAGATTCTTACGCTGATCGAAGTGTGTTTCTTCGCGTTTTTTCTGAGCTTTTTCGAGCTGACGCGTGACCATGGGGCTGACGATGGGTTCGCCTTCGGTGAGTCCGGCCCACTGGAGCAGTCGCTTGACGTTGTCGCCGGCGAAGAGCCGCATGAGTCGGTCATCGAGGGAGATGAAGAAGCGACTGGAGCCGGGGTCACCCTGGCGACCGGCGCGACCACGCAGCTGCAGGTCGATGCGGCGGGAATCATGGCGTTCCGTGCCGACCACGTGGAGCCCGCCAAGCACGGCGACGTCCTTGCCTTCGGCAACCATGCCTTCCCGTTCGGCGATTTGTCGCGTGAGTGCATCCCATTCTGATTTGGGAACTTCAAGTCGCGACTGGTAGCGGGTTTTGAGTTCTTCCCAGGCGGCGTGTTCGGGGTTGCCACCGAGGATAATGTCGGTACCGCGACCGGCCATGTTGGTGGCGATGGTGACGGCCCCTTTGCGTCCGGCCTGAGCGACGATTTCAGCTTCACGCTCGTGCATTTTTGCGTTGAGCACTTCGTGATGGATGCCGCGACGTCGGAGGCGGTCGCTGAGCATTTCAGAGAGTTCGATGGAAGTGGTGCCGACGAGCAGCGGGCGACCGGTGCCGTGAATTTCCACGATCTCACTGACCACCGCGTCCCACTTTTCCTTTTCCGTTCCGTAGATGCTGTCGGGGTGATTAATCCGCTGCATCGGGCGATTGGTGGGAATGGCAACGACATCGAGGTTGTAGATTTTCAGAAACTCTTCCGATTCCGTCATGGCGGTACCCGTCATGCCGGAGAGCTTGCGGTAGAGCTTGAAGTAGTTCTGCAGGGTGATGGTGGCGAGCGTCTGAGTTTCGGCCTTGATACGCACGCCTTCCTTGGCCTCGACGGCCTGATGCAGGCCGTCTGACCACTGGCGGCCTTCCATCTTGCGGCCGGTGTTTTCGTCGACGATCACCACTTCCTGTTTTTCCACGACGTAATGCACATCGCGTTTGTAAAGGTGGTGAGCTTTGAGGGCGTTGTCAAGGAGGTGCGGCCATTCCATGTTGCCGGCCGTGTAGAAGCTGTCCACTCCCGCGAGCTGTTCAGCGCGGCGGACGCCGGCTTCCGTCAGATGGCAGGTGTGTTCCTTTTCCTTCACCTCAAAATCCACATCGCGACGCAGCTGGCGGGCAATGGCTTCGGCGCGGGGGTATTTGTCGAGGTTGTCGTGGGCCGGGCCGGAGATGATCAGCGGGGTTCGGGCTTCGTCGATGAGAATATTGTCGATTTCGTCGACGATTGCGTAATCGAGCGGCCCCTGCACCTGCTGTTCTGCGGTGGGCTTCATGTTGTCCCGCAGGTAGTCAAACCCAAACTGGTTGCTGGTGCCGTAGGTAATGTCGCAGGCGTAGTGCACCTGACGTTCGGCGGAATTCATGTTGGACTGGATGGCGCCGACGGTGAGCCCCAGCTGGAGGTAGACGGGGCCCATCCATTCCATGTCGCGGCGCGCGAGGTAGTCGTTGACGGTGACAACGTGCACTTTGCCGGCGAGTGCATTGAGGAAGGCGGGGAGCGTGGCGACGAGCGTCTTGCCTTCGCCCGTGACCATTTCCGAGATCATGCCCTTGTGCAGAATGTAACCGCCGATCATCTGCACTTCGTAGTGCCGCATTTTCAGAAAGCGACGACCGGATTCGCGCACGGCGGCGAATGCTTCGGGGAGCAGATCATCCAGGGTTTCACCGTTTTGCAGACGCGCCCGAAACTTTGCTGCGGTTTGACGCAGTTCGTCGTCGGTGAGCTTCTGCCATTCGGGCTCGAGCGAATTGATGCGGTCCAGCATGGAACCGGGAACGATCGTGGTGCGGCCCTGCTGGTCGCGAACAAAACCCAGGCGCCGCATGCGGCGTTCGTTGGAAGACCCAAACAGGGATGTGATACCACGTTCAAGTCGATGCGTGGCGGCGGAAAAAAAGTCGCCGACTTTTTCCAGAATCTCCATGTGGTGCACAATTCCTGATGACCAGTAGCCCGGACGTAACCGCAGCCGGGCGGGGCGAAAGGCTGCCTGAATTCGCGTATTCTAGGGATCTTTCGCCCGGTGGGTCAATGCCTGAGAGCCCTGGGAACGGGGCAGCCGCGAGCTTCCCGGGAATCACCAAAACACGGGAATCAGCGGAATGCGGCAGCGGGAACCGCGGAGATACGGTCCAGCGGGAACACAGGGCTGGGGGTCAGCCGGGACCGGCGAACAGCACCCGGGGAGGACACTGTGGCTTCCGGGCAGAACTGCTGAGGGATGTGACGATTCGGCAGCGTTGCCTGCGGGATTGTCGGCAGGCGGGTTTGCGGCGGCAGGTGGAATCGGCGCTGGAGTGGGTGTTGGTTGCGGTGGCGTCGGGGGCGTCTCCGACGCGACTTTTCCCCTCAATTCCCGCACCACTCGCAAGCCAGCGCTGCCCAGTCGGCGGCGAATCCGCAGACGGTCGCGCGTGGCTGACCGGCCGTGGTCGTGGGTCACAAACCAGCAACCTCCGCGGAGCACCCCGAGAGTCGTTGGCGGGACGGAGGTGTCTTTGAGCGGGTAGTCTGCAAAGCGGTCGATGCACCATTCAGCGACATTGCCGTGCAGGTCCAGAAGACCTGCGGAATTGGGGGCCTTTCCGCCGACTTCGCGCGGCCGCAGCGAATACATGTCGGTGACGGTGTTTTCGCGAAACCAGCCGTTGCTTGCGGCGACTGAGGCGTCGTCGCCGAATGACCATGCAGTGGCGGAACCATTTCGACAGGCTCGCTCCCATTCGGCTTCGGTCGGCAATCGATACACAGCCGCTTCTGCGGCGCTGAGACGTTCACAGTACGCGCGGGCCTCGGGCCATGTAATCCAGGTGGCCGGATAGTTGTCACCTTCCGTGACATACAGCCGTGGGGTATTCCAGGGCGTTCGCCACGGGCGGGTACCCATAACGGAGTACCATTGTTTCTGAGTGATCTC
>JBEIEK010000235.1:0-9705 GCA_040382995.1 Planctomycetaceae bacterium
GGAGTGCCGAACGCAGGCTGGCCGCGTTAAAATTGAAGGAACCGCCCCGCAACACCCGACTGGATGCATCTACCACCTCTCCGCCTGCCCCACTGTTCGGTCCATCAGCCAGAAACGGACGGTCCGAGCGAAAATAGACAGCCTCATCCTGACACCACTCAACCGCATTTCCATACAGCTCAAACAGCCCGAACTGATTCGGGCGTAAACTGCCGACCGGCAACATGCCCTGCTGCTTCGAGTTATCAATGTACCACGCGTAATCCGAAAGTAGTCCACGGTCGGAACCAAAGAAACGCGATGTCAGCGTGTCGCCACGGGCTGCAGATTCCCATTCAGACTCCGTAGGCAGACGATAGCCCTCCAGTTCCAGAAAATTCGCCTTCAGCTGCATTCCACTGGAGAACTCTTGCTCCGGATCGTAGCACCACTGCTCGCGCGGAAGACCTTCCTGTTCGCTGAGCCAGTTGCAGAATGCCGCAGCATCGTACCACGTGACTGTATTCGCTGGGGCGTCGTCGGACTTTGAGTTCACCCGATTGAAGCTGTGATTCGCGCGAAAGGCGCGAAACTGTGCGACCGTGACTTCGTGCATGCCGATGGCATAGACACGCCCGATGCGGCGGCGATGCAGCAGTTCATCGTTCGGCCGTCCGTCAGCACCGCCGTATCGTTCCACCTCGCTCAACGGAGAACCCATCAGGAATTCCCTGCGACCATCCAGAATTGCCATGCTCAGGCCGCTGGAATCTTTGGTATCGCCGCGAGTCTTAGTGATATACCAGCGGCGATCGCCGACGGCGGTACCGGTGCTGAAGGCGGCACGGATTTCTGCGATTTGCGATTCCGCCCGCAGCTGTCGCAGCGTCCATTCGGCGGCCCCGTGGACGCCGGGGTCCGGATCATCGGCGCAGCGCTTCACCAGATCCTGCACCAGACTCTCCCGCTGCGATTCAGGAATCAGTTCCGCTTTCGCCAGTTCCCCCAGCCCCAGAATCAGCATGCGACGTCGCCCCGCGTCGGTTTCATCCTGCAGCTGTTGCAACAGGGTGCCCGCATCGACCCCATAACGCGGCAGTCGCTGCTGGATCAGACTGCGGACCGTGGGATCCGGGCTGTCCTGCAGCAGCGGCCAGACGCGGTCGGCAGCGTCCAGCCGCAGCAGCGCCGTCGCTGCGGCGGCCTGCTGGTTTGCAAGGGCCACACTGTCAGGTTCCGGGATCAGCCGCCGCTGCAGCAGCAGCACGGCTGATACCTGCTGATTCGTCGAATCCGAAACGACGCTGACAGGCCGCCAGTTCTCCGCAAGCAGCCCCTGAACCTCCTGCATCAACAGCTCAGGCGTGGCGGCCTGCAGCAATCGCGATTCCAGAGCCGGGTCGGCGAACCAAAGCCCCGCAATGCGATCCGGGGGCTGCAGCTGCTCGATCAGCGCAAGAAACTCCGGGTGGTCATGCAGATCGGCGAAGTCCACGTCGTTCAACAGGTTCTGCAGATCCGCGTAACCGCCGTTGATGGCCTGCCGCAGCAGCTGCAGGGCGCGGGCGCTGAATTCCGCCGCTTCGTCCGCAGCAGACTGCCGGCGAAACGCACGGCCGGCAAGGGCTGCGGCACAGGCGATGTTGTACAGATCAGTCGGATTCTGCCGGTGCGTGGTCGTGGTGGTGTCAATCGCCGTGCGGACCGCCGCTGCGTCCCAGCGCCATGCGGTCAGCTGGATCGAGACATAGTCCACGAACGAAGCGGTGGGCTTTGTCTGCTGAAAGGCGTTGAACGCCGCCACGGCGTCCTCCACGCGCCCAAGCTGAGCCAGCGTCAGGGCACGGAACTGAAGCACGCTCGCGTTTGGTGTGCTCAGATTTTCGGCCAGCCAGTCCAGTTCGACAATCGCCAGCTCCGCCTGATCGGTCTGAAACAGGGCCAGGGCCCGATCAAATCGCGTCTGCGGCTGCTGCAGTTCTTCTTCGGACTTTGTAAGCAGCTGCAGCAACTGTGCGCGATAGGTGGCCCGCGGATCCTGCAACGCGGCCCTCGCAGGCTCGCCACCGCTGACATCCCGCTGCGGGCTGTCGAGCCGTTCAAATCCGGGCCATGCGAGCAGTGTATCCGAAGACGGGCCGGTATTTGAAAAAAATGCCGCTGTAACGTCGCTGACCGCGGGCATCGTTGTGGACGGTCAGCACAGTCTGGGCAGCGAATTTCTGTTTTGTCAGTCGTGTCTGAGCACTGGACAGCTGCTGGTCGCTGACGCTAATCACGCAGCGTCGCTCTTCGCCTGCCGCAGTCGGTTCGTCCCACAGCGTCAGCCAGCCCGACTGGGGCCCTGTGCCCGAAACATACGCAACATCCGCCAGCAGCAGGCCGTCATGAATGGAGTTGACATCCGGCTGCGGCAGTTCCTCCTGTTTCAATCCCGGCCGCACGGCAAACGCCCCGCCATCGCGGACCCAGACGGCCGACATGCGGGGGCTGTCTGTGGCTGAGCCAACCACGGGACGCAGTCGCGTCGGGCGGTAGCCACTGCTGCGCAGTGTTTCCACCAGCGCCAGCAGCTCCGGCAGCGGCAGGTTCAGACAGAACGCATACCGATCGGCCAGAACACCGTGCGCCGCTTCGATCTGCGCCCTGACCGCTGGGCCAGGTGTTGTCCAGGCTGGATCCAGGGGCGGATCGGGCCATTCCGGGGACAGCCGGCGGTCGAGTGTCGCATGGAGTTGCTGCAGCGCCTGTTCACGGTGTGACTGCAGAAGCGGAAACAGGATTTTGTCGGCAGCGGGATCCGCCTGCAGGATCACGTCCGTCAGAATCTGCACATCGTCTTTGGCATAGTCCGCCAGCAGCCCCGTGACGACCGTTCGCGTCACTTCATTCTGCTGCGGATCGGCGAAGAGTTTGGCCAGTGGCAGTTTCAGCCGTGCTGCCTGTGGACGCAGCACTTCCTGGTAGGCGGCGACGAAGACCGGGTTCGTCGCCGCGAGCTGCTGGGCAACGAAGGTCGCCGTCTCGGGTTGTGACCATGCCGTATCTGCGTTGCCCCCGTCGCCTGATTCCCAGGCAGCCAGCAGGCAGGCGGCGTGCAGGCGTCTGGTGACTGACTGCGTATTGGGCTGCTGCAGCAGCTGTCGCAATTCCTGCTGCAGCTGTGGTGCCCATGGCTGCAGCAGCGTGGTCAGCGGCAGCAGCTGTTCAGGACGGCAAACCAGCGACCCTTCGAGGGCCGCTGGCAGCAGTTCCGGTTCCTGATCCCCCAGTTGCAGTCGGGCAATGGCCAGATGCAGTCTGGCTTCGGAGTCCTTTGCGGATTCCGCGTAGAGTTTCTGCAGTGTGGGAAGGGCGTAATCGCGTAACAACTGCAGCGGCACTAGACCGGCAGCCAGGTCACTGGTTTTTTGCTGCGCAATGCCACCAGCGAGCGCCTCAGCGCGTTGCTGAGCGGCCTGTCGTCGCAGCCCGACGGCGAGCAGCAGAACAGCCGCCAGGAGCAGCAGTGTGAGCGTACCGCGGAACAGATGCAGCCGATCGGCTGCCTTCAGCAGTTGCTGTTGTGCGGGAGTTTTCTTTTGTGATCGCAGATACCAGCGAATGCGGCCATATTCCAGCAGGCTGGGCAGATGCCGGGATTCCCGCCGACTGGTCCACATCTGCGTGCGTTCGTCCAGAGCAATTTCTGCGCGTCCCGCGGGGGTTTCCTTCTGCTTCTTCAGCAGCCATTCGCGGAGCGACGGTACCAGATAGTCGTGGGTCAGCTGATAGGACGGCGACTGGGGGCTGGGGAGCGGGGCTGGGGACGAGGAATCCGGGGTGGTGTCTGTGGGCGTGATCAGTCGCAGTTCGGCATCGAGGATGCTGAGCAGTTCAGAGAAGTTCTGGTGGCGGTCCTGGCAACCGGCCGCAAGCTGCAGTTCCTGAATGCTGCGGCTGCTGCCTTTGATTTCCGTGTCCAGCCCGGGCAGCAGTGCCTTTAACATGGCCCGCACGGCTGGCAGGCGGCGCCGATAACGGACGTCACTGCGGGGACTGGAAAAGGTCTCTTCCAGAAAGGCCACGCCGACGCCCTGAGCACCGCCGACCTGGGCCAGAGTCTGCGGGACCCAAGGTTTGCTCCGCACCATCTGAGCAAACAGTGCCAGCCGCACGGAAATCACCTTGTTGGCCTCTGCCAGGTCCTGCACGGCCGCACGGATAAAGTCCTGCTGGTCCTGGCTGAGTTCCCCCGGGAAGTCGGGGAGCTGGCCGTAGGCTGCTCCCAGCCTGATCAGCACGGATTCCGCGTGGGGCGGGTCGAACAAATCGACCATCGCGCAGTTGTGCTGCTGCAGTATCAGCACATCCAGCTGCTGCATCAACCGCGAAATGCTCACGTAGAAATCGTCGCGAATCATGAGCAGGGTCTGCAGGTGCCCGCCATCACACTGCCGCAGGGCCCGCACCAGCGGCTGGTCGATGGACACGGGATTTGCGTGCAGCCACTGTTCGAACTGGTCAAGCACAATCAGTACTTTGTGACCTCGATTGCGACGGATTTCCGTGAGCAGGTCCACGATGTTGCTGTTGCGTGACTGTCCGGAAATGCGGCTGCGGAGCGCTTTGCAGAGACGGTCCTCGGTGTCCAGAGCTGACGCCTCCACGTACACCGCGATGATCTCATCCGCCAGACACGGCAGCAGACCGGCTTTCACCAGCGATGATTTCCCGCAGCCGCTGGGGCCATAGATCAAACCGACGGGAAACGTCCTGGCCGCGTCCCGCTTTTCAATCCGCGTCTTCCAGAAGGCGATGCTTTCCGGCAGCCCGCTGCGGGTTCGCGGGCCGGGCAAAAGATGGAGAAAGAAATCGCTGTCTTCGGCCGTGAAGGAACGCAGACCACGCGGAATCACGCGGGCCGGGGGGGCGGCGGTAGCGGGCGTTTCCACCGTGCTGCGGGAAGCCCGCAGTGTCTGTGCGGAGTGCCCCGCGGAACTGTCAGGGGCGGCACTCGGCGGCAGGCCTGCGGAGGCGGGGGCGGTTGAGATTGGGGCGGCCGGAGCAACCGCCACGGACCGGGAACCGGCCGCAGCAGCGGAAGCCGCAGGCGACACCAGCAGCGAACGCAGGTCTTCGGCAAAGTCCAGTCCTGTCGTGTACCGCGCCGACGCCTGACTGGCCAGGGCCTTCAGGCAGATATGTTCCAGCTCCTTCGGAAATGTGTCGTTGATGGAGCGGGGCGGTTTGGGGGTTCCCGTGGCAATCTGCAGCAGCACTTCGCGAGTGTTGCTGCCGGTGAATGGGCGGCGCCCCGTCAACAGTTCGTAGAGCACGATCCCAAGACTGAAGAGATCGCTTTGACCGTTTACACGATGACCTTCCCCGCGAGCCTGTTCGGGACTGCAGTAGGCCGGAGTACCGGCGTAGCGAGCTCCCTGGCCGGCGTCCTGTTCCCGCAGTGCCAGTCCAAAATCCGCCACATGCGGATCACCGGCCGCGTCGAGCAGAATATTTGCCGGCTTGATGTCCCGATGAAACACACCCTGTTTGTGGGCATAGTGCAGCGCGTCCGCGATGACCGCCGTGAGCCGTGCAGCGTCCTGCCAGGAAACTTGAGAAGTCTGCATTCGGTCCGCCAGTGTCTGACCCTGAATGTACTTGCTGACGATATAGCAGGGCAATTCGGCTGTCTGCCCGATGTCGTACACCGGCACAATTCTTGGATGATCCAGCCCGGCCACCGTCCGCGCTTCCCGCAGGTAGACATCGGCACTGTCCGGGGCCGCAAGGTGCTGCGCGTGCGGAACCTTGATGGCCACCTGGCGATTGAGCTGTTCATCGTCTGCCAGATAGACGGTCCCAAACGAGCCGCCACCCAGCACACGACGCACCCTGTAGCGACCGATCTGCGCGGGGGTTTTCTCTTTGGAAGGGATCTGCCCCGGGATGGTGGCCGCCGCATCCTGTTCGTCGGCCAGTGTGGACAGCTGACGGTCGATGGCCTGCAGTCGTTCCAGCAGATCAGCACCGAACTGAGGGAACCGCTGGAGCATTGCGTCGTGGCCGGGCTGATCCCCAAACCGCTGCCGCACAAAGTATTCGTTGGCAATCACATCGAGTGGCCACGGACCGCAGTGCTGCATGGAAGGATCCCGGCGCTGGTAATCTTCCAGCAGCAGCCGTTCCGGGGATGCCTGTGGTGCAGCGGATGACTGGACCGCCAGTCGCCAGCGGCATTCCTGATCGACCATCACCAGTTCATGCAGCAGACGACTGGTCCAGCCGGACAGGGGCCGAAACGCAGCCAGTTCCGGCACCTCACCGGAATTCCAGGCCGCTTTCAAGCGCTGCACAGCAGATTCCACGTCCGGAGGAAGCCCAGTCATCGCTCACCCGTATACGGTCGTCTTCTGGTGTCTCATGCCATCACATGGTTTCCAGCATACTGACGAGGGCGGATAAATGCAAATTCCCTGCAGCTGTGGGTTGCAGCCGACTGAGTGAACGCGTTCCTCCCGCGACCAGGCGAGCGGGGAATGTTAATCCCCCGGTAACGGTGCGTGCCGGCGTGGCCAGAACCGCATCAGGAACGCACCAAAGCGTTACCGGCCGATTGACATCGACCGCACCGGCCGATTGACATCGACCGCTCGCCGCAGCGCGTTGTTGTGGCGTGTTCGGGCCGCAGCGCGTTTTTGTGATGTGATCGAGCTGGCGGACGTTTCGCGGAGCGAAACGCGACTTTGTGACTAGTCGACGTCCTCAAGCACGGTTTCGCGGACGACTTCGTCGATGGTGGTGAGACCGTCGAAGATGAGTTTCAGGCCGGACTCGCGGAGTGTGGTCATGCCCTGCTGTCGGGCGATGTTGCGGAGGTCGTCACCGGAGGATTCGGCGGCGACGCCGTCGCGGATTTCGTCGGAAATCATCATCAGTTCATAGATGCCGATACGGCCTTTGTAGCCTGAGTTATTGCAGCGGGCGCAGCCTTTGCCGTAGTAGAACTTGTATTTGCGGGCGGTGTTGAGCGGCAGCTGGAGTTCCATCAGCAGTTCGTCGGAGGGCTGGAACTGGGTGCGGCATTCTGAGCAGATGCGGCGAACAAGTCGCTGGGCGAGGATACCTTCGACGGTGGCGGTGATGAGGAACGCGGGGACGCCCATGTCGCGGAGTCGGGTGATGGCGGAGGGCGCGTCGTTGGTGTGCAGGGTGCTGAACACAAGGTGTCCGGTGAGCGAGCTCTGGACGGCGATTTCGGCGGTTTCGTAGTCTCGAATCTCGCCCACAAGGATCTTGTCGGGGTCATGTCGCAGGATTGCGCGGAGCACGTTGGCGAAGGTCACGCCGACGTCCGGGTTCACGGGCACCTGAATGATGCCTTCGATGTCGTATTCAATCGGGTCTTCGCTGGTGATGATTTTGGTTTCGGTGTCGTTGAGTTCGTTGAGTGCGGAGTAGAGGGTTGTGGTCTTGCCCGAACCGGTGGGGCCGGTGACAAGGATGATCCCGTTGGGGCGTCGCAGGAGTCCGCGGAATTTGTTGAGCGTGACGGGGTCCATGCCGATTTTGTTCAGGTCGAGTGCCACGACGGTTCGGTCGAGCACTCGCATAACGACAGCTTCGCCGAAGAGTGTCGGCAGAACGCTCACGCGCAGGTCGACGTTGTTGCCGCCGACGTTGAGTTCGATACGGCCGTCCTGGGGAAGCCGCCGTTCGGCGATGTCGAGGTTCGACATCACCTTGATACGGCTGACGATGGCATTGGCAAGGTGCCGCGGGGGCGGGACCATTTCGTACAGCACGCCGTCGGCCTTGACGCGAATTTTGAACTCGTCTTCAAACGGTTCGAAGTGAATGTCGCTGGCCTGGTCGCGGATGGCCAGGAGCATGACCATGTTGAGCAGCTTTTTGATGGGCTGCGAGTCGGACATTTCTTCTTCGGAAGCGAGGTCATAGCCGCGGATGCGTTTTTCGGCATCTTCGTCGGTGGAAAGCTGTTCGATAACGTCTTCGATGCTCTCTTCGCGGTCGGCGTAGTAGCGGGCAATGGCGGCTTCGACGTCCGGGGCGGAAGAGACGGCGCCGCGGATTTCGTGACCGAGGAAATTGCGGAGGTCATCGAGAATGGCCACATTCTGCGGGTCTGCCATGGCAACGGTGAGTACGTTGTTTTTCATGGAGACGGGCATGATCTTGTACATTTCCGCCATGGTCTGCGGAACGATTTCCAGGACGTTGGGCTGGATTGTGGTTTCTTCGAGGTTGACGAGCGGCATGCCCCACTGTTCGGCGAGCGCTTCGGTCACCTGACGCTGGTTGACCAGCCCCATCCGCACGGCCACCTGACCGATGGGCTGCCCGGGACTCTGCTTTTGTTCCTCGAGGATATCCCACAGCTGATCATCGTTGATGTAGCCGAGGTCGACGAGGATCTGCCCGAGTTTTCGCTGTGCCATGGGAAGTGTGCCGGGAGAAGGGTGTCAGGTGGCAGTTGTCAGTGGTCAGTGGTCAGTGGTCAGTGGTCAGTGGTCAGTGGTCAGTGGTCGGTGGTCAGTGGTTCAGTTTTCGGTTTATTCGTCATCGTCGTCATCGGGTTCTTCGTCGAACACGCCGCGTTTGGCGCGTTCGATGCGGGCGCGGAGTTCGCCGGGGTTGTTGGATTTGTAGAGCACGTCTTTTTCGTCGCAGATGCCGTTTTTCCAGAGGTTGAAGAGCGAGTCATCGAGGAGGATCATGCCGAACTTGCGACCGGTCTGGATGGCGCTGTTGATACGGAAGGTTTTGCCTTCGCGGATCAGGTTGGCGATGGCGGGGGTGACGACCAGCATTTCGTAGGCGGCGACCAGTCCCTTGGGTTTGCGTGGCAGCAGGGCCTGAGAAAGGATGCCGATGATGGCATTGGCCAGCTGGGTGCGGATCTGTTCCTGCTGGTTGGTGGGGAACACGTCGATGATACGGTCGACGGTACCCTGAGCACCGGTGGTGTGGAGTGTACCGAAGACGACGTGCCCGGTTTCGGCGGCGGTGATGGCGGAGGAGATGGTTTCAAGGTCTCGCATTTCACCGACGAGGATGGCGTCGGGGTCCATTCGCAGGGCACGGCGGAGCGCTTCGGGGAAGGTGGCCACATCCACGCCGATTTCGCGCTGGTTGATGGTGGAATGATGATGATCGTGGTAATACTCGATCGGGTCTTCCAGCGTGATGATGTGATGATCCATGTTGTGGTTCATCCAGTTGATCATCGATGCCAGGCTGGTGGTCTTGCCGGAACCGGTTGGCCCGGTGACCAGGAACAGTCCGCGGGGACGCTGGATCAGTTCGCGGACGACGGGGGGCAGACCCAGTTGTTCGAAGGTGAGGAATTCGTTGGGAATGCGGCGAAGCACCATCCCGATCATGCCGCGCTGCTTGAACACGGCCACGCGGAAGCGGGCTTTGTCGCCGAAGGCGAAGCCAAAGTCGGTGCCGCCGCGTTCCTGAAGTTCCTGCTGGTTGCGTTCCGGCGTGATGCTCTTCATCAGGCCGGTGGTGTCATCAGCGGACAGGGTGCGGGTTTCCAGTCGCACCATGCGACCGCCGGAACGAATGACCGGAGGTTGTCCAACGGTGATGTGAAGGTCACTCACGCGTTCCTTGACGACCGTTTCGAGGAGTTTGTCGATCTGGAAGCTGCGAAGGGTGCCTGCGGACATTGCTTGGGGGCCTTGTTGGTGGTCAGTTGTCAGTTGTCAGTTGTCA
>JBEIEK010000236.1:0-9663 GCA_040382995.1 Planctomycetaceae bacterium
ATAGTCGCCAGCCGGTAAGCCTATTTCAGAACTCCACGAGGCGAAATTCAAATTCCTTGTCTAAATACTTGTAATACGCTGCGCACCGTATTTGACGTAGAGCACTGATTCTTTCATTTTGATCTCACCATATTTGGATTCATGTTCGTTGCCCATCATGATGCTATCAATTCCTCTACGACCTTCGCGTGGTTCAGGTCGGCATCGGTCAGCGTTTCGTTGCGGCCGTTGTGCTCGAAGGAAAGACGCTGGTGGTCAAGGCCAAGGCAATAAAGCATGGTGGCGTGAAGGTCGTGCATGGTGACGACATTCTCGACCGACTCGTAGCCAAACTCGTCGGTCGCGCCGTGGGCGTATCCGCCCTTAACGCCTCCTCCGGCCAGCCACAGCGAAAAGCCTCGGCGGCTGTGGTCGCGGCCATTGGCCCCCTGCGAGACGGGCGTGCGGCCGAACTCGCCCATCCAGACGACGAGGGTGGAATCGAGCAGACCTCGTTGTTTGAGATCCTTCACCAGCGCGGCCGAAGGCTGGTCGAGTTGTGCCGCGACGGCTTTTGTGGCGTTTGCATTGTCGGAGTGCGTGTCCCAGGGTTGGCCCTTCAAGTAGACCCCCACAAATCGGACGCCCTGTTCCAGGAGTCTGCGGGCCAGCAGGCAGCGGGTGCCGTATGGGGCGGTGCCGGGCTGGTCGAGGCCATACAGCTTGCGGGTGGCCTCGGTTTCGCTGGCGAGATCGACAGCCATGGGCACGGCGGACTGCATGCGGGCCGCCGTTTCAAAGTCCTGCAGCCGCGCGATCAGATCAGAGTTCTCCGGAAATCGTTCGAGGTGTTCCGCATTCAGCTTTTGAATGAGATCGAGTTGTCGTCGCCGCGCAGGAACCGAGACGCGGCCTGGTGTCTGGAGATTGAGCACTGGCGGAGTCGACGGATCACCTGCGTTGAAGGCAGTGCCCTGGTACTGTGCCGGCAGCCAGCCAGCTGACCAGTTGAGCGTCCCATTGATCGGCAACCCAACCGGGTCAGGCAGAACGACGAACGCCGGCAGGTTGTGATTGAGCGAACCGAGACCGTAGGTCAGCCACGAACCGAAGCTTGGCCTGTCGGTCGCAAAGGCGTGCCCGCTGTGAGAGATGCGGAGAGCCGCTTCATGACAAACGGATTCGGTTGTCATCGACCGGACGAGTGTGATGTCATCGGCAATCGAAGAGATGTGAGGGATCAGTTCTGACAGCAGCACTCCCGATTGGCCGGCAGGTCGGAACGCGAACGGCGAGCCGAGCAGGTTTCCCGACCCCGCAGGAGAGAGCGTTTCGACCTTCACGCCACCGGGATATGGCTTGCCGTGCAATCGGGAGAGTTCGGGTTTCGGGTCGAACAGGTCCATCTGGCTCGGGCCGCCGTTCTGGAACAGGACGACGACGCGTTCAGCCCGAGCCGGATGATGGGCCGTCTGGAAGTGTCCCTGTTCGGCGGCCTCGAGCCAGCGGAAGGCCATTGACCCCAGTATGCCGCCGGCAGTGCAGCCGAGGAAGGCGCGGCGGCAAAGGTTCTGGATCATGTCGTCACTCCACATACAGGAAAGCGTTACTTGCCAGCAGCATCTGGCAGAAATCGGCGACGGCCCAGCGGTTGGCAGAATCTCCGGAATACAGGGCACGCTGCGTCTCAACAAACTCCTCAGCGACAGCAGCTTCCTTCTCGGTTGGATCGCGTCCTGTGGCAGTGCGCCAGGCACGGCGCACGAGCTGCCGTGGCGTGCCATCGGTCTCCGTCAGCAGCCGACCAGCAAATGCTTCCGCACGCGCGATGGCAAAATCGGAATTGAGCAGGGCCAGCGACTGCAGCGGCACCGTCGATGACGGGCGCGTTGTACAGACGGTCGCGATTGAAGGAGCATCGAAGACCTTCATGAAACTCAGAGTCTGAGAACGTCGCTGTTGCAGATAGACGCTGCGCCGCAATGCACCGGGAACCTGTTCGTCAGCAACCACTTCGCCAATGGCCGTCTGCTTCGCAGGCACATAGGGCCCGTATTGTTGTGGATCCAACTGGCCGGCCACCGCGAGCATCGAATCGCGAACGATTTCGGCCTCCAGGCGCCGGACAGGCCACCGCCACCAGAGCTGATTGTCGCCGTCTCTGGCCAATCCGTCGGGGCGGGGGGCGGATGACTGACGATACACGGCTGAGGTGACAATTCGTCGATGAAGCGCCTTCTGGCTCCAGCCGTCGGCGATAAAGCCCGCGGCGAGCTCCTCCAGCAGTTCAGGATGCGACGGCGGCGAACCACCGATCCCGAGATTGTCAGTCGTCGCGACGATGCCGCGTCCGAAATACTGCCGCCAGACACGGTTTACGTGCACTCGGGCCATCAATGCCGACGGTCGACTGTTCGGCCGCAGCAACCAGTCGGCAAATGCGGTGCGTCGGCCGGTTGTCGCGGTGTCGGGGGCGATGGTTGGGGCAGTGTACTCCTCTCCCGGCTCACTCAGCGTCGCCAGCGCCCCAGGCAGCACATCGCCGTCACGGAGGTGATACAGGCCGCGCGTCAGGAACGGTACGACCGGGGCCCTCCCCGACTTATCGCTCACCCAGGCGATGGGCCGGCCCGGTTCCGGTGTGCGCTGCGCTGCGAGCTCCCTGCGCTTCGTCTCGTACTCTGTGCGGCGTTCTTCCAGCGCCCTGCGAATGGCCGTTACATCAACCGTGGCGTTCTTCGATGCTGTGCTTCGTTCGATGCGAACGTTGTCGACAACGAAGCTGCGGTTCACACAGTAGAAGAAAGAAAAACCACCCGCGGGAAGGTCGGCAGCTGTAAGATTCAGCGTCGCGCTGTCCGGCAGGCCATCAACAATGTGCTCAAGCCGATACGAGCCTTCGCCCATGTTCGTGACGCGGACTCCGTAATTGCGGCCGGGGACGTAGCCCTGCACCCCAATCGATCCAGCGGAGGTCTGATCGTCGCCTGGATAGTCTCGATAGATGTTCGTCGCGGTGGTCGGATTTCCGTCGATGAGGATGTTGCCGCCATCGTGCGGACCGGAGTCGTCAAAGTCATGTACGGCGATGTTGTAACCGATACGTTCGGCGGGACCGACTGACACCTTGTTGTCGACCAGATCGAACGTCGCCTGAATCCAGTCGCCGTTCTCATCGGGCGTCCAGTCAAAAGCCTGCGTCGTGGATAGCCATGCCTCTCCCGAGCCGGCGATGACCCGCAGTGTTCCCTCCTGAACACGGGCCGAGTTGGGCTCCGCGCCGTTGATCGCAATTTCATCGCTCGCCTTGTCGTCTCCCGGCGCCGTGGCAGACCATCGCGACTCCCAGCCTTCGCCAAAGACCTCCTCGAAAAGAACTTCCGCTGGCTCCCGATTCGCATTCACCCACGTGAAGTACTCATCCTTGAGTAACGCGAGTTGTTGCTTCAAACCAGAATCACGTTGTTCCCAATGCTCCTTCTCGCCCGGCAGGTACGCGAAGATCACTCGATCCCTCGGGTTGATCCAGTCCTGAGGATTGAAGGCCGGAAAAAAGACTGCCTGCAGCTGGTAATATTCCTTCTGCGTGATCGGATCGTACTTGTGGTCGTGGCAGCGGGCACAGTGAACGGACAGCCCCAGCAACGAGGTTGCCGTCACTTGCACGACCGCTTCCAACGCGGCGCGGCGATCGATCTCGAAGGCCTCCGGCTCCTGCACGCCGATGTCCGTACCGTCCTGGCCGTTGCGCAGAAAGTGCGTGGCTTCCAGCAGATCGATCTCCTCCGGCTGCACCGGCTCTCCCGGACGGAATCGGACTAATTCGTCACCACACAGTTGTTCACGGATGAAACGGTCAAAAGGCTTGTCGGCATTAATTGAACGGATCACGTAATCGCGATAGCGGTAGGCCAGAGGACGATCGGTGTCGGCGCTGAAGTAGCCGTTGGAATCCGCGTAGCCCGCGGCATCCAGCCAGTGCTTGCCCCAGCGTTCACCGTAGCGTGGTGACGCAAGGTATTGTTCGACCATATCCTCATAAGCTTGAGGACTCTCAGCGCTGACGAACCTGTCAATCTCCTCGATCGAAGGCGGTACGCCAGTCAGGTCGAGTGCCACACGGCGGATCAGTGTTTCCCGATTGGCTTCGGGGCTCATCGTCAAACCGGCCGCTTCCAGTTGGGTGGCGACATGAGCGTCAAGAGCGTTCCGAATCAGGGTCTGTTGTTTAACAACCGGAGTTTCGGGGCGACCAGGCTTCCGAAACGCCCAGTGCGTATCATGTTCCGCGATCGCCTCACCCGGCTGCGGCAAGCCCGGCGCGCCAGCGGCGATCCAGCGTTTCAGGACGTCCTTTTCGTCGGCGGACAGCGGCGCGCCCTCTGGCATCTCGTCCCGTTCAACGAGCTGCCACAACCGACTGGCCTGCGGTTGGCCCGGAACGATCACGGCGCCGCTTTCTCCGCCGCGAGCGATACTCGCCGGTACGCCGAGATTCAGCTTTGCTTCCTGCCGGAGTGGCCCGTGGCACTTTAGGCAGTAATCTCTGAGCAGTGGTCGGATGTCGCGATTGAAATCTGGAACGTCCGCCCCGGACGCTTGCATCGCCGGAGCCAGAAGAGCAAGCACTGCTGAGACAAGCAGGAATCTCACGGACGTCTTCATGCAAGCAACTCCTCAACAACTCCTGCACCGGTCACGTCAGGATCGGTCAGACGCTCCGGACGGCCACTGTGCGTGAAGGTCAGTTTCCTGTGATCGATTCCGAGCTGATTCAGGATCGTGGCATGCAGATCGGGAACGCTGACCCGGTCCTCAACCGACTTATAGCCGAATTCGTCGGTGGCTCCGTGAATGTGCCCTGCCTTGAAGCCACCACCCGCCATGATCGTGCTGAAGGCATGGCGGTTGTGATCACGGCCATCGGCCCCCTCAGTGATCGGCAGACGACCGAATTCACCTGTCCACATCACGATGACGTCATCGAGCAAACTTCGTTGCTTCAGATCGGCGATCAGTGCGGCACTGGGCTGATCCACATAGCCACAGATCTTACTCAGGCCATGCTTCAGGTTCGAGTGATTGTCCCATGGCTGAAATGACGGATCGAGTGGAGGAAAGATCTGAACGAACCGCACTCCGGATTCGATCAGGCGCCGTGCCATCAGGCAACGAGTCCCGTATCCGGCTGTGGCAGGATTATCGAGTCCATACAGCCTGCGAGTGGCTTCTGTCTCCTGAGACAAATCGAGCACTTGTGTTGCAGTCAATTGCATGCGGGCAGCCAGCTCAAAATTCTGAATGCGAGCTTCCAGTTCGGATTCGCCGGCGTGCTTTTCCAGATGGGCAGCATTGAGTTCCTGCAGGAATCTGCGTGAGCGTGCCTGCGACTCGGACGAAACCGATCGCGCAGGATTCAAATGAAGCACCGGAGAGCCTGACGAACTGAACTCCGTTCCCTGATAGACAGCAGGCAACCAGCCACTGGACCAGACCATTTTTCCCGAGGTGTTGTAGCCGGCGGGATCACGGAGAACAATGTAGCCGGGCAGATCCTGATTCTCCGTCCCGAGTGCATATCCGATCCATGATCCCATCGCAGGGCGTCCATTGAAGGTTTTGCCCGTTTGCAGCATGTTGAGCGCAAATGGATGGTTGTTGTTTTCCGTGTACATCGAACGAATCAGACACAAATCATCCGCCACCCCGGCCAGATGCGGGATCAATTCTGAGAGTTCCATTCCGCACTGGCCATGTTTGGCAAACCGGAAAGGTGTTCCCAACAGGACGTTTTTGTTGCCCAACTGAAAAACTTCGACCTGTTCCGGATGAGGCTGACCGCTTCGCTTCAAAAGCTCCGGCTTGTGATCGAACAGATCCATCTGCGACGGACCTCCGTTCTGACAAAGCTGAATGATGGCCTTTGCTTTGCCCGGAAAGTGCCCCTGCCGCGGCGCAAGCGGATTGGCAACACGCGGAGCATCTTCGCCAAAAACAGGGGACAGCAGTCCTGCCTGATCAAGCAGTCCCGCGAGGGCCAGCGTGCCAAAGCCACTGCCCAGCGATTGCAGGAGTTTTCGTCGGGTTGGTTGCATGGCTCGTTCACTCCACATACAGGAATTCGTTGGCTGAAAGGAGCATGTGGCAGAAGTCGGCCAGGGCCAACTGACGGGACTTCACGGCGGAGTTCCCGGTGGAACAGTACCCCTCTTCCTGCCCCCTCAGAAACACGACACTCCGCTCCAGCTCGGTCTCGGTCGGCATCCGCGAAAACACGATCTGAAATCCGAGTTTCACACACGGCTCGAGCTCTGATCCGACAGGCTCAATGATTCGTGCCGCCAGTTTGTCAGCTTGTAAGAACAGGAACTCGCTATTGAGCGCAGCCAGCGATTGCAGCACAGTCGCCGAATTTGCTCTTTGCGTGCAGTTCACCGGCATGATCGGGGCGTCAAAGATCTCCAGAAACTTCAGCGGATAGACCCGCCGCGCGAAGAGGTATACGCTCCGGCGGTTCGGACTTGTCGGTGTCGGAGAGGGTTTCGCTTCGGACAGACCATCGGCGGGGTTGGTGATCTCGACCGGCGGACCACCCGCGGTCCGATCGAGCGAACCCGCCACAGCAAGGATCGAGTCGCGCACAATCTCCGCCTCCAGACGACGCAGATTCATCCGCCACAGCATGCGGTTTTCAGGGTCGAGACTCTCGCCAGCTCCAGGGGACTGATTCAGGTCGCGAACAGGACGACGCGACGACTGCCGGTACGCTGTCGACAACATGATCTGTCGATGCAGTCGCTTGATGCTCCAGCCATGCTCGATAAAGTCGACAGCCAACCAGTCGAGCAGTTCAGGATGCGAAGGCTGACTCCCGGAGTGGCCGAAGTTGCCCAGCGTCTCGACGATCCCGCGTCCGAAGTGATGATGCCAGACGCGGTTCACGAAGACCCGCGCAGTGAGTGGATGGTCGGGTTGAGTCAACCAGCGGGCCAATGCCAGTCGACGGCCGCTGGTTTCCCCCTGAATGTCCTCGGCGGCAGCGTTTGCCGAAGTCGCGGCGGGTTGCAGGATCTCAGGGAAGCCAGGTTGTACCAGCACTCCATGTGCTTTGACGTTGCCCCGACGATGGACATGAGACACCGGCGGCGGGCCGACATCCCACAGCGCCTGAATCACACCATAGCTCTTCTTCTGTGCCGACAACGTCGCTCGTTGATCGGCACTTTCCTTCAGAAAAGCCGTCTCGGTCTCGGTGAATGCCGCATCGATTTCTGCATCGGCGATCGCCAGTGTCGCTGCAAATTTTTCCGCGAGATACTTTTGCACTTCACTGCGTTGATCCGCTTTGGTTTCCACAGCCTGCTGAACGTCGCCTCGAATCGCCTCGGGAATCGAGTTGATTCGAGTCTCCAGCATGCGCTGTCGAACCTGCTGTCGCAGCGTCGCTTCGCCTTTCGATAACTCCGCGACCTGCTGATCGATTTCCGTATTCCGCTGATCAATGGCAGTCCGTTCTCTGGGAGAAACATCTGCGAGGTAACGGTCTTTAGGTTTCTTCCATGAGTGCGGATTGAAGGCCGGCTCGAAGCAGGCCATCAGGCGGTAGTAGTCTCGTTGGGGCAGCGGATCGTATTTATGATTGTGGCAGCGACAACACTCAAAGGTCAAACCGAGGACTGCCGTCGAGAACATGTCCAGCGTTTCATTGACCACTTCATAACGCTTTTCAATGCCGTACTGATCGAAGTCGGTGTGGTCGTCCACGTTTCGCAGAAAACCGGTCGCGGTCAGCAGTGACTTCGTGCGCGCATCGAACGTCTCAGCCCCGCGCCAGTCGACCAGTTCATCGCCTGCCATTTGCTCGGTGAGAAACTGATCGAATGGCAGGTCATCGTTAAAAGCCTTTATGACGTAGTCTCGATAACGCCAGATGCCGTTGTTCGGATACATCGTTCCGAGATCATTGTCGAGCTTGCCATCGACATATCCGGCCGCATCGAGCCAGTGCCGACCCCAGCGTTCGCCGTAATGGGGCGACTTCAGCAACTCATCAATCAGCAGTTCATAGGCGTCCGGTCGATCGTCACTGAGAAACGCAGCGACAGCTGCCGGATCAGGGGGCAAACCGATCAGGTCCAGATACGCCCGTCGTATCAGCACCGCTTTGTCCGCATCGGGAGAAAATTCCAGCCCTTTCTGCTCAAGTCTGGCCAGCAGGAACCGGTCGATTGGTGTCCGCGCAAGGGCCTCGTTGCGAACCTGTGGCTCTGCAACTTTACGTGGCGACTGGAAAGCCCAATAGCTGCGGTCGGCCTCGGTAACCTGAGCGTGTGGCGACAACGCAACAATGTTCTCATCGGCCGGCGCTCCCGCTTTGATCCAGCGATGCAGCAAAGCGATTTCCTCGGCACTCAGCCTGTCATTCTCGTCGGGTGGCATCTGCCCGGTGGCCACGAGGTCCATCAGCAGGCTGCTGTGAGGTTCGCCACGAGTGACGGCAGGACCGTTTTCGCCGCCCCGGAGAATCTCGGAGAGCGTCCGCAGATCAAGCCGCGCTTCCCGCACATCCCCTCCGTGGCAGTCATGGCACTTTGCGGTAAGGAGCGGCAGGACATCCTTCTCAAACGATGGCGGGGGAGGCACAACGGCATCGCGCACCGTGATGGTGACCTCCAGACGGGTTCCGTCTCCAGAGTGCGGAGTCGCCGTGCCGTCGGCGAACGCATCGACAATGAAGTACACGTAATCATCCGGCCGCACCACCTGATCGCGAACGTGGAACTCACCCCGCTGCGTCGCTGTACCGAAATCCGCTTCGCCGGAAGCCAGCTCCGTTGGTATGAATCCACCCGTCTCGTCCGGCGCGGGACCACGATCCACAAACCACCTGACGCGGGAGTTGTCGCCGCAACAGTTCTGACCATGCTCGAATGCCCCGTCAATCTCCAATTTTCCACCGACGGGACTCCGCCAGCCTAAAACCACCGCATGGTCCGGCCCCGGTGCGATCAGTATGTCCCCCGATGCAAACCTTAAACCGATTTCGTAGTCCGCCGTCAACCTGCCAATGGCGGGTGCGAGCGGTTCCATCGTGCGGTAGACCCAGCCATCCAGCGGCGAACCAAAAAGTTTTTCTGCCGCATCGGTCAGAGGCGTGTAACGACCATCCCGCAGCCACATCCTCGATTCGATCGGCCCCTCAAATCGCGTCGTTCGCAGGAAATGCCAGACCGGTTGCCCATCTGGATCTGCGTTTGGATTTGCTCGTTCGGCACCAGTCCGGAACTGATCCCGGAGCGTCCAGATCATCGTGGTCAACGTCTTGTCATCTGCAAAGGCAGTTGCTCCACAAATCATGACTTCAAACAGGAGCACGCAAATGGGAATCCGGCGTGGTATTGTCATGGCAGGAGAGAACTCTCTGAAGGCGGGGCGTAGAGCGCGAGAGTCAGACAGAGGCAGGAAAGCTTGTGTTCCGAGACTCAGTTTACCAACATAAACCTGCAACGAAATAGCGAATTGTGCGCAGTTTCGTCCTGTGTACTGTTCAGACGGGACTCAGAGTTTTGCTTGTTGAGAGATATTGAAAAACGGACACAGATTTTGGTGAGATCTTTGGAGGGAAGCTGGGGGCCAGCCCCCAGACCCCCGGGATTTATCGCTTTGGGCCATCAACAGGTTTTG
>JBEIEK010000237.1:0-9625 GCA_040382995.1 Planctomycetaceae bacterium
TACTGGAATCGGGGGCGCCAGGGGCGGAGTCTCGACCGGGATTCTGGAAGGTGGGAAGCCGCTACGGTAACACGGATATGGCAAAAGTAAACTGTAGGCCAGAGGGATGTTCAGATTCGGCACAGGTCAACCGTCAGAGGTCCCTCGCTGCCGACGAACCAGATCCGCAGCCACCGACGCCAGTTGCGAAATCTGCTCCCATGATGCACTCGCAATCAACTCTTTCCGCGCCAGCCAGGAACCACCAACAGCAGGTACATCCGGATCTGCCAGCCATTCTGGCAGATTCTCGGCCGTGATCCCTCCCAGCGGAATGTAACGCACCCCCAGATGGGCGTAGGGGGCCTTGAGCGCCGCCAGCATCGGCAGTCCGCCCGACGGAACAGCCGGGAAAAATTTCAAATCCCGACAACCCAGACATACCGCCGTATCGATATCCGATGGCGTCATCACCCCCGGAGCGAACGGCAGACCAATTCGAGCCGCTTCCAGAATCACTGACGGATTCGTGCCCGGAGCCACCCCGAAATGGCCACCCGCTGCCGCCACCTCCGCCACCTGCCGCGGATCGATGATCGTGCCCGCCCCCGCCAGCATTTCAGGAACCTCGGCCGCAACCGCACGCAGACAGTCAAGCGCCGCTGGAGTCCTCAGCGTTAACTCCATGGCCGTTACGCCACCCGCCAGCAGCGCTCGAGCCAGTCGCACCGCATGCTCTGGGCGGTCGATCACCAGCACCGCAATCACACCCGACCGACGAATTCGCTCACGCAGTGCGTCCGGAAAGGCTGGGCCAGCAGTGGAGCAGGGCAGGGCAGAAGATCCGGTCAAGGCAGAAAACTCCGTGAATGATTACGAAACAGTGCCGTCATTTTGAAAGCCGAGCCGCCCGGAAACGCAACCAGTGATCAGCCAGCACCAGCGCGACCATCGCCTCTGCCATCGGAATAAATCGCGGCAGCAGACACGGGTCGTGCCGCCCTTTGGTCCGAATCACCGCAGGCTCACCAGCCCTGGTAATGGTCTGCTGCTCCCGCGCCAGACTGCTTGTGGGCTTGATCGCAGCCCTGAGTATGATTGGCATACCTGAACTGATGCCACCAAGCATCCCCCCATGGCGGTTCTCCGTTGTCACAACACGGCGACCGCCGTCCAGAACACCATCACGCCGCTCACCAACAGCCTCCACGGTTGTGAACACATCGTTGTTTTGACTTCCCCGCAGCGCGGCACAGCCAAAACCAATTCCGTATTCAACCCCCAGAACCGCTGGCAGACTGAATAATGCTTTGCCAAGGTCTGCCTTGAGCTTGTCAAAGACGGGATCACCAAGCCCCGGTGGAATGCCCGTGCAGACGACTTCTGCAACTCCCCCGATTGAATCGAGGTCCCGACGGACCTCGTCGATCAGCGCCACCATCGCAGGCACAGCAGCGTGGTCAGGACAACGCACGAAGTTCGGACTCCCGTCCGGCAGATATTCCACAGCCTCAGGCGTGACTTCCTCCGGCCGCGGTATACTGGCCTGCACCGCCCCCACCTGACGCACGTAAGCCACCACCCGACCACCAAACTCCGCCGCGATCAGCTTCTTCGCAATCGCTCCGGCAGCCACCCGTGCCGTCGTCTCTCGCGCACTGCTGCGGCCACCACCACGGTAGTCACGAAAACCATACCGCGCATCAAACGTGTAGTCCGCATGACCAGGACGGTACTTGTCCCGAATGTCCGAATAGTCACTGCTTCGCTGATCCGTATTCCGAATCAGCACCGCGATGCTGGTCCCGGTTGTGCGGCCGTCAAAGACCCCTGAGAGTATCTCCGGGTCGTCCCCTTCCTGCCTCTGGGTCACCAGCGGACTCTGCCCCGGCCGACGCCGTGCCAGATCCGGTCGCAGATCATCTTCACTCAGCGGTAAACCGGCTGGCACACCGTCAACGATCACCACGTTGCCCGGACCGTGGCTCTCACCCGCCGTTGTGATCCGAAACAAAGTTCCAAAGGAATTTCCCGGCATGGCAGCATGCTTTCAGCGGCTTAACAACAGTTTCATTTCACGAACGGCACGCTCCAGCCCAACGAACACGGCATGCGAAATGATCGAATGACCAATGTTCAGCTCGTGCACCCCGTGAATCCCCGCAACACGCTGCACGTTCTGATAGTCCAGACCATGCCCAAGATTCACTGTCAGCCCCCGCGAAACTGCGAAAAGGGCCGCCTCGCGTATCCGGTCAAACTCACGCTCCACGTCCGCTGCAGTCCTTGCGTCGGCATAGCCCCCTGTATGCAGCTCTACGGCCGGTACTCCAAGATCCGCCGAACGCTCCACCTGCCCCACATCTGGATCAATGAAGAGACTGACCAGAATCCCCGCACCCTGAAGCTGGTCCGCACACTGACGCACCCGCTGAGCATGTGTGATCACGTCCAGCCCGCCTTCCGTCGTGATCTCCTCCCGACGTTCAGGCACCAGCGTCACCTGATCCGGTACTACATCCAGCGCGATCCTTGTGATCTCGTCGGAAACTGCCATCTCAAGGTTCAGCTTCGTTCGCAGCATCTGCCGCAACACACGCACATCCCGATCCTGGATGTGCCGACGGTCCTCACGCAAATGCACCGTAATCGAATCGGCCCCGCCAAGCTCGGCCAGAACAGCAGCGTGCACCGGATCAGGCTCGGAACCTCGCCGTGCCTGACGAATCGTCGCCACGTGGTCTATATTCACACCCAAAAGAGGCATCGATTGCTCCATCCAGACCCTGATTGAACTCAAGCTCTTCTATCTTCCTACACGGTCAACCGCCTTGCAAACGCAGGCCCCCGCGGGAACCATTGAAAACCCCAGATTCCCATTCGCAGCCCGACGAAACCCACTTCAAAAAATCCCAAACTCAGGAAACCACTGTGCAGAACTGCGAAAAACCATGCTACACCAACATTCTGCCACGCCACGCCAGCTCAATGAGCTCGGCTGGAACGCGGGTTGCTGCTAAGGTGGAGCAGGGCGACTGCCTGCCGTTCTGACACCCACAGGCGGCCGTCCACACTGCTGACCCCTAGTCGCTTCCCCCCCCCTGCAACTGTTCGCAGTCACTTGGAACATTTATCGGAAGTGTCTACAAGTCAGACTCCTGTCACTGTTTAATGTGGTTTCCACGCTGGTCCAAAACACAGGCAAAGTTGAAAATATGGCAGCGTCAAAAAATTCATCCGGCGAACTCATGATCGAAGCCCGCGGGCTCAGCAAGTTCTACGGCGACTTCGCCGCCACCCGCGACGTCAGCTTCACCGTCCCCCGAGGTCAGGTGTGCGCCTTTCTCGGTCCCAACGGTGCTGGCAAAAGCACCACAATGAAAATGCTCACAGGCTTCCTGTCCCCAAGCCGCGGGCAAGCCTTCATCGCAGGCTTTGATGTCGCCGAAAATCGACTCGAAGCCAGTCAGCACCTCGGCTACCTCCCCGAAAACGGCCCACTCTACGTCGAAATGACCCCAGAGTCGCTGCTGAAGTACATGGGTGAAGTCCGTGGTCTGTCAGGGGAACACCTCGCCAGCCGCATGGCATGGGTCTCCGAAAAATGCTCACTCTCCGAGGTCTGGCGGAAACCCATTTCCAAACTGTCACGCGGCTTCCGTCAGCGCGTCGGGATGGCTCACGCCATGCTCCACGACCCCGACGTTCTCATCCTCGACGAACCCACCAGCGGCCTCGACCCCAACCAGGTCCACGGAGTTCGCGAACTCATTCTCGAACTGGCCAAAACCAAAACGGTCCTGCTCTCGACACACATCCTTCAGGAAGTCCGAGCTGTCTGCAGCCGCGTCGTCCTGATTAATAATGGCAAAGTCGTGTTTGACGGCTGCACTTCAGATCTCGGTCAAAACGAAGTCGACATGGAAGCACAGTTCCGCCGTCGCACGCTGGCCTCCGCCTCCTGAAACCGTTCCCTGTTGCGTTCTGTTTTTCAATGTCGTCTGCTGCCCGCTCCCCCGCAGACTGTCCTCGACTCCGTTCAGGGTGAAAGCGATGCTTCGCAAATCAGTGGTCATGGCAGTTGCCAAACGAAACTTTCGCAGCTACTTCTCCGGAATACTTGGGTACCTCTTCATCCTCGTGTTCTGCGTTGCTGCCGCCGCAATGACGTACTCCAAAACTTTCTTCGCAGCCAACCAGGCCAGCCTCGACCAACTCACCGCAGGCTTTCCATGGCTCCTGCTGTTCGTAATCCCAGCCATCACCATGACAGTCTGGGCCGACGAACGCAAACTCGGCACCGACGAACTGCTGTTCACCATGCCGGCCACCGAAGCTGAAGTCCTCGCCGGCAAGTACCTCGGCGTGCTCGGCGTCTATTCCATCGCGCTCGCCTTCTCACTCGTCAACGTGCTCGTCCTCCTGCTCCTCGGATCGCCCGATGTCGGCGCCATCTTCAGTGCCTACACAGGCTACTGGTTCTCAGGCGCCGCACTCCTCACCGCCGGCATGCTCGCATCCGCACTCACCAACAGCGCCACTGTAGCCTTCGTCTTTGGCGTTGTCTTCTCCTGCATCCCCGTCCTGCTCTACTACGTCACCGACGTCGTCGAATGGGCCTCCGCAATCGCCGGTGGAGGTTCCGAATTCTACGGGCTTCGCACTGCACTCGCCGCACTCAGCCTCCAACAGCAACTCCAGGACTTCGGCATGGGAGTCGTCCCGTTCGCAGGGATCTTCTGGTTCTCATCCTTTGCCGCCGTCATGCTCTACCTCAACCTCGTCGTCATCTCCAAACGCCGCTGGGCCGATGCCAACAGCCGCTCAACCGCCCTCCAGTTTGCCGTTCGAGCACTCTGCGTGGCGGTCACCGCCGGCTCAATTCTGTTCATCATCCTTGCCCGACTCCCAATCCGAGCAGACCTCACCGCGGAAAACCTGTTCACCCTCTCAGAAGCCACCCGCCAAACCCTCGACTCCGTCAAATCCAGCCAACGCATCACCATCCAGGCTTTCGTCAGCCCGGAAGTGCCCTCAGACTACGTTGAAACCCGCCGCCAATTGCTCGGCACGCTCCGCGAATTCAAACGTTCCAGCGGACAAGCCATCGACCTCCGTGAAATCTCGGTCGAACCGTTCAGCGAAGAGGCCGAACAGGCTCGCGCCCTCGGCATCGAACCCGCCCGACTTCAGTATGACCGGGACGGAAAACGCGAAGAAGCTGACGTGTTCCTCGGAGCCTTCATCCAGAGCGCCACCGACGAACTCGTGATCCCCTTCTTCGGTAAAGGCCTCCCCATCGAATACGAACTCACCCGCTCCCTCCGCACCGTCTCTCAGGAAAAACGACTCCGCGTCGGTGTGCTCATCACCGACGCCCAGGTCATGAGCGAAGGCGCCGGTGGTGGTAGGTGGGAAATCGTCCGAGAACTCGAAAAACAATACAAAGTCATCGCTGTGAACCCCTCACAGAAAATCCTCAACAGCGATGCCTCTTCAACAGAAAAGCCTGCCGACGCCGAAAGTGCCGAAGCAACACAGGATCCAGAGCAGAAAAAGCCAACGCAGGACTTCGATGTCCTCCTCGCTATCATGCCATCAGCACTCACCCAGCCGCAGATGGACAACTTCCTCGAATACGTCAAAGCCGGCAAGCCCACACTCATCTTCGATGACCCGTGTCCCTTTGTATTCCAGAATCAGGGCGGTCTCGCCATGGCCCCGCGTCTCCCCAAACAGGGCGGCGGTGGTATGTTCGGAGGCCCTCCCCCGGAACAGAAAGCCGATAACGGCGAACTCACGGCACTCATGACGCTCCTCAACGTCAAATGGGACGCCGGTCGCATTACCTACGACCAAAACAATCCCCACTCCCAGTTCGCCACACTCCCCCCGGAATACGTGTTCGTCAGCCGAAAATCTCGCGCTGCATCACAGTTCTCCTCACAGTCCTCCGTCACCAGCGCTCTCCAGGATCTCGTGATGCTCTTCCCGGGCACGCTCGAAGACCGCGCCGGCCGCAAGGAACAAAAATTCATTCCCCTCATCCGCACGTCAAAGGAATCCGGTCTCCTTGAGTGGGACGACTACACCACCCAATCCTTCAGCCCCATGACCATGTCGCCCTCACGCGAAATCAAGCCAGACCCCAAGCGACGCAACGACGGCGAGTCACACATCATCGCCGCACAGATTCGCAACGAATCAAAGGAAACCCCGCTCAACGTGATCTTCTGCTCCGATACCGACATGATCACCGACTGGTTCTTCATGGAACGTAACCGCGGAATGCTCGATATCCGCTTCGATAACGTCACCTTCGTTCTCAACGCAGTTGACGCCCTCGCCGGCGATGAAACATTCATCCCTCTCAGATCCCGTCGCGAAAGCATGCGAACACTGGAATACGTCGAAAGCCGCACCAGCAAACTCCGTGAAAGCCTGAACAAGGAAGAACGCGACGCTCAGGAACTCATGGATAAGGAACTCGCCAAGGCCGAAGATGCACTGAGGGACGAAATCCGAAAAATCGAAGAAGACCAAACCCTCGATGATCGTGGCCGGGAAGTGCAACTCCGTCAGAAGGAAGAACAACTCAGCCGCCAACTCGAGGTCCAGCGCGAACAACTCCAGCGCCAACTCAATTCCCGCGTCAACAAATCAGCACTCGAAATGAAACGCGAAATCCGTCGCGTTGAAAACACCGTCCGCATGTCTGCCTATGTTGTTGCTGCTGTTCTTCCAGTATGCTTCGGGATGCTTTTCCTCGGCATGCGCAATTACGCCGAACAGCAGTCCATCAGCCCGGTACGAAGGAAGAGCTGAACCATGAATACAACCAACCGCACAATCGCTTTCCTCAGCGTGGCAGGTGTCTCCCTGCTCCTGGCAGTCGCCGTCAATTACGCCGGACGACCCTCGACCTCCGAAGGCTTCTCCGAAGTCGGTCAGGAATTCTTCCCCGAATTCCTCGACCCACTCAAAGCCTCTGAACTCAGCGTCGTTCGCTACGACACCGAAAACCGCGAACCCCAGTCGTTCTCTGTTCGAAAGAACGATCAGGGATTCTGGACCATCCCCTCACACCACGATTACCCCGCCGAAGCCGAAGAACGACTCGCCCGCACCGCCGCGTCCATGATCGGTATTCGCAAGGTCGCACTCCAGTCCCGCAGTAAGGACGACTGGGGTCGCTACGGTGTCGCAGACCCCGCTGATGAAGCAGTCGCCGCACCGCCCACCGATGACGGCGAAGAAAAGAAAGATCCCCGCGGTACTCGCCTCACACTCAAGGACAGCAGCGGAAATGCTCTCGTCGACCTGATCGTCGGCGCCGCCGTCGAAGGCAGAACACAACAGTACTTCGTTCGCCAACCCGACAAAAATCCAGTCTACATCGCAAAACTGAATGTCGACCTCTCCACCAAATTTGCAGACTGGATCGAACCCGATCTGCTGAAACTCAATCAGCCGGACATCAACCGCGTGCTCATCAATCGCTACTCAATCGATGAGCAAAAAGGAGAGATCGTTCCCGGTGAAGTGCTCGACTTCAATAAAGATCGCACCGCCGGCAAATGGGGCCTCGAAGGAATCAATGCCGAGTCCGAACAGGTGAAAGAGGCTGCAGTCACCGATCTCGTCCGCAACCTCGATCAACTCAAGATCGTCGGCGTCCGCCCCAAGCCCGAAGGTCTTAACGCTGACCTCACCGTCACCGAAGAAGTCGCCAACAACCCGCTCCTGCGACAAGTGCTCCAGCAGGACATGGCACGACAGGGCTTCTTTATCGCCAGAGGTCCGCAGAATTCGGTACAACTGGTCTCCAACGAGGGTGAAGTCATCGCCGGCACCGGCAATGGTGTTCGCTACACGCTCTACTTCGGCGAAATTGCCCGCGGTTCCGCGAAAGACATCGAAACAGGAATCGCAGAACAATCCGCCGCAGGCGCCGCCACCGAAAATGCAGATGCCAAACCGGCCTCGGATGCCGAAGCAAAGCCCGCTGATTCACCGGAGCCCCCCGCCGATGAGTCCGAGAAAGGCCCCCGACGGTACCTCCTCGTCAAAGTGGACTACGACGAGGCACTGCTCGGACCCAAACCAATCGAACCAACCGCACCAGAAAAACCCGCTATCCTCAACGAAGCCCCCACTCCCGCACCCGACAATGCGCCCGCGCAACCCGCTGGTGAAAAGCCAGCTGCCGGTCAGGCGCCTGAAGTCAAACCCGGCGAAGACAAACCCGCTGAAAACAAGCCCCCTGAGGCACAACCTGAGGCACAAAGCGAACAAAATCAGGCTGAATCGCCCAAAGAACAGGCCAGCCAGGCCCCGGAGCAGGGCAACTGCGACGAGCCAACCCCCGCACCAGCGCCCCCGGCCGACGAGAAACCAGCTGACGAGAAACCAGCCACCGACAAACCAGCCACCGACAAACCAGCCACCGACAAACCGGCCGAACCAACTCCTGCAGAAAAGCCAGCACCCGCTGACGAAACTGCAACACCTGACAAACCAGCCCCCCCCGCTGAACCCGCCAGCCCGGCCGATCCCGCCACCCCCCAGACCCCGCCAACTGCTCCCCCGGATCCAAAAGCTGAAGCTCAAAAAAGCTACGATCAGGCACTGGGCGAGTACGAGGCTGCCAAAGCCGCCTTCCCCGGGGCACTGAAGGCCTGGGAAGATCGGGCTAAGGAAGGACAGAAACGAGTCAAGGAACTCTCAACGCGATTCTCCGGCTGGTATTACGTGATCACCGCTGAAAGCTTCGAGAAGTTCCAGCTGGACCGGGCAGCAGTGGTTGAACCCAAATCCGCAACTCCCGCCCCGGACGCCCCTCCGGGTGGCGGCGGAATTCCTGGGCTTCCTGGCCTGCAGGGTATTCCCGGGCTTCCCGGCAACTGAAAACCCACCAACCACCAGCCACCTTCCATCAGCGGCAGCCCAGGGAATCCCGGGGTTGCCGCTTTCGTTTGCGCCACCACCACATAGCAACTCCGGTGCGAGGTCCTCTGCCGGATTCCAGCCATTTGCATGCGGCTCTGGGTCGACAGACCCTTGATTTTTGTTGAAAATTCAGTCGCACAGGAAGATTTCGGGAATCCGCCCGGATCACCCAGTGTTCACCCCTGCAGCGGCGACAACTTTGTTTGCGTGATCCCCACCGTCGCCCTGAGTTTCCCCCAAGGCTGTCTTCCCCGTCTTTCCTCGGAGCCCCCACCATGTCCATCGGTCGATTTTTGCGGCAAATCTGCATGCTCGGCGCGTTCGCATTTGCGGCCTCGTCTGTGGTCACCGCCCAGACACCACAGGATGAAAAAGGTGCCCAGCCTCCCCAGCAGGGCGGCCGTGGTGACCGCCAGGGAGGCCGCGGTGGCTTTGGTGGCTTCGGTGGCTTCGGAAATCGTGGGCCGGGCGGTGGCGGTATGGGTTTCCGCGTCGACCGCGCCATGCTGCTCGGGATCGAACAGGTCCGCACAGAACTCAAAATCGAAGAATCTCCGGCCGCCGTCATCGACTCCGCTCTGGACGCCTACCGCGAGGAACGCAACAGCGCCCCACGTCCCGACCGGGACGCATTCGCCAACATGAGCGAAGAAGAGCGCACAAAGATGTTCGAAGACATGCAGAAGCAGCGCGAAGA
>JBEIEK010000238.1:0-9582 GCA_040382995.1 Planctomycetaceae bacterium
GAACACTCCAGCTTCCGGCGGACGGGCAGTTGCTGTTGCTGATGGCTGACTGTGCGCCGACCGGCGGGTATCCTCGAATCGGCCACGTGATTTCCGCCGACCTGTCACTGGCAGGGCAGTTGCGTCCGGGCGACGCACTGCGACTGGTGCAGGTCACGCATGTGGAGGCGTTGGAGGCGCTGCGAGCTCAGGAACACGCGCTGCGGGCCGCCCTGGTGATGGCTCGGTTATGACGGTCGGCAGCAGGCGGTGCCGGGAGGGCGCAGCTGGGATGGTGAAACGGCGATAAAACGGGCAAACTGGGATGTTTCAGTCCCCCCGCGATCATCACGCCCCACTGCCCGAACGGATCACAAAAACGTCCTGTGGCGAGCGGTCGATGTCAATCGGCCGGTAACGTCCCTGGTGCGCTCCTGATGCGGCACTGGCCGCGCGGGCACGCACTGTTACCGGGGGATTGACATCCCCCGCACGCCTTGTCACGGTGGGGCGGAGTCCGAAGGACGACTTCCGGTGTCTTTAACACCGTTTCGCCATCCCAGCTTCGCCCTCCCGGCACCCACTCCTGCCGGAAAGTCATCGCTGGAGGCTGCCGCCCGACTGCTCAGGTACTGCTCTCTGAACTGGTGGAAATTCTGATTTTTCAATCGGATTTTTGAGACGTTGTGGTGGCGAACTTCGCCTGGGAACACAGGAGGCAGGTGTGCCGCGCAGTCTGCTGCAGAGCATATCATCGGGAAGGAGTTCCCACGTCAACACCGGTGAACGCGTTGTCACCGTGTGACATCTCTGACCTTTCTGGGGAATTCAGTCGTGTTGAATACAGTCTCTTCCTTGTCACGTCACGCCGTCACTCGCAGTGTCCTGTCGGTTCTCCTGGCCATTGCTCTGGGCAGCCCCTGTGCCGCGCAGATCGATCGGATTTACAAGTCGCGGCCCATCAGGAACACGCCCCTCGACCCCCGCACGCTGATTCCACCTTCGAAGGAAACACACAGCGACCTGCAGGTGGTCCAGCCACCATACATCGACGAGAATGGAAATGTCTGGCCGGGACGTTCCGACACCGGAGACCGCGCTTCCAGGCCTGTGGCAAAGGCCAAAATTGGGTTTCCGGTCAACAAGACCGACGCGTATTGGGTGTCAAATTACTCGAACGCACTCGGAACTCCCTCACCCCGACGTGCTCCGCGGAAATATGACCGCACAGAACAACTTGGACGGGAAGCTGCCGGTGAACCAACTACGGGGACGTCCGGAAAGATCGAAACCGAAAGCGGATCCACGTCAATCCGCACGCAAATCAATCCGGTCACAGGCCAGGTTGTTCGCCAGGTCCTGCGGAATGGTTCCGTGAAGAGTGCCTCTGTTGTTGGGCAGGCAAAACTGCAGACGTCGGGCAACGGCCAGCGTCGCTGGGTTCATGGCAATCAAAGCGTGGTCGCTCAGCAGCAGGGCGGTGTGACTGGTAATCAGACACCCGAACAACAGCTTGCCATCGGGATCCTGCAGATTCTTGATGCCGCGGCGAAGAAGAAACAGCAAAAGGATGATGACTAGTCAGACGCAACAGGAATTTAAAGATGTCTAAAGCTGAACACCTCGTCGAAAAGCTCTTTTCGTCCCTTCAGGCCCTCGATCACGAGGCCATGGTGGCCTGCTACCACGAAGCAGCGACGTTTTCCGACATCGCGTTTCAGCTGCAGGGCAGAAAGCAGATTCACGCCATGTGGCACATGATCTGCCAGAAGGGGATCAACGTGCAGGTGCAGTCGATCCAGGCAGCTGGGGACAGCGTGCGGGCTCGAATTGTTGATACTTACACCTTCTCAGATACCGGGAGGCAGGTGGTCAACAGCATCGAGTCCACATTTGAGTTTCGGGACGGTTTGATCATGGTTCAGCGGGATGTCTGCGACCCGCTGGACTGGTCCCGGCAGGCCTTTGGCGGAATCAAAGGTGAACTGGTGGGACGCAGCGGATGGCTCAGACGCAGGGCGGCCGCCGGGAAGATCCGCAGGTTTATTGCGGCCAACCCCAGATACGCCTGAAACTCATGAGGAGTTCGGTTTGATGAACACGAGAGCGGCCACTGAGTGCCCGGATCCGGATCAGCTGCAGCAACTGTTTTCCGAGCAGCTCTCTGCACCCGAATCGGCTCGACTCAGAACTCACCTGCGCGAGTGTGACCGCTGCGCCCCGGAGGCCAGCACGTGAATTTGATGGCAAACGCCGGGCTGAAGATTCTGCGTGTCTCCCCTGAGTCACCTCAATCAAAGCTGACTCTGCTGACGCCACGTGACCCTGCCACTTACCACTTTCGCAGCATCTGGAGTCCCGATGGGCTGGAGGTTTGCATGGAACAGGATGTGTTTGTGACCGTGACTGACAATATTTCAGAGCGACCGATGATCCGTCGTGGCTGCTGCATGAAAGCGTTGAGGCTCAGACACAGAAAATCGCCGCCACAGTGCTCGAAAAGGAGGTCCGTCGGATCGCCGGCCGCGAGGCGATGTGGATGGTGGTGGCAGGCGCCGGAACGGGGGACGCCATTACCGGCAGTGGCCCTGTGAAGACCATCCAGCACTGGATCGCGATCCCTCGGAAAGACCACGTTCTGGTCGCCCTGCTCACAAGCCCGGCAGGTACGTTTGCTGCCAGTCAGAAGTTGTTTCTGGAATCGATCAGCACGCTGGTCGTGGCGAAGTAGTGCTTCACGCTCTTAAAAAAGGAATGTCCGATGACTGTTCGCATGTCCCGCATTCGTATTGAAGAGCTGTCTCCGGGAGAGACGTTGTCTGAACAGGAAATGGCGCTGATTTATGGAGCCGGGCGAAAGAAGAAATGGGAATTCTCCGGCCAGGCGATGGAAGTCCTTGAAATCCGTCAGGTGATGTCAGCGGTGACGGTCGCGCCAGCCTCTGAGCCTCCCGCGATTCCTCAGGAACTGGTTCCGGCAGTGATGAATGCCCTGCAGCAACTCCGCAGCCAGGCCAGCAGTATCTCCTCAGGAAACAGCACAATCGCTTTCAACAGCGACGCGGCTCGTCAGCAGTTCCTGAAGACGCTGGACAGCACACTTGGGGGTCAGCTTCAGGGGCAGACGTCCGCTGCTTTGCAGGCCGCCGGCATTTCCGTGGTTTCGCGGGCAAGTTTGACGGAGATTGATCAGTTTCTTTCTGCTGGCACTGCTGCCAGTCAGGATCTGCTTGTCCTGCGATTTCAAAGCACCGCAGCCGAGACATTGTCGCTCACCGCACAGCAATCGCAGCAAATCGGAGCGGCCGGCAAAACGCTCACTGCAGGCGTGGCCGGGACCGTTTCGGGAACGCTGGAGGTCTCCGGAGATCTGGTGTTCGGGCTGGACCGTACGGGACGCGCGTTCGTGCGTGAAGGCAGCTCACTGAGCGCCGCTGTCAAGGCATCCGGAGTCATCACGACGTCCACGAATCCCGGCTCACAGGTTGGATTGTCACTGCAGGGGCTGGGCAACCTGAATGGCTCCAGTTCCTTTGCGATCGATGACGGTGACGCAAATTCGGGCGAAAACCTGTATCTGGATGTGGATGCGGTCTTCACTGGTTTCAGCGCGAACAGCGTCTTTGCCGGGGATCTGAATCTCGCTGGTGTGAACGCCACGTTCACTGTCCCCGGCCTCTCCAGCCCGATCTCTGTTCCGGCAGAACTGAAGCTCAATTCCTCCGGGAATCCCGCGGAACTGAAGATCGATGATGCGGCCGTAGAGGACGCCGTGACGGACGCGGCTGCCAAAGCCGTCATTGACGCCACTGAACGGCTGGCTGAAAGAACGCGCCAGCTGGCCGATCGAATCTCGGAGATCCCGATTATCGGGGAGAAGATTGAATCCGAACTGACGCAGCGACTGGACGCGTTGCTGGACATTGACCTTCCTCAGCAGGGTGTTCAGGACTACCTCGCTGATCGCGGGTTTAAGATTGATTCTGCGATTGGTCTGGGAGATCTGATTGAGGGCAACCTGACCGATTTGTTTGTGATCACATGGCATCGGCAGGAAATAGGCAGCCTGATTACGCAGACGGGAAGTGGTTCGATCGGGAAGACTGATGACAGCGGGATTGGTTTTGCACTTGGAGGGACGCTGACTGTTCAGCCGCAGTATGCGATCACCGTAACATTTGGCGTGGATGTGACGGGGGGCTTCTTTATTCTGGAGGGTTCCGAGGTTGAGGTATCGATTACGGCCGACGGAGGACTGGCGGGAAAGGCAGGGATCCCGAACCTTGTGAATGTGCAGGTCAATGCCAGTGCTCCGCAGGGAAAACATCTGATCAATGCTGCGTTGTCAGCAAGCGTAACCGATGGAGACGCACGGAGCGGCGAACGTCTGTATCCGGCTGATCTGCTGCAAAGTTCATTCGCCACTGTGGTTGGTGCTCAGGTTCAACTGAACGCCAGTTTTGCTGTCGCCAGTCCGGTGCAGCAGTTGCCGGCGGTGATTCGCGGGGCTTTGAATGGGCTGCTGCCGGATTCCATCACGTGGACAGCCGGCGTTTCGTACGATCTGGTGACAGACACGCTGGACTATCACATCAACAACAATTCGCTGAAGGACATCGTCACTGCCTTTCAGGAAGCGGATGGGGTCGAGGATGCGCTGAAGAACTATATGCTGGACCGGATCGCGGAGAACAATCCGCTGCCCGCGTCCACGCAGGAGTTTCTGGGCACGAAGATCCCGCTGCTGGACCAGAATGTGATGGACCTTCTGGATATTCCGAAAGCCGCCCAGTATGTACTGGCACCACTGGCCTTCCGCAGCCGGCCCGCCGGAATTGAAACGGATGAAAGTCTCGCGTTCCGTCTGGATCTGTTCAGGGTGGAGAACGGTGTTCCCATCAATATTCGCCGCATGCTGAGCGGTGAGACGTTCGATATCGTCAGCCTCGATATCCAGCAGAAGTTCCAGAAGGAGCTCGCGAAAATCACCGTGCTGCCGGAGACTGTGGTGGCCAGTTACTTTGGAATTGTCAACGCCACCGTGCAGGTGAACCTGAATCCGGGATTATTCCTTGAGGTTGACATGGTGACCGGCGTGGACAGTCTGGGGTACTACATCGAAGGAGCGAAGCACGATGCCACCGCGAAGGACATGCAGCCCAATCTGAAGCTGGGGGGAATCATTGAGGCCGAGATTATCGCGGAGGCTGACCTGCTGTTTGTGGTGGACTTCGCACGCATCACCGGCACCGTGGGCCTGCGTGCTTTTGGGGATATGACTCTCGTTTCGCCGCATACGCACACGCAGAAGGTGCGTTACAGTGAGATCAACCCGGACACGATTGCTGTGGGGCTGGGTGTTGATCTGACTCTGCAGGTTCACGGTGAATTGGGTCTCGTGAACCACGACAAGTGGGACGCGGATGTGTTCCTGTACGGCGACAGTCCGGACGATCGTCGGCTGATTGAACTGTATCGCAGCAACAAAGTCACACTCGGCGACATTCAGGATCAGCTGGCGGAATACAAAGAGCGTCTGCAGAGTCAGGGAAAACAGACAATCCTTGCGGCTGCCGCAGTCATTCCGGATCCGCATCTGCTGGCTGCCGCCATCGCGATCATTTACCAGGACTCCGGGATGGGCGAAGTGGTGCGCAAGCTGGTGGTTGACTACCGGATGCGAGTTGATCAGGCGGCGGTGGCGTTATCAAGGGCCGGGAAGAACATCAGCGAATTCGTCGATCCACTGTGGTCACACTGCAAAAACAATCTGAAAGAGTTTGCTGGAGCACTGAATGCCGTGGGGGCAAAGATCGGTGAAATTGCCACGCACGTCTGGAGCCGCGCTGGTGGAGACCTGAACAAACTTGGAGCCGCGTTGAAAAGTGCGGGTGGAAGTGTCGGGGAGATAGCGAGTGAACTCTGGAGTCGAGCTGGCGGGGATCTGAACAAACTGGCCATGGGATTGAAATCTGCTGACGCATCGATCTCCAACATCGCAACCGAAGTCTGGAACCGAGCCGGAGGAAGTCTGAATCGACTGGCGTCTGCCCTGAAGGCTGCGAACGCCAGTGCAGAAGAAATTGCCACCGAGATCTGGATGCGATCCCGTAACGACCTTGACAGGCTTGCAGGGGCATTGAAGGCTATCGGAACTGGTTTCGAGAATATTGCCTCCCACGTTTGGAGTCGAGCTGGCGGGGATCTGAACAAACTGGCCAGCGCGTTGGTGTCTGCGGGTGACTCTGCACGCGGCATCGCTCAGGCACTCGGTCGCGTTTCTACGGATGTCTCGAAGATCGCCCAGGCTCTGAGCAACAAGGTGACAGGAAATCTCAGGACAATCGCCGAGGTCATGTGGGCCATCAACTGGACCACGGTTCAAAACATTGCCGGTGGTCTGGGTGCCGTCACTCGTGACGCAACGGCAATCGCGGAGGCCATTTCGTCGAAGGTGACAAGTGATCTGAAATCGATTGCCGACGCAATGTATCACGGGATTACATGGACCAATTATCGGGATGTTGCCGAGGGACTTGGCAGTCTGACACGCAATGCCGCATCGATTGCTGGTGCCCTCTCCGGTGCTTTGAACGCGTCAATTTCGACCATCGCAGATGCGATGTATCGGGGCATCAGCTGGACCTCATATCGTGACGTGGCCGCCGGATTGGGAAGCCTGACACGAAATGCGGGTACAATTGCCGGGGCGCTGAGAAATACCCTTGGAGCCACTTTCAGCACGATTGCAGACTCGATGTGGCACGGGATCAGTTGGACAACTCACCGGGACGTCGCTTCAGGACTTGGTTCGATCACCCGTAATGCCTCTGCGATTGCCGACGCCCTGCGGAACTCCATCGGTGCGTCGTTTCGGTCAATTGCCGACGCAATGTATCGAGGCATCAGCTGGACTACGTATACGGATGTTGGGCGGGGACTCCGAGCGGTCACGAATGATGCCAATGTCATTGCATCGGCGCTCCGAAGCGGCGCCGGCGCTGCTGATTCAACAATCCGTGGTGTGCTGCAATCTGTCGGCCAGGGAGCCGCAAATCTGAATCACGCAATCAACTCCGTTTCCAATGCGGTTAATTCAGTAGGCAATGCAGTGAACAATGTGATTTCGAGTCTTGCGTCTCGTTGGTGATCGTCGCGAAAGGAGACATCTCGTTTCCTTCCAGCGTTTTTCCAATTGCAAAGGATTTGGAGCGATGTCAGTTAGAATGCGAATGCCGCAGGTAGAGCTGCGTGGTTCATTGATCCTGATTATGCAGAAGTCAGAACATCAGGAGCAATCCGTTCTAACGATTCCAGCGGACTCCGTGGATGAGTTCTGTGAATCGATCTACTGGGTGCGAAAGCAGTACCTGACCAGCCTGAACGATGCGTCGCTTTCCGAAGAAGCACGCAGCAGGATCACTTCTGATCCGCTGGCTTCAGAAAGGCAACTATGACTCCCGTGGCTGAAAACTCCGTGTCTGACCCGCAAATCAGCTGCAGCGTTGATGCGATTGCATTCAATGATCAGCGGCTAAGCGTGGGAGAGGTGCTGCGCTCGCTGCATCGCCACGGCTACCTGCGGCCGCTGCTGCAGAAGGCGGGCGAGGATCGAGTGCTGTGCCTGCAGGCTGAGAGGCTCGGGTTTTCTGTGACTGACGAGCATCTGCAGTCGGCGGCTGACGAATTTCGCCAGCGGTTCGGCCTGCTCTCGGTGCACGAAACGCGGGAATGGCTGCAGTCGCGGCGACTGACGGAGCTGGACTTCGAGGAGCTCATTCTGCAGCAACTGCGGATTGAATTCCTCGTTGCCCATGTGGCACGGTCGGCAGAGGACTGGTTTCGGGCAGACCCGGGGCTCTGGGACCGCTGCAGTTATCGGGAACTGCTGGTGGCCAGTGAATCGCTGGCCGAAGAACTTAAGTGTCAGCACCTGGAAGAGGGGGTCAGTTTTGAGGAGCTCGTGGAGCAGCATGGGGGGCATGCGCCGCAGGGTGAGGGATCGGTCCGTCGCAGCTGCTTTCGCCTGATGCTTCCGCAAGCGATCCGGGCTGTTTCCAGGGACGTGACGGCCGGAAGCCTGCTGGGCCCGCTGGCCTGTGCCTCCGGCTGGTCCCTCGTGTTTGTCGACACGGTGACTCCCGCGGTCTTTGATGAACCAACCGAGGCGGCGGTCCGCAGCCAGCTGTTTCAGAGGTGGACTGCGGCCAGAATCAGCGAAGCTGCGTTTTCCTTCCCCCTGCTGGATCTGCTGGCTTGTTCGAACGACTGCTGATTCGTTATCCGCTCTTCGAACTGCTTGAACCTGTGGTGCTGCAGGCCCTGCTGGACGAAGCGCTGCCGCTGACTTTTGAAGCCGGCGACATTGTCTTTCAGGAGGGATCTGCTGGTGCGTGGGTTCATTTTCTGGTGGAGGGCCGCGTCCGCATTCTTCGCCGCTCAGAGTCCGGGCGCGAAATCTCACTGGGAACAGTGCGGGATTGCGAACTCTTCGGTGAATATGCACTCCTGATGCCACATCAGCATACCGCGACTGCTCGAGCGTCGGCCACCAGCAAGGTGCTGCGACTTCCACTGCAGCAGGTGCGACGGGCGCTTCAGACCGCGGGCGTTGATGGGTATCTGCTGAAGCAGTTCATTCGCCTGCATGCATCAATGCATTTTGCAACCGGACGACATTATCTTGGCTTTATGTCGGCACCCTCCGCCCTGACCTACTCCAGTCGGCTGCAGCAGGAACATTTCCGCGCCCTGCGCACCCTCTGCGGGCCGGGACTGGCAAAGGATCGCTGGTTTCTGATTCTTGCTGGAGCTGCCGTGCTGACTGACCGTTCGGGACACAGTCATGAACTGGGGCCTGGCGATTGTTTCGGAAGTCACTGCCTGACCGGACGCGATCCGGGCGAGACGGTTTCCACGCTTTCGGCGGCTGAGTGTCTGTCGTTGCGCAGCCGTGATTTCGCGGGCCCGCAGGGTTCCGGGCCCCGGTCGGGAGCCACGGGAGCTGAATTCTCCGGCGATGGCAGCGGCCAGAGTCTTTCGGTCAGGCCAGCTGCTGCCCGGGACTTCCCGTTTATCCCGCAGTGCCACGAGGCAGACTGTGGCCTCGCAGCACTGGCCATGGTGCTGCAGTACCATGGCTGTTCGGCAAGGCACAACCTCTACAGCAATAGCAGCCTGCCCTCCGATCAGGGTTTCAGCCTGCTGCAGTTGCGGAACCTGGCCCGCTTGTTTGCGTTCTCAGCGGAAGCTTATCGGGTTGACATGGAGCATGTGCAGGATGTCACATGCCCGTTCATCGCGCATCTGAATGACGGGCATTATGTCGTTGTGTATCACACCGACAATCGACTTGCTCTGGTGGCTGACCCGGCCACAGGCGTGCAGTCCATCTCTTTGTCGAAGCTGCAGGAGAATTGGTCGGGCTATTCACTGGTCATTCGGCGATAAGCATCCGGGCGCAGAAGATCTTGACGCCGCATTTTCGAGCCGCGCCCGTCAGAGAGCGGGCACCCAGATCACCTCGTAAACGCTTTTCTTAAAGGACTTTACGCATTAAGTGTCCACGGGCGGAAGCCCAATGGCGTTGGCTTTCTGGCAAAA
>JBEIEK010000239.1:0-9505 GCA_040382995.1 Planctomycetaceae bacterium
AGGGACGTTACCGGCCGATTGACATCGACCGCTCGCCCGGGGACGTTTTTTGTGATTCGGTCGGGCTGGGGACTGACGATAGCTGGGGGATTGAAATGTCCCAATTTTCCTGTCCTCACACCGTTTCACCATCCCAGCTTCGCCCTCCCGGCACCGACTCCTGCCAGAAAGTCAACGTCACTGGGCCGGGCCCCGGGAGCGGTCAAAGGTTCAACAGCGGCAGCGAATCTCTGTAGATCATCCGTTCGATCGCGTCCGGGTTCAATCGTGGCAGTGCGGTTCCCTGCAGCATGTCATTCAGGCGGCGAATGCCATTGATTGAATCGTTGACTGTGGTGAACGGGTAGTCCGTTCCGAAGAGCACCTTGTCCCAGACTCCGTATTCCTGCACCAGCATCAGGGAGTGATAGAGCTGGAAGGGTCGATAGTGCAGAGCAGAGACGTCTGCATACACGTGTGGATGCTTGCGGATGACAGCCACGCATTCTCCTTCCCACGGGTGTCCGAGGTGCGCAAGAATCAGGCGTTGTTCGGGGTATCGAGCGGCCACAGTGTCCAGGTGTCTGGGCAGCGTGCATTCGATGGGGGCCTGAGAGATGAACGTGGTGCCGGTGTGCAGGAGCACCGGAAGTCCATGCCGCGTGGTGTACTGCCAGAAGCTGTCCCACGCCGGATCGTCCGGGCGAAAGCCGGCATACATGGACAGCAGTTTCACTCCGCGAAGGCCCAGTTGCTGATGGCCGTGGACAAGCTCGTCCATCCAGCCTGGCTGGGTGAGATCAACGGAGAGGAAGCCGATGAGTTGTTCCGGGTGAGCGGCGACGTAGGCGGCGACGGAGTTATCGTCGACCCAGAGTCCGCTGAGCTTTGCTTTGCCGCCAAAGACAATGGAGCGGGTGTCTTCCGGCGCTGTGCGGCGGTAATCCTCAAACCGCACCGTGAGGTCAACTTCGACGCCAGCGCGGGCGCGTCGCGCCTGTTGCCTGAAGGACTCGTTGAAATGCGCCGGATATTCCCAGAAGTGACTGTGGACGTCGATGATCATGGTTCAGCCGATATCAGGAGTGAACGGAAGAGGGATTTGCTGCATGTTTGCCGGTCATTTCAGGTTGCTGCGGCACCGAACTCGTTCACAGCACCTGCAGCCGTGCATTTACGATCAAGGTGTGTATAGCCGCCGTCAACAAACAGGATTTGGCCGGTGGTGTGGCCGGAAAGTTCCGAAGCCAGGAACACGACCATGGCGGCCAGTTCTTCAATCGTGGTGAAGCGGCGTCCCAGTGGAATCAGGTTTTCGATTGCCAGTCGGGCGGCGACGGGATCGGGCATGGCGGCAAGGCAGCGTTCGTAGAGCGGCGTCCAGGTTTCTGCAGGCAGCACGGCGTTGACACGCACACCCGCTGGTGCCAGCTCCACGGCCCATTCGCGTGTGAGTCCGTTAATGGCACCTTTGGAAGCAGCGTAGCCGGACGTGCCTCCCTGACCGGTTTCGCAGACCTTTGAGCCGATATTGATGATGCATCCGCGAGAGTGTTTGAGATGGGGTGTGGCGTGGTGGGCCATGGCATAATAGTGCAGCAGGTTTCGCTGGAGCGACAGCAGGAAGGCATCCGGGCCGGCATCCAGCCCAGCCCCATCGTTGACCCCTGCATTGTTCACAAGGATGTCCAGACGACCGAAGGCCTGCACTGCTTCGTCGACCGCCCGCCGGCAAACGGTCAGATCCACGAGGTCTCCCTCGCAGAACCGATAGCGGTCCAGAGCGGTCTCAGGGATCTCCTTTGTCTCTGCCGGACTGCGGCCCACGTTGACCACGCTGGCTCCTTCAGCAAGGAGCAGTCTGACGATGCCCAGTCCGATGCCTTTTGAACCGCCGGTGACGATTGCGACCTTGCCGTTCAGTCCCAGTTCCATGGATGCATTGCCCTGAGGATTGCGAGTGAATGATGGGAGTGCTGTGGGGGGAGGGCTGAGGCGTCAGCTGAGAATCCCGGTGGCGACTTCGCCATAAACGTCCGTCAGGCGAAAATCGCGGCCGGCGTAGCGGTATGTCAGCCGTGTGTGATCCAGCCCCAGCAGATGCAGAATCGTGGCGTGCAGATCATGTGTGCTCATGCGGTTTTCCACCGCCTTTTCTCCGAGCTCATCCGTGGCTCCGTATCGAAATCCGCCCCGCACGCCGCCACCAGCCATCCACATGGAGAACCCAGCATTATTGTGCCGGCGTCCATCACCGCCACTGGCCTGTTCCTGCGGACTGCGTCCGAATTCGCCGCCCCAGATGACGAGTGTATCCTTCAGGAGGTCACGATCTCTGAGGTCCTGGAGCAGTCCGGCAATTGGCCGATCGATGGCACTGCAGTTGCGCTGCAGAGCTTCGCGAAGATCCCGATGCTGGTCCCAGCCACCGCGAGTGATCTGAATGAAGCGCACGCCGGCTTCGGCGAGCCGCCGGGCCATCAGGCATTGCCGCCCGAACGCGGCCGTCTCTTTGTTGTCAATCCCGTAACGCGACTGTGTTTCCTGAGTTTCGCTGCGGAGATCCAGCACTTCGGGGACGGAGGTCTGCATGCGGAACGCGAGTTCATAGGACTGAATCACACCTTCCAGTTCGGCATTTCCGGGATGTCGGCTGAGCAGACTGCGGTTGAGTTCCTGGACGAGGTCGATCTGGGATCGCTGAGCGGCTGGAGTCTGATGAGGCGTGCGGATGTCAGCAATACCTCCGGCCTCCGGCTGCACGCGGGTTCCCTGGAAGGATGCGGGGAGGAATGAGGATCCGTAGTTCTGGGCACCTCCGGGTCCGGAAGGATTGAGCGTGACGAAGCCCGGCAGATTCTGGTTGGTGGAGCCGAGTCCGTAGGTGACCCATGCCCCCAGTGATGGACGAACAAAGTTGACACTGCCGGTGTGCAGTGCGATGGTGGCCTGAGGATGGGCGGCGTTGGAGGTGTGCAGTCCGTTGAGCAGGCAAAGTTCATCGGCATGGCGACTGAGTTCGGGGAACAGACTGCTGATGGGCAGTCCGCTTTTTCCGCGGGGTTGGAAGTCAAACTGAGGTGCGAGCAGTTTGCCGCGACTGGCCGGTCCGCCGGCTGTTTTGCCGTTGCGCGCCTTGAGTTCCGGCTTCCAGTCGAACGTTTCGAGGTGGCTGGGAGCGCCCTGCATGAACAGAAAAATCACTCGCCTGGCTCGGGCGGCGAAATGCGGTGGACGGGGTGCGAGGGGCGATCTTTCGGCAGCTTCGTCCGCGGCTGCCGATTTGGCTGCGAGTGCCTGAAAGGCGAGCCAGCCGAAGCCTGCAGCAGCGGACTGCAGGAGCTTGCGGCGATCCGGAAGCAGCAGTCCGGGGCTGGTGGCTGAGGCGTTCATTGGGCGGTCCGGGAGTCAGGGGCGATAGCGGAATTCGGCGGATGCGAAGGCGGCCTGGATGAGTGCGGCGAGCTGTTTGCGAGGCTCGCCGGGTGAGTTCTTCAGGTAGCTGACTGCAGTGGTGAGTTCGCTGGGAGCTGGTGTGCGGCAGTAGACGCGTCGCCAGACCTGGCGCACGAGTGCAGACTGGTCAGTGGGGTTGCGTTCCAGAAGCTCACCGGCGATGCGATCGGCCGCGTCGATCACAAAGGTGTTATTCAGCATGAAGAGCGCCTGCGGGGGCACTGTGGTGACATCTCTCAGGCCATTCACCTGATCGGGTTCGGCGAAGTCGAACACCGAGAACATCTGGGGAATTTCTGACCGAAATACCGGGAGGTAGACACTGCGAATCGGACGTGCAAACGCCTGTTGCACTTCGCTGCTGCCCCGACCGGCTCGGGAGAGGTCACCGGTGAATGTCGGATCAAACGGGGCTCCGGGCGGACGGGCCGCGTCAAGCTGCCCGGAAATCGCCAGCAGACTGTCGCGGACTGTTTCGGCCTCCAGCCTCCGCAGGCTGGCCCGGCCGAAGTGCACATTTGCTTCATCGCGTTTTCGTTCTTCAGCCGAATGTTCTGAACGCAGGCGATAGACACGACTGAGCACGATGCGACGAATGAGCTGTTTGACGGACCAGTTGTCCTTCATGAAGCCCGCTGCGAGATGATCAAGTAGTTCCGGGTGTTCCGGTATCGAGCCGGAGAGACCGAAGTTATCCACCGAGTCCACCAGTCCGCGACCGAACAGGTGACTCCACACCCGATTCACCATGACTCGAGCCGTGAGGGGATTGCGGGAGGACGTGAGCCACTGAGCGAGTTCCAGCCGCCCGCTTCCGTTTTCGGGCATGCGTGGGTTGCCGGCAGTGCGAAGAGCAACGGGGATGGAGCGGGGCATGAGTTCTCCGCGGAGGTCAGGTTCGCCGCGCACTCGCAGTTCCAGATCCCGGGGAGGACCTTCTGCGGCAGCCATGGCGAGTTCCGCTTTGGGATCGAATGGGACTTCTTCAAGACGCTGCTGTTTGGATTGCGCTTTCCTGTTGGCCGCCGGTGCGGGCGCACCCGTGGGGACCTTCGGTGCGCGTCTGCGAGTTCACGACGAAGCGCGGCGATCTGGTTGCGAACTGCTTTCTGGCGGGGCGCTGGAAGATTTGCCGATTTGCTTTCGCGAACGAGTGTGTTGAGTTGTTGGCGAAGCTGCGTCAGACGCGCAGCCGAGGGAGCAGAATCGGACGAATCGGGAGGCGGAAGCTTTGCCGCGGCTTTCAGATCAAGCAGTCGCTCGGGGTGGAAATATGTCTTGCTGCCTCCCTGGCGATTGACTTGTCCGGTGAGGGTCTGCGTACTGGCGAGGATCCCGGCCAGCGAGTAATAGTCTTCCTGAGAAATGGGGTCAAATTTGTGATCGTGACAGCGAGCGCAGCTGAGGGTGAGTCCAAGCATCCCGCGACCGATGGCGTCGAGCTGGTCGTCGATCTGATCGAGGCGGAACTGTTCTGTGTCCCGTTCGTTGAGATCCATGGAGCCCAGGGCAAGGAAGCCGGTCGCGACAAGTTGTTCGGCACGGTCGCGGGCGGAACGGGACGGGAGCAGATCACCGGCGATTTGTTCTTCAATGAAGTCGTCGAAGGGTTTGTCAGTATTGAACGCGTCAATGACGTAGTTGCGGTATCGCCAGGCATAGGGGAAGGGGACGTTGCGAGTCTTGCCAACGGAATCGGCGTAGCGAACCACATCGAGCCAGTGGCGGCCCCAGCGTTCGCCGAAAGCCGGCGAAGCCAAAAGCCTGTCCACGACTTTCGCAAAAGCCTCGTCGTCGCTGGCCGGGTCCCGGAGAAATTCGGTTTGTTCGGCCGGCGTCGGTGGGAGCCCGATCAGATCGAGCGTTACGCGACGGAGCAGGAGTTCGCGGCTGGTGTCCGGGGCGGGAGTGATCCCGGTGGCTTCAAGTTTTGCCAGCAGCAGCCGGTCGATGTCGGATTTTGGCCAGTCGACATTGCGAACGGCAGGTACGGGAGGTGCGTGGATGTGCTGGAAGGCCCAGTGACTGCGGCCGCGCTGACGGTCCCACGAATTGGTGCGTGGCACAGCAGTGCCTTCCCGCGGATCGGGAGCCCCCATTTTGATCCAGTGTTCGAGGTCGGCGATTTGGGCGTCGGAGAGTCGACCTTTGGGGGGCATCTGGAGGTCCGGGTTGTTGTAGCGGACCGATTCGAGCAGCAGGCTGTCGTCCGGTTTGCCCGGAATCAGCACCTTTCCGGAATCGCCGCCAGCTGCAACCGCCTGACGGGTATCAAGGCTGAGTCCCCCTTTGATGGAGGTGGACTGCTGGGAGTGGCATTCGTAGCAGTGTTCAACGAGCAGCGGGCGGATTTTGGATTCAAAGAAGAAGGTTTTCTCGGCTGCGGATTCCTGTGCGAAAGCGGATCCGCAGCAGAATGCTGTGACAAGCAGCAGCGGGGCACAAATCATTTGAAGCCTGATCATCGGGTCAATCCCGTGGTACCGCGGGGATGGCGTAGGGCTGTGAGCATACCGCGGATGGCCAGTGCCTGGCAAGACCCGGGAGGGAAATGGGGCCAGGAACGGTTAAGTATCAGGCGGGCGGGAGCGGTTCATCGCGACCGGGGCGTTTGAGTTCGTGGGGTGCGGTCACAGGTGAGTAAAATGCGGGCCGACGGTCGGCCAGGCGATCAATCACGTGTTTGCCCGGGACCCGCACCACTCGCTTGTTGCGAGCCACCGCGGGATCAATGTCAGCTCGAAGGATGCTTTCGGCGGCGTGATCAAGGCTGCTTAGGGTGGCCCCGGTGGGGTGGCAGATGCGGCTTTTGCCGATGAAGGAGAACCCATTTTCCGTACCAACGCGATTGACAGCGGCGAAAAAGACGCCGTTCTCCATGGCACGGGCATTGATTGAATAATCCGCCATGAAGGCTCCGCCTGGTGGCCAGTTGGTGGGCAGGCAGATGAGGTCTGCGCCGGCGAGGGCAAGCACTCGTGAGGCTTCCGGGAACCCACCGTCGTAACAGATCAGCATGCCAATCCGAACCCCGGCCGCCGTGAACACCTGGAACGGACGGTCCCCCGCGGTGGTGAATCGGTCAACTCCAAGCCACGGCAGATGCACTTTGCGATAGCTGCCGATCAGGCCGTCAGGGCCAATCAGAACGGCGGTGTTGTAAAGCGTGCTGCCGACGCGTTCCAGCAGACCGAAGATGACATGCGTGCGGAGCCTTGCGCAGAGGGCCGCAACACGATCCGTGGCTGGCCCCGGAATGCTCTCACCAAACGGCAGGGCCTGTTCCAGCGAATCGAAGCAGTAGCCGGAGGCGTAGCACTCCGGGAAGATCGTCAGGTCTGTGCCCGTGGCGGATTCTGAGGTGACGATGGATTCCAGCTTTGCGAGGTTGGCACTGGTATCCTGAAATGTGACGTCAGTTTGCACGCCGGCAATGCGCATTGGAGTTGGCTTTCTGGTGAAAACAGGGGTCGCGGTGGCACATTTAAAAATCTACCCGGAAAAATTTACCTGCCGCGGGTGCTGATTGTGAATTTACATTGAGCAATCCGGAGTCAGGAGCCGCAGCATTTTTTGTGCTTGCGACCGCTGCCGCAGGGACAGGGGTCATTGCGGCCAACTTTGGTGGTGTTGCGAATGGTCCCGGGCGAGTCGTCCGGGGGGGAGTCGGAGAAGTCGTCAGCAAAGCTCGACGGGCCGGGAGTCGGTGACGCGAACTGGTTAGCAGGATTCATGCCGCTCAGGAAGGCCGAAATCATGTCTTTACCAGCGGAGTTTTCGCTGTCGAGGACATCGCTGTCGACCTGCCACTGCTCCGTCTCAAAGTCGTCCCCACTGTACTCCTCGACAAGGTCGTCAAACAGCCGTTCGCTGGTGGTGATGAAACGCTCTTCAATGAACCATGAGTGGGCCAGCAGCAGCAGGGTTTGGCCCGGATCCCGCAAGAACTCATCGGTGTCGCCAAGCAGAACCAGTGCCTGCCGAATGGAGTCAGCCGGGATACCTTTGGTGTTCAGAATCACTCGAAAGAAGTCAATGTCACCGAGCGTCATCAGCACGGTGGCGGCCATATTGGCGAGGCCGCTGAACTTAGCCGCGTCAGGCGCGTTGACCCAGCCCACGAAGAGTTCCCGCAGCGCAGCCATGGTCTCCAGGCGGTCTGCGCGGTCCTCCAGCACCATCGAACCGAGGGAAGTGACGAGAATTTCGCCGGTCCGATCCTGGCTTGCCAGCCTGCGAATCCAACCCACAACGAACTCTGTGGAGGGGGCCGTCATCGCCACCAGACTTTCCAGTGCCGGCTCGACAATGGAGCTGTAGCCAGGCAGGCAGTCGGTTCCTGCTGATTCGAGGGCCCCCAACAGCAGGGGGAGAACTTCAGGGCTGCGGAGTTCGAGGAGCACGCGGACGAGCTGTGCGGGGCCGTATGTCAGTTGCTGCGTCGACTTTTTTGACTTTTTCTGCGGCCTGGTCTGCAGATGGCGGGTCACTTCACTGAGCATCTGTGGAATGGCAGAATCAGCCTGCCTGATCAGGTAGCGGCAGCCCAGAAGCACGGCCGGCTGGTGATCGTCCTCTTCACAAATCAGCCTGATGCTTTCAGCAACAGACTCCGGCAGATCTTCATTCGACGGGAAGAAGTCAACCCGTCCGCAACACTTCAGCACGTCCGTCGGACGCTGATCGGCAAGCTTCTGAGCCACCAGCGGCAAAATCGTCTGGGCCTGTGCAAAGGCCACTTCAATCTGCTGCTGCGTCTTCTGCTCCTCTGCATCGGCGAGATCGTTGATGCGGCAGACGTCGTCCAGTGTCTCCGGAACGACGAAGCAGAGCAGCGTGTCGACCACCCTGGCTGCGACAGATGCCCTGTCATCGTCATCATCGAAATTTTCTTCGTCGTCGAAGAACGCGATCAGCTCGCGGGCCGCCTGATTGCGATTGAGCGATTCCCGGAAGACGACGTAAGCCAGCGTCTCAACCAGAATCTCGCCGTACACCGAACCGTATCTGTCGGCCAGAAGGCGCCAGGTGCTGAGATCCGGAATGCTCTCTGCCAGCACGGCCGGGAGCAGTTCACGGCAGTTGACCGCAAGCACACCTATCGCCTCGGATTCCACAAGGCCTTCGAGCAGTCGAGCGGCAGTCCCCGGATGCTGCAGGCTGCCGAGGACAATCAGGCAGTGGAACATCGACCGTGGCGGATTGATATGGTAACCGGTGTATTCGATCAGCTTGATGCTGAAAGTTTCGAGAATCAGGTCAGCGGCCTCAGCCGGGTGCTGCTGGAGGACTTCCACGGCCTGCAGTGGCACGATTTCGTCAGACGCCCACAACTGCCTCACGGCAAATTCGACCGCGAGTTCCCCGAGGGAATTGAGCGTCGTCAGCGACGGAAGTTCGGAGGCGGGCGGCAGCGGAGGGAAAACGAGTGTTGGCATAAGGAGCGTGGTTCAACCGGAAAAGGCATGCATGGAAACGGAACAGCTTTAGAATTCCACCGGGGGTGATATAGTCGATACACCCACAAACTGCAAACGGGGAATGGCCGACTTCCGAAATCCCCGCTTCCGGAACCTCCGGCAGACTTCACGAAAGCCCTTCGCCGCATCATGATACGTCGTGCAGGTTCCACCCCCAAACCGCATTTCACGCTGCATGTCTCCGCTGAAGGCCCGGCCATGGTGTTCCGATTATCTCTTGTGTTCCGCGTATCTGCTGTCTGCATCCTGTGTTTCTCTTCCCTGACCTCCTGCACCGCTCAGGAGGCCAACTACGACGAATCCAAAATCCCCGCCTACCAGCTGCCGGACTCACTGGTGAACAACTCCGGCAAGCGGATCACAACCGCTGAGGAGTGGGTGGGATCGCGCCGGGCCGAAGTGTTGCGGCTGTTTGAGCAGCATGTGTTCGGCGAACTGCCGCCAATCAACTGCCAGCTCCGTACCAAAGTCCGCTCAGACATTCCCGACGCCCTCAACGGTCTCGCCAGACGCCGCGAAATCACCATCTTTTTCTCTGCCGAAGATTCCGGGCCAAAGATGGAACTCCTGCTCTACACCCCCGCAGACTC
>JBEIEK010000240.1:0-9457 GCA_040382995.1 Planctomycetaceae bacterium
ACACGCCTTGAAACGTCCCGCAACTGCTGGTGCACCTGATCCAGGACGCTGGCGTGAGTTTTACTTCCCTGGCTTTCAAAGAGACTGTCGAAGGCCAGGGCCGGATGGAGCTCGGCGGGAACCGGAGAGACCGGGGAGCTCCAGGACACGTGTGAGGCGTACATCATCGAGTAGCTGGATTCATGGAAGCCGCTGACGGGGCGTTCGCAGGCGAGCACGAGGCTGGGCAGAGCTGTGCTGTCGCCAATTCGCTGGGCCAGCAGCTGGTCCATGCTGACGGCCGCCTGAATATCCCGGCCACCGCGCGGACGCACGCCTGTCAGAATTCCCGCTGCGCCTTTGGCATGGCCCCCCACGACATCGTCGGGATGGTGCAGGCCGTGAATCAGATTGACCTTCTGCTTGAGCGGTTCCAGCGAGGCGAATGCGGGGCCGAGTTGCAGATTGCTGCCACTGCCCTGACTGTGCCATTCAGGCGGATGAATTCCATCGCCGAAAAACAGAAACGCAAACCGCTGCGGTGCGGCCGCATTGGGCTTTTCACCCTCGGCACGCACGGATTCCAGCCACGGCAACGCCACACTCACACTGGCTCCCTGCAGGACCACTCGCCGAGAAACACCAGCGATACCGGAACGTGTGGACTGAGACATGTTTGTGGAGCTCCGCGGGAGGGTGTTTCGAGGGGGCGTGTTTGCGGAAGAGCGAGGCTTTTCACAAGCCACCGCCATCCGGACCACACCGTCAATGCAGGTGTGTTTTCTGAGGATCGTGGAGACCGTGAGTTTTCAGGTGGTCTGTGAGGCTGTCAAGGTCAACCGGAGGAATCGGCACGGATTGGGGGTGAAAATTGGGGTTTCAGGGACCGGCGGTGGTGAATTCACGGTTCCTGACGCTGCGGAACTGCGGGCTGCGCACAACCTGCTCGACCAGCACGGAAAACTTCCCGTCACCGGCTTCCAGAGCCGTCTGCATCTGATCCAGCAGTGACTGGTCGGAGAGCTGCACAGAGCGGCCGAGGGCGTATCCCAGAAACCGGCGACAAAAGGTCTGCAGAAATTCGCTGCGGCGATGTCTGAGGACGTAATCGGCCAGGCCCGGAATTCCGTCAATGGTGCTCCCGTCAGCAAGCGTCACGCGATTGTCGATGGGGCGTCCGGCGGCGTCCTTCGTGCGTGCGCGACCGATGGCATCAAAACCTTCCATCGTGAGCCCGAAATGGTCGAAGTGCCGGTGGCACATGGCACACTGCGCATCGGAGACGTGAACCGCCAGCAGTTCGCGGAGACTGCGATCGGCCTGCTGTTCGTTCTTTGGCAGTTCCGGGACATCAGCGGGCGGAGGCGGGAAGTGGCGTCCGAGCAGGTGATGGACGGTCCAGAAGCCGCGTTTCACAGGACTGGAGCGTTCCCCGGCCGAATTCTTCGCCAGCACAACGCTCATCCCAAACAGCCCGCCCCGGCCCGCTTCGCGCAGTCCGCTGACAGGCAGCCATTCACGAGCGACCTCGGCCAGCTGCTGCGGTGCGGCGCCCGCTGCTGTCAGCGTGCGGCGACGAAGTTCGGCGGCCTGCCGGTAGTGCTGTTCGAGGATTCCGCCGTAGTGGGCAGCCAGACGTGAATTCAACAGGGATGTGTCGCCGGACAGCAGTTCTGTGATCGAGCGATCCTGCTGCATCAGCCAGGTGGCCGTGCGAACCGGTTCTTCCGCCATCGCAGCTCGCAGTTCGTCATCGTAGCCGGGAAAGGCAGCCGCGTTGATCGGATCCTTCTGTTCAAAGTCGCGATACCGCAGCCACTGCCCGAGAAACTCTTCGGCGAGCGCTTCGATGCGGGGATCGGCGAGCATGCGTCGGGCTTCGGCAGCGACACCATCGGCGGTTGCCAGACGACCTGCAGCGGCCGCCTGACGCAATTCCGCATCCGGCAGTGACGACCACAGAAAATAGCTCAGGCGACTGGCGATGTCAGAGCCCGACAGCGGGGATACTCCGGGCCCGTCGGCGGGAGTTTGCCAGAGGCAGCAGAAATGTGGCGAGAGCAGAATTGAGGTGCAGACACCGCGGAGGGCCTGTTCAACGGTCTGTCCTTCACCGCGAAACCGTGTGTAGAGGCGGTTGAGTTCCGCCTGTTCGTCGGCCGTCAGCGGGCGTCTCCAGGCTTTGTCGGCGAGCTGCATCAGGTCGGCAAGTGCCCGGGGTTCGGCTGCGGCCAGACGTGCTTCCTGCAACGCAAGTCCCCGGCGAATCTCCGCGAAAAACTGCACGACGATCCGCGCCCGGTCGTCGAGCCCCGCCCCTGTCTCTGGATCCCGCTTCAGGCCCAGCTTTTCGAGGTAGAGTGTCTCGAAGCGGCCCAGGATTTCTTCGCGGACGAGTGCAGGGTCTTCGGAACGCAGAAAGTCAAATCGCTTGTCGTGCAGCACCTCACGCTCGGAACGCTCAAACCAGACGAAGCCACGCAGGAGCGTTTCAGCGCTGGTGTTGATGAACTCAAGTTCTGTCCAGAGGTCATCAAGCTCGCGCCGCTGTTCATCGCTGAGCACCAGGCGGACGAGCGGCGCATCGTCGCGGAAGAACCCTTCCACGAGGTGAAAGCCGGCTTCAAGCCCGCGGCCGGGGTCCACGTAGACGAACCGGTCAGGAAACACTTCGCAGAATCTTTCAGCAAATGGACGCAGTCGCTGTACACAGGGGCTGGCGGCATCTGCCAGCAATTCGCCGGCGGTGGCGGTGGCGGCTGACACGGCATCCGCGGGTGCAGCCGCCATTCCCAGTTGTGCATTCACCGCCGCATCCGCGCTGTTCAGTTCCAGTGGCAGCAGCAGCCGACGTCCCTGCAGTTGCCGGCGCTGTTCCGCGGTCAGCACGAACTGCAGCTCAGCCGGAGCCGTGGACAGCAGTGAATCCGCATCGATGGCGGCACCTGCGGGCCCCTGGCCGAAGGGATGTCGGGCTGGCTGGAGTGCGGGTGCCTGTTCGAGCACTTCGCGGAGGGACAGCACCTGGTGCTCTGTCATTTCCTGATCGTTTCGCGGCAGCCGATCAGCGCGGCTGAAGATGGGGCGTTTGAACAGAACGGAGCCGGCAGTGGTGCCCAGCTGCGGAGTCAGCCGCAGGACAATCGTCAGAGGTTGTTCGGGATTTGTGGCCGGTGGTGCTGTAATGGGCTGGGATTGGATCAGGGTCGACGACTGCAGGCGAGCTGTGCTGTACTGGGTGCGGGCCGCGGCGGTGCGAGCTCGGAAATCCAGATGTCCGATGGGCCAGTTGCCGGCGTTGGCCTTGATGAGTTCGCCTTCAGGAGCATGCAGCAGCCGACGATAGTGGTTGATCAGACGGACAAGGTTTACGACTTCCGGGGGAGCTGTTGTGAGAAGCGCAGGGCCGGTGGCGGCGTTGGCGTCTGCTGCCTGGACCGCTGGAGGTGGTGGCAGCTGCACGAGGGCATCACGGAGCTCCTGCGGGCAGCCTTCCAGTTGCGGAAGTGTGTTGAGGAAGTCCGTGAGGATCGTGAAGTAACGCGGGCTGAGTCGATGAGCGGCGGCAAATTCGGCGGCGGTCTGGCTTTGAGCGGTCTGCGGGCGGAAGCGGTAGTGCCATGCGGCCGTAATGTAGAGTGTCACGTCAACATCGTGGCTGCGGTAGAATTCCATCACCGCATTCTCTGTCAGCTTGCGGCGTTCGTTGCTGCTGGTGACGGCAAATGGAGAAAATCGCAGTCCGCTGGTGTGGAGCACAAGGTGATCCGACGTCAGCTGCGCGGCGGCGAGATACTTGCGTACCAGTCCGGGGCCGGTGCTGAGCGCTTCGCCGGTGTTGTCGAACCCTTCCCCGGCGGCCGGATCGGCGGGGAAGTCGCGTGTCGGGCGAATGTCGATGCCGGTGAGATCACGAATGGAGCGGTCGTATTCAGAATGCGAAAGACGCCGGGCCGGCACCAGCCCGGGATCACCGGCACGCCGCCGGGCTTCGACGTCAAAGATGCTGCGGATCGCCGTGGTCAGGGCGGCAGATTCAGCGGCGGAAGGTTGCGGAGCATCCGCGGGTGGCATTTCGCCGCTGCTGACAAATTCAACCACGGCAGACCAGCGACGAAAGCTGTCGATCACATCCCGCGGGGAACTGAATTGAGTAAAGTCCAGCTCGCCGCGAGCTTCCGTGGCGTTGTGGCAGTCGAGGCAATACTGCCTGATGTACGGCTGCACGATCTTTTCAAAGTCATCGGCATGGACCGTGGGGCCATGGAGGACGGCAAGAACCGTAAAGATCAGCAGGGACGAACGAAACGAGACACGCAGGAGCATGGACGGTTCGCTTTCGGAAGGTGGCCTGGGGGCTGAGCGGGAGGCAGGAGAAAACGGCGGGATGAGTTGCCGATAGCGTAATCTGCGGGGGAAGCGTTTGAAACCCCAGGGGCACACAGGGCAGAGAGAAGCCGCGAAAAGAGGAGATTCAAGAGGGCCGGGAGGGTGAAGCTGGGATGACGAAACAGTGTGAGGACGGGCAGATTGGGATATTTTCGTTCTGCCTGCCAGTTGACAGTTCTTCCGCGACCGGTTGTTGCCAGCACTGTTGGTCTCACGCAAAGGCGCAAAGACGCAAAGTCAGGATAGTCAGGATATACCGTGTCGTGCCCACCAACGTGCCTCACGCGGGAAACGCCAGCAGATTGACGATTTCCAGGTACTGCACAAGCCGCAGCGTGGAGGCGATTGTGGAGCGCGGGTCGCGGAGGGCTTTGCCGGCAAGGTCGATCATTCTCTGCGAATCGATTCTGTGGTCCGCTCTGAGCAACTGCCGGGCCTGCTGCAGGACTTCCGCGGAAGCCCCGATGTCCTGCAGCCACTGCAGCAGATTGCGGCCAAGCACGGAGGCCGCCGGATGGCCGCTCACTCGCCGGAACCACCACGCTGCATTGCCGGGGTCTGGTTCCCGTCGATGCATGATGCCGTGCCAGTAATCCGCAGTCTGCAGCTGACCATCACCTTCGAGGCTTTGCACAATTTCGTGAGCCTGGGCGTCGAAGTCGTGCAGCAGCAGCAGTCCGGCCTCGATGCAGGCGAAATCCTCAGCGGGACGGTCAAGTTCAGGAAGCATTCGTTTCACGGCGCGTCGCAATGCGCTCAGGTCGAGGATGGGGGACGCTGCAGCGGGGCCGGGCGTGCGACTGCAGTCCGGACCACGGTGCAAAATCTCCAGCAGCGGACGCTGCTGGAGCACAACGTCGGCGAGGTTCAGTGAACAGTCAGCAGTCACGGCGGCGCGTGGCAGGAGCACCAGATCAGCAGCCTGCAACGGATGCAGAAACGGAAGCAGCGGAGCCTTGTGCTGCTGCTGCAGGTCCGCCGGCAACGGAGACTGCGCGGCGACGATCAGCGAGCGATTGCTGGCAATCGCCTGAGCAAGTGCATTCTCAAGGGACGGAGACCGGGCCGCAGCAAGTTGTCGCACATGACTGGCATCGTTGGATCCGATGAACAGAATCCAGGCAGCATCACCACCCGCATCTGCAAGGGCTGAGCAGGCAGGGGGAAAGCTGTTGAAAACAGTCGCGGGACTGCGGGGAGCGGACTGACCGGGAATTGTCAGCAGAGGCTCGACAGTCGTCGGGCAGAGAATCTGAGTATCGGGAGGAAGCAGCGGGAGCATAGACGGTTTCTCCAGAGAGCAGCCACGGGGGCAAAGCGACCACACAGACTAACCGCAACATGGTCCCCGGGCCAGCGGCATGAAGATTCCGCGGACAGGAAGGAGCCTGCCTGAGCGGTTGGGCGGAAGCCCAGTAGCGTTGAAGTTCTCAACATCACCGCAAAAAAGCGGGCAAGGCGAGCGGGGGATGTTAATCCCCCGGTAACGGTGCGTGCCCGCGCGGCGAGCGCCGAACCAAGAGCGGAGCGGGTCCGCACCGGCCGATTGACATCGACCGCACGCCTGACACGATCGAAACCCTGCGTGTTAACGGTACGCCATAAGTGCATGGCACCCTGACGTGTGTGTCGACTCAGAAACTATTGTGCAGATTGGCTTTACGGCGAGGAGTGTTCCCGACTCCCTCACGGTCGCGGCTCGGTTGTGCACGCGACGGGGGCGAGCAGTGGATGTTAATCCCCCGGCTGCGATTCATACCGAAGGAGAGCGCGCAAGCTATGCAATTTGTGGTCGCGTTTGCAGGGCTCTTTGCCCGCGGACTGCCGTCCTGCGGCTGAGTGGCAGGCGGAAGCCTGCGGGCAAAGGTCGCGGCAAACGCGGCCGCCAACGCCAGTGAGTTGTTCCCGGAGTCCGTTACGGCACAAACGCAAACTCTGGTGCATTGAGCAGCACCCAGAGTACGTCTTCGGCGGTGATTCGCCAGGCTTCGGTGAGCCGTTCTGTGGGGGGATCGCCGAGTCGCGCGGCTTCTTCCTGTTCGTGTTTTTGTCGCGTGGCGGCGGCGTTGAGGTGGTTGGACCAGCTGACGGAATTTCGTTTTGCCAAGGGCGGATGAGCTTTGGCACCGGGGACCACGCGATCCGCGAACCCCGGCATCAGTTCGTCATTGAACTGCTGAAGTTCGCTGGCGGTGGGTTCGCGTGCGAGCACGCGCTGGAAGAGGTGCTGTATGAACTGTTGGGGTGTGGTGGCGGTGAGGGCCAGTTCGGTGAGCACGGTGTTGTCGCTGAGCTGCACGAGGCGGTGTCCGGCGTTGCCGTTGGCGAGCGTCAGGGGCTGCAGGACGGTGGCCTGATCGTCACGAGTTGTGGCTGAGAAGGGGCGGGAATCGCGCCAGCCGAACACGGTCAGCAGGTCGATAAGGCTTTGAGCGACGGGCAGGGCGAGTGCGGGGCGGTCGCGTTCGTTGGAGAGCGAACACAGGTGCCAGGCGCGAGAGGGCGCTCCGAGATTGAGGAAGGAATCATCAGGTCGGCGACCTTCGGGATCGAGCGTGAGCATTTCGGCGTCGAAGGTTTTGCCGGCTGCCGCGTACAGCGAATCCAGCAGCTGTTCGGCCGTCATTCGCCGCAGTGACTGGGCGGCGAAGTTTTCGGTGAGTGGCGAATCGTCCGGTGCGGTGGTCCGCTGCCATGCGGCGGTGTTGAGGATCAGGCGGGCGCTGGCACGGAGATCGTAGCCGGAAGCCATGTGATGGGAGGCCAGCAGATCAAGGAGTGCTGCGTGGTCGCCGGTGCTGCCGTTCCAGTCATCCGGATCAGGCATCAGACCGCGTCCGAAGAGTCGTGTCCAGAGCCGGTTCACGATGACTTTGGCGAAGTTGGACTGCGTGGGGTGGGTGAGGTGCAGAGCCAGTTGTTCGCGGGTGTCGGCGGGGTTGCGGAGGAGCGTGTTCCAGAGATCTGTGGGGGCGGTTGTGCCGGTGCCGGCTGCTGCATCGTGTTCGGGTCTGCGGAAGGGCCAGGCGGGATCCACGGCCGTGCCCGGTTCGATGCTGACGGTGATGAGCGGAGAACGGCTGCCATCGGGACGTTTGGGAACGCTGCTGGTGGCCGGCACGGCGACAGGGGCGCGGTTGAGCAGCGCGGCCATGGCAAACAGTTGCTGCTGAGAGAATTCGTTAACCGGTGAATCGTGGCAGCGGGCGCATTTGAGACTGTTGGCGCTGAAGGCAGAAGCGAGCACGATGGCGCGTTCAGCGAACGGCACGTCGTTCTGCGAGGCCATTGCGAAGCCCGCGGGACCACCGCCCAGACGGCTGCCTTTCATCTGCACCAGTTCCGTGGCAAACCAGTCCGTGGGTTTGTGATCCCGGAATGATTCATGGATCCACCAGCGGAAGGGACCGGAGTTATTGAGTTCGGGTTTGAGAATGCCGGGGTTTTCGGCGAGCACGTCCTGCCAGTAGGCGACCCAGTGATCAGCCCAGCGGGGATCATCGAGATAACGGTCGATGGCGAGACTGCGGCGGGAGTCTGGGGACTGTTGGAGGAACCACTCGATTTCGGAGGGCGACGGGATGACGCCGACGGTGTTCAGGGCAAGTCGTCGGAGGAAGGTGAAGTCATCGACGAGGGGGAGTGGCGTCAGGTTGCGGCTGGCAAGCGTCGTCTGCAGGTGTGCGTCGATGTCGGCGGAGGTGAGGCTGGAGGCGGCGGGGCTGAGGAGTTCGCGAATGCGGGCGTGCCGCTGTTCCCAGTAGTGCTGTTCGTCAGCGGACTGGCGGTGGCGTTCGGCGGCATCGAGTTCCTGGAGGCGGGTGGATTCGCTGGCGATGAAGGGACGCCAGGCGGCTTCGGTGAGCAGTGGTGGGGCACTGTCGAAGGTGAGCAGCTGGAAGCCGGTTTCCGGGGAGCCCATGGCGACGAGCGTTTCGCTCAGTTCAACACGCATATTTTTTCCGCCGGCGAGGGCTTCGAATTCGATCAGGTGCGGGCCGGCCGTGAGTTCGATTGGTGCGACGGCTTCCTGGTCACCGGCGGGGACGGGATGCATGGCGGGGTAGAGCGGTTCCGGGGGTTCGGGCACTTCCTGATGACCGTCGGAGGCATAGGGGGCCTGGGTGAGCCTCAGGATTTCGTGGCCGTCGACAAGGAGCCGAGCGGCGGAGCGAGCGCGGATCAGGAGTTGCGTGCGGAGTTCGGGAGTGGTGAGCTGCAGTCGCATGCGGACGATGCTGGGGTTGCTGCGGTCGCCGATGAGTCCTCCCGGGATGTATTTGCGGGGCAGCCGCAGCAGTGCGGTTGAGGCCTGGGTCCATTGCTGGGTGATGCGGGTACGTTCGCGGTTCCAGGGATCAGCCTGCCTGACATTTTCACGAATGTCGACGAAGATGGCGTTGGCCGGCAGTTCGGTGGTGGCGACTTCGGGGAGTGAGTGTGTGCGGCGGGTGGTTTTGGCACGGTGCTGAATTTCGGCGTCGGTGAGGGCGCGGCGGTAGATGCGGAGATCATCCAGCAGGCCCTGAAAGGTATTGCCGGGATTGCCGCCGGAAGCCGAGCCGATCCAGAGCTGGTCGTCGTCGTTGTAGGGGGCGCGGGAGAAGGTTTTGCCGCCCATGTCCCAGGAGCCATCGGTTGGTTCGCCATCGATCCAGGCTACCGGCGGCTGGTTGCTGCCGAAGCGAAATGAGACGGCGACGTGATGCCAGTCGTCGTCAGCGGGGAAGCCAGCGCTGGAATTCCAGCGATGAAGTTCGCCGGGAGAATCGGGCTGATCGGCAGAACGGTAGAGGAAGCTGACGCGGACCGAGCCCCCCATGCCGCGCAGTCGCAGGGCCCAGCTTTGGTTGTCGCGGAGCGTACCCGGGAGACCGGTGCGGCCTTTGCCAATCACGTAGACCTGCTGACCTTCGGCGACGGCTGAGGTGCGGACCCAGGCTTCGAGGCCGAGACTGTCGCCGGACTGTATGTCCAGTTGAGCGTCGGCGGAGTCGTGGAACTGTAACCATGACCGGCCGTCGAGCAGGAGTGCGGTGTTGTCGGGGGAGAAGCCGGGAAAGATCGGCGGACGCGGACCAGGAACGCC
>JBEIEK010000241.1:0-9301 GCA_040382995.1 Planctomycetaceae bacterium
CACCAAATCCCAATCTCATCCGTGCGGTCATCGATGACGTGGGCACGCGACTGAAACGTGAACCTCAGCACTTCCGGAATGTCCTCGCCAGCGTTGATCTGTCCACGATGCGTCGAAAAGCGCTGCAGTTTCTCAGCCAGCGAGAAGTCCAGCGGACCGCGTCATTGCTCAAAACTTATGATCGCGTGGTTCGCGACCAGAACTGGGGGCTGATCAGGGCTGACCGAATTGCCGGCACACTGGGCGATCAGATCCAGCGTGCCCGCCAGAACGGAGTCGTTCCCGAATCCACGTGGGCCTCCACTGAACGCTTCTCGGAAAGCCTCGCCACATACCTCCGCCACGCCCGGCAAACAGGCAGTCCCGAACGAAACGCATTCCAATCACCACTTCCCGACCTGATGAGTGTCGCCGGGGACCAGCGACTCACAGACGAATCTGAATCGCGGGTGCTCAATGATGAAGGCACAATCGGCGTGGTTCAGGCCGGGCTGACCGAGGGCGATTCGAACGCAGCCATGCTGCGACTGCGGCAGGTTCTGGCGGAAGTTCAGACTGCCAACGCGGACCACCCGGATCTGCGACTGTCGCTCACTGGCCTGCCGGCCCTCGAAGATGACGAACTGCGCACCACCACCATCGACATCAAAAATGCCGGCCTGCTTGCACTGGTCATCGTCGGCGTTCTGCTGCTGCTGGTATTCCGCGGCATGCGGTACCCCATGCTTGTGCTCACCACCCTGCTGATTTCTCTCTGCTGGACCTTTGGCGCCGCCACGCTCATGGTCGGCCAACTGAACCTTGTCAGCATCTGCTTCACTGTCTTCCTCATCGGGCTCAGCGTCGACTTCTCTGTCTCTCTGATTAATCGTTATCTCGCACTTCGGCAGGAGCTTCAGGAGATTCCGGAGGCAATTCTGAACGCAACCCGGACCACGGGGGGCAGCATCATCACCTCAAGTCTGACGGCCGCTCTGGCATTCTCCACAACCCTGCTCACCGGATTCCCGGGCCTTGCTGAATTGGGCCTGATCTCTGCCGTGGGTGCTCTGCTCTCAGCCGTCGCCACCTTCGTTTTTCTGCCGGCCCTGATTGCCATCAGCGATGCTGAGGTGGACCTTGAAAGCCTCCCAGCGCCATTTTCGCCAGCTCGCCTGCGAAAGCTGCTGGTCGCATGGCCAGCACCAACGGCCGCTGTCGCTGCAGTCCTCGTCCTCATATTCGCATTCCAGGCATTTCGATATTCCGACGGCCAACTTCGCAGTCGAGTCTCCTACAATCCCAATCTTCTGAAGCTGCAGGACCCCGATGCAGATTCCGTTCGGGCAGAACAGCGACTGTCGAGCGCCGGTACTGACACCGTCCTGCATGCCGTGGCCCTTGCGGACTCATGGGAACAGGCCGTCAGGCTCCGCGAAAAGTTTCTGAAACTGGGCACCGTCGCCCGCGTCAGCGACGCAGCCAGCAAACTGCCGGAACCCCCGGCCCCACAAACGGTTCAACTCCTCCGCTCGCTCCAGCAGCAGGCCGCCTCAATTTCCGGCAACACGCCAAGCCTGGATCCAGCCGATCACATGGCAGTGGGCAAAGAAGTCGACCGGCTGTACTCCCTCGCGAAAACATCCACCAATCCCCAGGCCCAAAAGGCCGCCGCAAACCTTGATCAGTTTCTCAACGATCTCTCCGGCACCCCGGGTCGCGAGGCCCGAGCGATTCTTGGTGCGTGGAACGCTATGGTCGCCCGCTGGCTGATCATGGAATACGCTGAAGTCGCCGCTGCCGACAGCTTCGACCCCGTCTATCTTCGGGATCTGCCAACCGAACTGAAAAGTCGCTACCTCAGAATCCGCCCTGATGAGACTCAGCAGTGGGCCCTGCGAATCTACCCCCGCGGCAGCGTCTGGGATGGTCCCGCACTTCAGAGCTTTGTGGCTGAGCTGCGAACCGTTGATCCCAACGTCACCGGTCTCCCAGTGCAGATCCTCGAATCCGCTGGCCGGATGAGCACCCTCTGGGGCTCCATTGCACTCTACGCGATTGCCGTCATCGCCGTCGTGCTGCTGTTCCGCAACCTTCGCCCTGGTCAGAAACTGCTCACCATCGTTCCCCCGGTCGCGGTCGCTGCCTTCATTGGCTACACCCTGCAGCAGCGAAATGGAACTGTGAATCTTCCACTCCTTGTTTCAATCGGACTCTCGCTCGTGGTGCTGATCTCAGCGGTGCTGGACTACCGCAATCTGCGAGACACCGTGCTGATGCTGCTGCCTGCCTTTGGGGGCGGTTTGCTCATGCTGGGGATCATGGCCATCTCCGGGATGGAACTGAATCCTCTGAATCTGATTGCTCTGCCTCTGGTGTTCGCAATCGGCATCGACAACGGAATTTATCTCGTGGCAGACTGCCGCCGACAGATCGCCGAGGGACGCGAGGAATATGAACTGTCTCCGGAGACATTCAGCAGTGTGCTTGTGACCTCGCTGACCTCCATCGCAGGTTTCGGAAGCCTGCTGATCGCGGCTCATCGAGGGATTTTCGGTATGGGGCTGCTGCTGGCTGTCGGCGTCGCCTCCTGCCTCCTCGTTGCTGTTCTGCTGATGCCCGCACTCCTCACACTCGTCGCCCGACACCAGCCGGCGTCGATGGCTCCCGTGCGAGTTATTCGTGGCGATCAGAAGACCGAAGATACCGAGTCCGCTCCGGCTGCCCGCGAAGCTCAAAAGCCGGCACCCAAAACGAAGAAAGCCGCCTGAAGCCGGTAATCGGAGCGGCTCCTGCTCCCGCAGTCCTGCAAAGCGAGGCCCGTTGTGCCGCCTGTCGAACTGATTGCCGCCAAACGCGATGGGCTCGAACTGACCCCCGAACAGATTGTCGAGTTCGTGCACGGGATCGCCACAGAAGTCATGCCGGACTACCAGGTCGCGGCCATGGCGATGGCCATCTTTTTGCGGGGAATGACGGCCGCAGAAACCACGGTACTCACACGCGCAATGCTGAACTCCGGATCGCGGCTGGAATGGCCGAACGACGGCTTTCAACGGGTTGATAAACATTCAACCGGCGGCGTCGGGGACAAAACGTCTCTGATCATCGCCCCGCTGCTGGCTGCCCTTGGCCTGCAGGTGCCCATGCTCTCCGGTCGTGGACTCGGTCCCACCGGCGGAACTCTCGATAAGCTGGAAGCCATTCCCGGATTTCGCACCGATCTCAGCATTTCTGAAATCGGGCAACTCACACAGTCCGTGGGCTGCGTAATCACGGGCACCACACGCGAACTGGCTCCCGCAGATCGCCGCCTCTATGCCATCCGCGATGTCACAGCAACTGTGCCGTCGATTCCGCTGATCACCAGCAGCATCCTCAGCAAAAAACTGGCGGAATCCCTGCAGGGACTCGTACTCGATGTGAAATTCGGCAGCGGCGCCTTTATGAAGACTCCGCAGGCCGCCCGGGAACTTGCCCGGTCGCTCGTGACCGTCTGCTCCACCCTCGGCACTCCCGCCACCGCCCTGTTGACGGACATGAATCAGCCACTCGGACACATGTGTGGAAACGCTCTGGAAGTCCATGAATGTCTGGACGTGCTGTCCGGACAGGGGCCAGCCGATGTACGGACACTGTCGCTGGAACTGACCGCGGAGATTCTGCTGCTCACCAGATACTGCAGCAGTCACCATGAAGCTCTTGCAGCAGCCGCAAAGCCGCTCGATTCCGGTCAGGCTCTGGAAGTTTTTCAGCGAATGGTGAGCGCGCAGGGCGGACGACTGGACGAGCTGCCACGGCCCGGCAGCGCCACCGAATTCTCCGCGTGGCGCAGCGGTTTCATCGAATCCATCGACACCGAAAAGCTGGGGCTGGCGCTCATTGCGCTCGGAGCCGGTCGCAGACGTCTCAATGACTCCCTCGATCACTCCACCGGTCTGCAGCTCCTCGTGCAAACCGGCAGCCCGGTCACTGCCGGACAACCACTCATACGCGTCTTCGCAAAGCAACCCGAGATTGTCCGCCAGCGACTCCGATTTGCCATCCGCATCGGCGACGGCCCACCCCTGGAACCTCGGCCACTGATCCTCGAACGCATCTCCAGCACTCACTGAGTCCATCAGGAATTCCATGCAGCCCGGCTCCGCAACAGCACCAGACGCAACGCAGCAGCACCAGCTCCGAAATCGACTGGCCCTGCTGGTGCATCAGTCGCTGTTCCGCGTCGCATGGATCTTTAAGACCGAGAGTGTGATCATGCCGGCGTTTCTGGACAGCATCTCCGAGTCCGGCCTGATTCGCGGCGCCCTGCCACTGCTCAACCGCACCGGACAGTCGCTCGCCCCCCTGCTGCTCGCCCGCCCGCTCGCCGCCGCACCACGCAAATCCGCATGGCTCAGTCGCACCACGTTTCTGATGGGACTGCCATTCCTGTTTCTGTCTGCCAGCATCGCAGTGGCCGATGCACAACTACCGGAATGGTTTGCCGGCGTGTTTCTGCTGGCCTACGTGGCCTTCTTCTGCCTCCACGGCGTCAACGACATGACGCTCAGCACCGTGCTCGGAAAGCTCATCGAAGCCCGACAGCGCGGGCGACTCCAGGCAGCCGCCAGCACCGTGGGAACCACCGCTGCCGTGACCCTCGCACTGCTGCTCCTGCAGGGCTGGCTGCAAACTCCGGGACAGGCACCGTTTCAGCCCATCTTCCTGTTTGTCGGATCAGCCATGATGCTTGCCGGCGTGTCTTCGAAACTGCTGCGCGAAGAGCCGGATGCCAGCGGCCAGGCAGCCACGACACTTCCGATCAGGGACGCGGTGCGACAGGCTGTCGCACGCCTCACGCTGGACCCTGTACTCAGACGACTCTGCCTTGTGGCCCTGCTGTTTGTCTTCTCACAAACACTCTTCCCACACTACCAGAAAGTTGGACTCGCGCAGCAGGGGCACACTCGCAGCGTACTGATGAACTGGGTCGTCGCACAGCACCTTGGAGCAGTGTGCTTCAGCACAGCCTCGGGGTTCCTCGCCGATCGCTTCGGCACGCGGGCGGCACTCAGACTGCTGCTGCCCTGCGCCGCGGCAGCACCGCTCCTTGCCCTTGCTCTGGAACGCTCCGCGCCCCCAGGCTGGTTCTGGGTCACTTTTTTCTGGATCGGACTGGTGCCCGTCACACTCCGCGTTCAGGTGAACTACGTCATCGAAATCGTCAGCCGCGAACGCCACCCGGAATACATCAGCACACTCAACCTGTGCATGGCGATCCCCTTCCTCTGCTCACCACTGCTGGGCGCCCTTGTGGACTGGACAGGCCACCAGATCCCCTTCCTGCTCGTCGCCGCCGTGGTCGGCACCGGAGCAATCCTCACGTGGACCATGCGGGAACCACGCGATTTATCAGCAGCGGTGGGAGGGCGAAGCTCCTGCTGAGCCGCAGCTGCACCCAACTCTCAACCTCTCGGGCGGATCACAGACGTCGCCGACGTCATTCAAGGCGACGCCTGATTTCCTGCTCGAATCGCCTGACGTTCGCCTTGTTTTTTCCCCAGTCGAAACACTGTGTCGGCAGCCGGCACCGGCTGGTGACAAGCAGACTATCGCCTGCAGGGAATTTAATCTCCACAACTTCGCCCCATGACCAAATGACGATGGGGACGTTTGCACTCACAGCACACCCCACGTCTCAAAAGCTTTGGTGGCCGACATGCCTCCACGGATGGCGTCGCGTACCACGTTTTCGGCATGCGCCTTTTCCCACGCCGCCCTGACCACGGCCGGTTCCACCTGCCGGGGCACAACAACGATGCCATCTTCATCGGCGGCGACCAGGTCGCCCGGACAGAATCGCACCCCTCCAATCTCTACCGGAACGTCGAGATCAATCACGCGCTGACGATCGCGGCTGTCATAGGGACAGACACCGCGGGCGAACACCGGGAACTGCATCGTCCGCATTTTCGCGAGATCACGCACGGCGCCGTCGACAATCACCCCAATGCAGCCGGCGTTGCGCGAGGCCGTGGTGAGCAGTTCGCCCCAGATGCCGGATCGCATGGAGCCACCGGCGGCGCAGATCAGAATGTCGTCCGGGCTGCAGCCATCAACAGCCTGCAGCTCAAGTTCGTAGGGGCGAGGATCGCTGTGGGCCATATCAGCCCAGAGCGATGTTCGGCAGCGACCGATCAGTGTGACCCCGGGCATGGTGAGTGGCGGGATGGGCAGCCTTGGCGACTGATTGGGAAAACCCGCCGCATCAAGGGCATCGCAAAGGAGCGGTACGGAGAGCACTTCGCGCATCATGGGGAGCGTGATGAGCTGTGGCTGTGGAGTCGACATGCGGATGCACTCACGAAGGAGCGGTGGTCAGAAATGGAAAATCCCGGCTCCGGATGGCCGGGCCGGGATTGAAGACTGCTGGGGGCCAGTGCGCTTAGATGTAGCGATTGATGAGGTTTTCAAGCATTTCCTGGCGGCCGCTGGAATTGGGGGCGGCGTCGCCTTTTTCAAGCATGTAGGTTTCGAGTTCGGCGAAGGTGGCGGCGCCGGATTCAATCCGTTTGCCAACACCGCTGTCGTAGCTGCTGTAGCGGTTGCGGACGAATTCATCCAGCACGCCGTCGGCGCGAATCGCGGCGGCAATCTTGAGCCCCCGTGCGAACGCGTCCATTCCGCCGATGTGCGCGTGGAACAGGTCGATCGGGTCGATGCTCTCACGGCGAACCTTGGCGTCAAAGTTGGTGCCACCCGGCTGCAGACCGCCCTGCTTCATGATCACCAGCATGATCTGTGTGGTGAGGTAGATGTCGGTGGGGAACTGGTCCGTGTCCCATCCCAGCAGCAGGTCGCCGGTGTTTGCATCGATGCTGCCGAGCACCCCCTGGATGGAGGCGTATTCCAGTTCGTGCATCATGGTGTGGCCGGCGAGCGTGGCGTGGTTGGTTTCGATATTGAGCTTCACCACATCCATCAGGCCGTACTGCCGAATAAAATTCAGACAGGCGGCGGCGTCGAAGTCGTACTGATGCTTGGTCGGTTCCTTCGGCTTCGGCTCGAATAAGAACTGTCCCGTGAACCCGATGGACTTGGCATGATCGTGAGCCAGATGCATGAACCGCGCCAGGTGATCAAGTTCGCGCTTCATGTTGGTGTTCCACGGACACATATAGCCTTCACGACCGCCCCAGAACACGTAGTTCTCGCCGCCCAGTTCGTGGGTGACTTCGATGGCTTTCTTTACCTGAGCCGCAGCAAAGGCGAAGACGTCGGCGTTGGGACTGGTGGCCGCCCCGTGCATAAACCGCGGATTGGAGAACAGGTTGGCGGTACCCCAGAGCAGTTTGATGCCGGTGGCCTGCTGGGCTTCCTTCAGGCGTCGCACGATGACGTCCAGATTGGCGTTGCTTTCCCGCAGTGAACTGCCTTCGGGTGCAACATCCCGGTCGTGAAAACAGTAGTAGGGGACGCCCAGTTTGGTCATGAACTCGAACGCCACATCGACGCGGCGAAGAGCGTTGTCCAGGGAGCTGGTCCCGTCGTCCCACGGTCGCTTCAGCGTCGGAGCACCGAAGGGGTCCGTGCCGTCTCCGCGGAACGTGTGCCAGTAACAGACAGCGAACCGCAGCCAGTCATGCATGCTGCGACCTTCGACCATCGCTGACGGGTCGTAATGTCGGAAGGCCAGCGGGTTGCGGGACTGAGGACCTTCGTACTGAATCTGATCAACTTCGGGGAAAAAAGCAGCCATGGCTGGGGGGTGACTTTCTGAACAAGCGGACGGCCATGGGAATTGCCGCCTGCCGGAGTGGACGCGTGGGGAGCCTGAAGAGACGCGAATGATAGCAAGCCCGTAACGCTTGAAAAGTCATGCGAGCCCCCGGAATTTCCGACTCCCCACGGCCGGATTTCTTTGCTTTTTCCGCCGCACTGCGGTACAACCACACGCAACATCCCTTCGTTGCAAATTCCCCGCGCGTCCCCGCCTGCCCCCTGCCACTACTCCCTGCCGGAAAACATCGCCATGTTCCCGCGACACTCTTCGCTGGTGCTCTGCGTCACAATTCTCAACTTTTGGTCTGCGATCTCCCACGCCCAGGACGCCGCGGCCACACCACAGAAACCCGTCAGCTACTACCGGGCAGTGCGGCCCATCCTTCAACGGTACTGCTCCGGCTGCCACTTCGCAGGCAAACGCGAAGGCGAACTCTCCGTAACATCCGTGGCAGAACTCGCCAAAGGCGGAGTCGCCGGCAGCGCCTTCTCCGCCGGCAAACCCGACGAAAGTGTCATCATCGGCTACATCTCCGGCGCTGATCCCGAAATGCCCCTCAACGGCGACCCGCTCAAACCCGAACAGGTCGAAACCATTCGCCAGTGGATCGCACAGGGTGCCGTCGACGACACCCCCCCGTCGCTCGAAAAACCCGTTTCCCCCGAAAATCCTCCTGTCTACTCCACTCCACCTGTCGTCACCGCGATCGATTATTCTCCGGACGGCCGTCGACTGGCCGTTTCCGGCTACCATGAAGTCCAGATTCATACGCTCGACAACAGTGCTCCCGTTCAGCGCCTGATCGGACGTGCTCAACGCATCGAATCGCTGGCCTTCTCCCCCGACGGCCAACTGCTCGCCGTCGCCGGCGGGACCCCGGCACTCTTCGGGGAACTCCAGCTCTGGAATCTCGCCGAAAGCCGCCTGCTCCACTCCGTCACACTCGGCACCGACTCCCTCTTCGGCGTCAGCTTCAATTCAGACGGCAGCCTTGTCGCCTTTGGCGGTGCCGACAACCGCGTGCGAGTCGTGAACGTCGCCAGCGGCGAAGTGAAAATGCGCATGGATGCTCACTCCGACTGGGTCCTCGGCACCACATTCTCTCTCAAGAACGACCACGTCATCTCCGTCAGCCGCGATCGATCCATGAAACTCACCATCGTCGAAAACGGGCAGTTCGTTGACAACATCACCAGCATCACTCCCGGCGCACTCAAAGGTGGACTGGCAGACGTCCAGCGCATGCCCACCACCGAAGAAGTGCTCGCCGGAGGTGCCGACGGCGAACCAAGGCTCTACCGTATCTTCCGCGAACGGGCCCGCCAGATCGGCGACGACTTCAATCTCATCCGCAGCTACCCACGACTTGAAGGCCGCATTACCGACATTGACGTCGCGCCCTCAGGGGCCCGCTTCATCGCCGGCGCAAGCACCGCGGTCGCAGGTTCCGCCCGCCTCTACACCACGGCCGACCCCGCCAAAGTCATCGACCTGCAGGGACTCACCACCCCCGTGTTCGCCGTCGGCATTCGCGCTGACGAAAAGCAGGCCGCCGTA
>JBEIEK010000242.1:0-9169 GCA_040382995.1 Planctomycetaceae bacterium
CTGCCCCTCTCCCCAGTCTGGGGAGAGGGGAGCCAGATGCTGCCTCCGCCAGAAAGTCAACGCCATTGGGCTCCCGCCATACGGATCTCTCCTGGCCTGAGGACGGGCTTTGCGGATTCCGCAGCTCCGCGGTAGACTCCCCCCTGTCTGCCTGGTGGCAGTAATCGCGTTCAGTCTCCAGCCGAGTTCCGATCATGCTCTTCAGGTTTCTCGCGGCATGTCTGTGCCTTTCCTTTTTCCTTCCATCAGCCTCCTTCGCGGACGGCCCCCAGGATAACATCCCCGAAAACGTCAGGCGGATTCCTGCGGAAGGGATTGCGGTGCCCGAAGAACGGGCTGCCGCCATGCGCACGTCCCTCACCAGTCTGCAGCAGCAGCTGGAGCAGATCCGGGGCCTGAATCGCCCCGATCTGACCGCACTGCTCCCGGACGTGATGATCTTCGAGCGCGCCGTCCGCTGTGCGCTGGACTACAACGAATTCTTTGATGCCAGGGAATTCGACCGCGCCGACGAACTGCTGGTTGAAGGCCATAAGCGGGCCACGGAACTGCTGGACGGTCAGCCCACATGGCCCAGCCGTCGCGGTCTGGTCGTCCGCGGTTACATCAGCCGCATTGATCAAACCGTGCAGCCTTATGGCCTCGTGATTCCGCCAACCTACGCTCTGGACCACAGCGTCCCGACTCGCTGTGACCTTTGGTTTCACGGGCGTGGCGAAAAGCTGAGTGAAGTCAATTTCCTCTGGGGAACGTCTGCACAACGCCGGCGAATTCACCCCAGAGCACACCATCGTCCTGCACCCCTATGGTCGGTACTGCAACGCATTCAAATTTGCCGGTGAAGTTGACGTTCTGGAAGCGCTGCAGGATGTGCAGGCGCGGTATCGGATTGACGAAGATCGCATCAGTGTTCGCGGGTTTTCAATGGGTGGCGCGGCCTGCTGGCAGTTCGCCACGCACTACTCAGACCGCTGGTTCGCAGCCAACCCGGGCGCCGGTTTTTCAGAAACGCCGCAGTTTCTGAAAGTCTTCCAGAAGGAAGAGCTGGCACCGCTGCCGTGGGAACGCACGCTCTGGAATCTCTACGACTGCGACAAATGGGCCCTGAACCTGACTCACTGCCCCACCATTGCTTACAGTGGCGAAAACGATTCGCAGAAACAGGCGGCCGACGTGATGGAGCAGGCCCTGGCAAATCACGGAATTCGGCTGCGTCACATCATCGGCCGCGGGATGGGACACCGCTATGATGCGGCGTCCAAAAAAATCGTCGAGGACAGCCTGAAATCGCTCGCCAAAGCCGGTCGCGATCATTCCCCGCCCCTGATTCACCTGACGACGTACTCGCTGCGTTACAACACCATGCGGGCCGCCCGCATTGATGCCCTCATTGAACACTGGAAACCAGCCACGCTCACCGTCTGGTGCCGCGAAACGGAAAAGCCCGGACACCCGGCACACCTCGTCATCGACACCTCCAACGTCGCTGCCTTCTCCGTCGATTTCTCCGCTGAAGAACTGCCGCTGTCCCCCGAAACGCTCAGCCGGCTGCACCGCCCCCCTTACCGCGGACTGCTCGTCGAAGTCGTCTCCAGCGAAGACCAGCAGAACACTCCGGGAGCTCGCCTGCAGATGGGCTTCCTGCACGCCACCGGACCGCTCTCTGACGGCACCATGCATATCACGGGACATCGGACACCGGAAGGCAAATGGGCCGAAGGCCCGCTGCCGGATGGACTGCGCAAGCGACATGGACTGCAGGGCCCGATTGACGATGCCTTTATGGACTCCTTTGTGTTCGTTCGCCCCACCGGCACAGCCCGTCATGAACTCACCGCCAAATGGGCCGAAGCCGAACTGAACCGCGCTATTGAACACTGGCGACGACACTTCCGCGGCGATGCCCGCGTCGTCAACGACACAGACGTCACCGAAGAACTCATCCAGAACGCAAACCTCGTGCTCTGGGGCGACCCCGGCTCCAACCAGATTCTCGGGCGTATCGCTGATCAGCTGCCGATTGCCTGGAAAGCCGATGCCATCACCGTCGGCAAACAGTCCTTCGATCCGGCCCATCACGCACCGATCCTGATTGCCCCGAACCCGCTCAATCCCAGCCGCTACGTCGTGCTCAACAGCAGCTTCACCTTCCGTGAATTCGCCTACCTCAACAACGCTCGCCAGGTGCCGATGCTCCCCGACTGGGCGATTATTGATCTCCGCACACCCCCGAACGCCGTCCGGCCCGGCGGGATTGCTGCCGCGGATTTCTTTGATGAGCAGTGGCAGGTGAAACAGCAGTGACTGTTGCCGGAATGGATGTTCCCAATCTGATTGATCGCTCTGCCACAGGAATTGCCGTCATGCCACGTGTCCGCAAATCATTCGCTGCAATCGTCCTCGCGGCTCTTGCCCTGCTGCTTGCCACCCCCCAGCCCGGTGCCGCTCAGGACAACCCACAGCAACCCATCCCACCAGCCCTGGCAAAGCTGCTGGAGGGCTTCGCGAAAGAGCTGGTGCTGATTGAACCTGGCAAGGACAAATTTCCTGGCGGCAAGGTCACGCTGGGAGTCGCCGAGCCGAAGGACGAACTGGCTTCCGTGCAGGTGGAATTCGCCAGCCCCTTCCGCATCTCCCGCTATGAAATGACTCAGGAACTTTACGAGGCGGTCACCGGCAGCAACCCCAGTCGCTGGAAGGGGGCTCGCAATTCCGTCGAGATGATGACGCTTGCCGAAACGGAAGCGTTCTGCAAACGGCTCACCGCAATGCTCCGGCAGCAAAAGCTGATCACCGCCACCGAATCTGTGCGACTCCCGACAGAAGCCGAATGGGAATACTGCTGCCGCGCCGGTACAACCACTCGATACTGCTTTGGCGACTCCGCCACCGCTCCGGGCGATCAATCCCCCAAAGCATCTCTGCTGGACCCCTGGGCCTGGCACACCGGCAACGCTGCCGGCAACGATCCTCCGGTTGGTGCCCTGAAACCCAATGCCTGGGGACTCTATGACGTGCATGGGTACCTCTGGGAATTCGTCACGCCCGATCCGCGACTGCCAGCAGTTGACAAAGGCACCGTGATCCTCCGCAGCGGTTCCTGGAAGGACCACCATTCGCGGCTCACCAGCAGCGCTCGCAAACTGGTCCCGGCAGCCACCGCGGACGATGCCGTCGGCTTTCGTTGCGTGGTCGCTCAATAGGGCCGTTGCATGCTGGCGTTGAAGTCTCCGCATCACCGCAAAAGCATGAAAGGCGTGCGGGGGATGTTAATCCCCCGGTAACGGTCCATGCCCACACGGCCGACGTCGCACGAGGAACGCACCAGGGCGTTACCGGCCGATTGACATCGACCGCACGCCATGGGACGTTTTTTGTGATTCGTTCGGGCCGTGTGGCCTGACGATAGCTGGGGACTGAAATATCCCAGTTTGTCTGTTTTACAACCGTTTCACCATCCCAGCCTCGCCCTCCCAAGTCTTCACCCGTCTGTTCACAGGATTCCAGAGAGCGTCAACACCCTTCGCTACCGCCACAGCCTGAAGATCCGCACCCAGCCACAAAAGCCGGTGATCCCGGAGAACACCAGTGACAGCCCCATGCAGACTGTCAGCCAGAATCCAGCTGCTGAAAGTGACGGCATGAGCATCAGCAGGCTGCTGGCAAGCACCAGCAGACCATTGGCAGTGCGTGCCAGGCGTTCGTGTGTGTTCATGATTTCTGCATCAACTCCAGCAGGGCCTTCACGCAGGCGGCTGCGTACCGGGGATCATTGATGTCGCAATCCAGATCCTGCAGGGCCACCCCGGCCCTCAGATTCTGAGCGATCGCGGTGAACAGTGCTGCATCAGCCGCGGGATCATGAAAGGGACCGTCCGGGGCACTGATCACGCTGATGCCTCGCAGCGGCAGCAGGACCGCAACGGGCCCGGTGGAGGCATTGACTTTTTCAGCGAGGATTTGTCCCAGCCGAACGCATTCTTCCGGCGTGGTCCGCATCAGAGTCACCTGCGGGTTATGAGCATAGAAGCGGCGTCCCTGATGGATCTGCGGAATGCTGCTCGGTTCCCCAAAGTTCACCATATCCAGACATCCCGGCCCCACCACAGCCGGGATCCCGCGTCGGGCAGCGGCAGTAAGCCGCTCAGGGCCGGCCGTAAGCACTCCGCCGACCAGTTCATCAGCCAGCTCCGTGGTTGTCACATCCAGAACGCCGGCGGCAAGGCCACTGTCGATCAGCGCTTCCATCGTGCGGCCGCCGGCACCGGTGGCGTGAAACACAAGCACTTCGCAGCCGGCCTCTTCAAGGAGTCTCCGGGCTTCACTGATGCAGCTGGTGGTGTTGCCGAACATGCTGGCCACGACCACAGGACGATTCCCGGCCGTCGGCGGAGAAACAGCAGCCATGCCACAAATCGCTCCGGCCGCCCGCGCATAGATCACCTGCGAGATCTGATTCAGTCCCGCCACATCAACCACCGACGGCATCACGGTGATGTCTCGAGTACCGACATACGGGGCAATGTTGCCGCTGGCCATGGTGGAGACAATGAGTTTGGGAAAACCAATGGGAAGCGCCCGCATGGCCGCGGCGGCGATGGCCGTTCCACTGCTGCCACCCAGCGAAATCACTCCGTCAATGCGACGGCCGGTGTAAAGTTGTGACAGCAGCAGCGGAGCGGCTGCGGACATGGCCGCCACACATTCGCCCCGGTCACCTCTGGCCGTTACCGCAGCCAGGTCCAGCCCGGCTGCAGCCGCCACGTCCGCTCTGGAAATCTGCGGTGTCACCGTCGGTGGGTGCTGAGTTCCCCAGTCGATCAGCAGGGGCTCATGGCCGTGGCTGCGAATGCAGTCGGCGACAAACGCGTGATCGGGGCCCTTGGTGTCGAGAGTTCCGGCAACAGCGATGATGGCCATGTTGAGAGTCCTTGAAAATCGAACGCGAATTCCCGAATTCCACGCGGATTTTTGTTGACTTCACCTGCGCGGGTTCTTCAGGAAATACATCCGGCCATCCTCCGCACCGCCCACAAAGTCCACCACCCCGTCGCCCTCGAAATCCACCACAGTCGGGCTCACATCATGCCCTTCGATGTTCTGCTTCGCCAGCGATCCCGCCGGTTCCAGCACCCACTGCCCGTCACGAAACTCCACCTGCCGCAACAGATCGGCGTTGGCGGAATTCAGCAGCAGATCCAGCTGGCCATCGCCGTCCCAGTCGGCGGCACACAGCTTGCGGCGACCGCTGCGTCCGGCCACACCTGAGGTCAGTCGCAGCGGCTGACCACTGCGATCCACAAACGCCCGACGCGGAGCCTGCAGCTGCAGCACCCCGTTGACCTGCCGGCGTTCAAAAAACGCCAGATAGCCCTCGTGGTCCAGCATCACCAGATCAGTCAGCTGATCTTTGTTGAAGTCCACCGCCAGCGGTGTGGTCCGCCACTGGGTGAGCAGTCCGGGGCCCTCCGGTTTGAGCCAGCCCCAGGCAAGCTGCGGCTGCGGGCCGTTCCATTCCACGGCAATCGGTGCCGGTTCAGAAAACCGCGGCTCCTGTCGGCTGCCTGTGTTTTTGAGCCAGTGCACACGGCCCAGAATTGAATTGAAGAGGATGTCCGGCAGACCATCGTGGTCCCAGTCAGCGATGCTGAGTGTCGTGTAGCCCCACTTGGCTTCGGCAGGCCCCTGAATGCTGCCGCTGGGGCCGGCCTGAATCCGCAGCACTCCGGAATCCGTCCGCAGCTTTTCCGGCGCTGCCCACATCGGATCAGTCTGCCCCGGACCGCTGAGGTTGCGGAAGATTTCGATATAGCCCGCAGTGTTGCCTGAGATCAGGTCGGTATCGCCGTCGCCGTCCCAGTCGAAACCCACAGGAGTTGCCAGGGCACCGCACTTGAGCGTATCGGCCTGCTGCTGAAAATAGACCGGCGGCTGAAACACGGGCGGCCCCTTGTGACCTGCAGGAGTGACATTCTGAATCAATGCCACACGGCCATCTTCATCGCCCGTCACCAGATCCACATCACCATCCAGATCCCAGTCAAAGGCCACCGGAACAATCATCTGCAGTTCCATGGTCAGCGGTCGCCCGTCTATCGCCTGCAGGCGCTGGCCGGCCGCGTAGACCGGACTGGTGCGGGTTCCGGTGTTCTGGAACCATGTCAGTCCATCAAGAAATTCGCCGCAGACGAGATCGAGATCGCCGTCGGCATCAAAGTCGGCAAAGTTCGGTGACGGACAGCCAAACACCTCCAGCACCTGCCCGGCCGCCTGCAACTTTTGCGGCGGAGCGTATTCGGGGACAGCTTCGGAGCCCCGATTCAGAAACACATACACCCAGCCGTGCAGCGGACCATTGATCCAGCGGCCATTGGCATCCCACGCATCATCCCAGCCGTAATCGCTCCAGTCTTCAATGCCGGCGATCAGATCCGTCCGCTGGTCACCATCGAAATCCACAAGTCGCCACTGATTGTGACGGACTTTCGGGCCTTTGGGTTGAGTGCCCACGGGTTTGTGGAAGGCAGGGTCGATCGACAGTTTGGTTTTGGTCGCCAGTCCCGTTTTCGCGACATCGGCATACTCGAAGCCCGGCGACAGCACCCGCAGTTGGCCATTCACGTAGCTGGGCATCACGTAGTGCACAGTGCGCCCCAGCCACTTCGCGGGACGAAACACCGGAAAGCGATTCGTGGCTGTACTGCCGGTGGCGTTTTCAAAGTACCAGACGCCGTTTGAAGGCTTGTCGGGGCAGGACACCAGCAAATCAAAATCACCATCGCCATCAGCATCGCAGGGTATCGGCCATGCCCAAAGCCCCACACCCAGATCGACAATCAGGTCGGGGTTGTTGTATTTGAGCGGTTTCAGTTCCTGAGCGAGAGCAGAGGAGCAGTCCGCAGCGGCCAGGGCCAGCAACGCGACCACACAGGCCGAAAGGAATAAACGGTGACACATCGGGAGCAAACCTGTGACTGCGCGGGAAATGTCGACGAATGTTTCCGGCAACGACAAACCCGAAGGTATTCCCGTCGCCTTGCCGGAATCCTAATCCGGAATCCGTGCGGATGCATCTGCAGGCGTGGAAGGCAGGCAGAAGATCAGCGAGATCAGCGCATCGCAGGCTCGGCATTACACGATTGACACGCTGGCGATCGGCCCCATAAGTCCCATTTGTCCCATAAGTCCCATAAGTCCCATCACTTCGCAGGAACGTCCGTGGCACGGTCCACCCCCGCGCCTCAAACCGCCGGCGCCACCTGGCGCGCGCCCACGAAGGTTGCTGTGGTTCGCAGGGGTGGATGTTTTGCATCGCCCCGCAGCCGCAGTTCGACGGAGGGGTGAATGAACGAGCCTGCCGGCACCTGCCGTGACTGCAGCAGGCTGAGAGCCGGACTCTGGATCTGGCCGGCGATTTTGTCCATGCCGGTTTTTCCTGCGGGATCCCAGATGCCTTCCGGATCAGGGACGATATCCTGCAGCAGCAGTCCATGATTCTTCCGCAGCAGTCGGATCATCCAGTCGAGGCTGAGATCAGAAAGGCCGCGGTCTGCGAATCCGCCCCCCACATTCGAGTGCACGCCGGCGAACCACACCTGCAGAATGGCGTCGCTGTTCACTCGAGCTCCGGACCAGAGCGAGGGCCGGAAGGGAGTCCGCTGCTCGTCCAGCGCCACTGCGTGATAGCCTTTGGGGATGCGGGGCGAAAGTTCGGTATCGACGAAGTGCAGACGTTTCTTTTCGTGCTCATCAAAGGCCGCTGCGATTTTGTCATCGCCAAAGATCTCCCAGGGCACTCCCAATGCACCAACGGTGTCCCAGACAGCGACGGCCGCAACAAGTCGCTCAGCGGGCGGGTGGCAGTGCCTTTGGCAAAAGTCTCTCAGTGCCTCGGGTGCCTGCTTACGATTCCTGTAAAGTTCCCAGAGCAGATCAATACGGCGGCGGTCGAGAAAATCGGCAAGGTCGAACCGATGGTCCCTGAGGATGCCGCATTCTGCCAGCAGTGACGCCAGGCAGCGAGCAGCGAAGGCGCCGCGGCTGAAGCCGGCAATGGTCACTTCGTCACCGGGGCGATATTCGTTGACCACAGCCAGATAACCGTCCTTGACCTGTTCAAACAAACCGTGCCCAAACACACCACCACGAATCTGCTCAAACGGCGACGTTCCCACACCCTTGAAGTAGAACGACTTTTGATTGGGATTCCGGAAATGTTCCGCGCTGCGGAACAGGCGAACCACATTGGTATCCGATTCTGCAGCCGCGTCACCGGCCGCATTCCATGTTCCATCAAGGCAGATCAGGATGCGTTTCATGGGTCAGTTTCCTTTAAAGTGTTGCAAGCGGACACTATCCGGGCAGCATCACGGACTCGAGGGCCGAAATGGCTTTGTCAACCAGCACGGCCAGGGGCTGGCTGTCGCCGTCTCGCTGGTGTTCCAGCGACAGGCGGGCAGCCAGTCCCAGGTAGAATTCGCTCAGCCATTCCGGGTGGGGGTCGGGGACGGGAAACGGTGGTACGGAGGGAAGCCGCGGCAGGCCGGGGTACGTGGGGCACCATTCGTCGAATTCGTCGTAGACGCGTGATGGATCAGCGCCAAGAGCGCGGGCGGTCCACGCCAGCCGCATGCATTCACCGGCCGCCATTACTCCGGCCTGCAGTGGCGGCAGACACTGGGGTTCCGGTGTCGTCAGGGAGTGCGGAAAGGGAGCCAGCATCACTTCGCGGATTGGCGGCAGCTTTTCTGCGAACAGCGCCAGCAGACGCGGGGGGATGGAACGTTTTGCGAGCATGGCTGCAGCCCTTCAGCTGTCTGTTGGAGGCGAAGTCCTCGTGCCTATCCCGTTACTGGCCCCTTGCCACCTTGTGTGGCCGAAAATCGCGAACAGTATGGCCGGATTCCTGAGAATTCTCTGCAGGGGCTGTGACCGATGGCGTGACTTTCTCGTGTTGCGGAAGTTTTGGAGGACTTGCTTTCCGTTGAAACGCCTCGAACCGATCCTGAAAGGCGAGCGGTCGATGTCAATCGGCCGGTAACGTCCCTCGTGCGCTCCTGCTGCGACGCTGGCCGGGCGGGCAAGTACTGTTACCGGGGGATTGACATCCCCCGCTCGCCCCGTCGCGTTCACAACCGAGCCGCGACCGTCAGGGAGTCGGGAACACTCC